>NZ_JBHIRN010000008.1:0-115592 GCF_042197205.1 Bartonella sp. AA2SXKL
CTTCTTATTTTGATCGCTCAAAAGGGCAGCAATGCCAAGTCAAACATCAGACAGGGTTTAGCGGTCCCGTGCGGCGTTTACGGACTTGTTACACTTGTGAGGAGGAAGCACGAGCTGCTGCTGCTTCCGAGTCGGACAGGTTGTGTCGTGCTGTAGGCAGTGGTTCTTTGTCTCTTGAGGGACGCCCTGAAATCATGGCGGATCAACCTCTTTTATTGCAAGGGTTTCGTGGGCAAATCAATGGTCCATGGAAAGCCGCGACCGTCACCCACCGCTATGAAAAACAAAGCGGATACACAACAGAAATCACACTCGAGGCACCAAACAAGGGAAAAGAGGCAGGAGAAAAGGAAACCTCTGAGTGACAGAAAATCAAAGGGACAACTTGACCCTTTGATCGGTCGTGATGAGGAATAGGTGCAACTTGCACCAATTGCATGAGTACAGCAATAGGGTATTGTTTACCCAATTCCTCAAAGGAGCAATGGTGCAAACATTGCACAATTGCATACTGAAGAGCAATTTGGTCAAGTTGACCGAATTCCTTAAACGCTTCTCTTATTTAATAATGTCCTGAATAATGTGCTTAGGATACAGAAAAATCATCAGTCAATTTATGCTAAAAGAAGTCATACCATCTTATATACGCTGCTTCTCAAATAATACGATTCCAACTCAATGATTGATCATCTCAAATTGCGATTTTGAGCAGAAAAGAAAAAGAGGCTTTAAATGATCTTTGAAAGGTCTTTGAAGACCCTTTGAGAACACCTTAAAAACTCTTTGAAAAAAATAAATTGGTACAAAACCTAGTGGCAAAATATACAAAACCTGCTGGCAAGCTACACTGCTGGCAAGCTACACACACAATAAAAAAGTAATGGTAGCGGAGGAGGGATTTGAACCCCCGACACAAGGATTATGATTCCTCTGCTCTAACCTACTGAGCTACTCCGCCAAAATAAGCAATCATAATTGTCAATAATTACATCTTTTGCGGATATAAGGGGTAGAATAGTAAGATGTCAAGCATCGTTTTTAAGCTTTTCTCTTGTCATTCTATTTTATCCTCGATATGTAAAAGTGTAATTTTCATATGATAAAGTAAGGTAAGGCATGAAAATGGTGCCACGTGTAGCGGTTTTAGGATGCGGTCATTGGGGTGAAAATCATATACGGACACTCCACTCTCTCGGGGCTTTAGCAGCAGTTTCTGATATTGATAATGATCGTGCTGCTAGTTTTGCAACACTGTATGGTGTAGAGGTTGTTACACCAGATGATCTTTTTACTCATCGAGATATTGATGCGCTGGTATTAGCGTTGCCGCCACAATTGCATACGCAAAATGTGCTCCGTGCTGTTAAAAATGGTAAAGATGTTTTGGTGGAAAAACCAATAGCCTTGAATGTTTCTGATGCTAAACGCCAAATTCAGGAGGCTGAGGCCTATGAGCGAGTTTTTATGGTGGGCCATATTTTGCGTTTTCATCCAGCTTTTGAAAAAATGTGTGAATTGGTGAAAAACGGAGATGTGGGAGATGTGCGATATATTTATTCTCATAGATTAGGCTTTGGAAAATTTCACACACACAGTGATGCTTTATGGGATCTTGCCCCTCATGATCTTTCAATGATTTTGGCGTTGACAGGATGTGAACCTTCCGAAATTCGCGGTGAGGGGGCTGCTGTCGTTGATCAGATTTCTGATTTTTCTCATATTCATATGATTTTTCCAAATGGTGTGCGTAGTCATCTTTTTACTTCACGCTTGAGTTCTTATCGTGAGAGGCGTTTAATTGTTGTTGGAACAAAGGCTATACTCGTTTTTGATGATATGGAACCGTGGAGTCGTAAATTGGCAATGCACCATTTTGCCGTTTGGAAAGAAAATCAAGAGTGGGCTTTTAGCATGGATGAGCTGAATTACATTGATGTTTGTGAAGATTTGCCGCTTACTTGCGAATTACGGCATTTCCTTCATTGTATTGAAACGCGTCAATCACCTCGTACAAATGGTGATGATGCTATTGCGGTTTTACGGATTTTAACAGCTGCTGATGTCAATTATAATAGATAAAAGAGATAGGTAGCGCTTTTGCATTCTTGTGATGATCAATGGAGTTAATATGCAATTCATCGACCTTGGGGCGCAGCGTGCGCGTATTGAAGATAAAATTAATTCTGCAATTGCGCATGTAGTCGCTAGTGGTAAGTATATTTTGGGGCCAAAAGTAACAGAATTTGAAGAGAAATTGGCAGAATATCTTGGCGTTAAACATGTGATTGCATGTGCTAATGGAACAGATGCTTTGAAGATGCCTCTTATGGCTAAAAATATTGGTCCAGGCGATGCTGTTTTTTGTCCTAGTTTTACATTTTCAGCAACGGCTGAAGTGGTTGCTTTGGTGGGGGCTGAACCTGTTTTTGTCGATGTTTTACCTGATACATTCAATATTGATGTTGAAAAACTTTCTCACGCTATCGAAATGGTAAAAAAAGAGGGACGTCTAAAGCCAAAGGCTATTATTGCCGTTGATTTATTTGGGCTTTCTGCTGACTATGTGCAAATTGCTCAAGTGGCTGCAAAGGAAAATCTTTTTGTAATTGAAGATGCTGCTCAATCTATGGGGGGGAGAAGCGATAATACTATGTGTGGTGCTTTTGGTGATGTGGCTGCTACAAGTTTTTATCCTGCAAAACCATTAGGATGTTATGGTGATGGAGGCGCTATGATGACCAATGATGATCATTTTGCAGAACTTTTACGCTCTATTTTGTTTCATGGTAAAGGTGAAACGCAATATGACAATGTACGTATTGGTATGAATTCGCGCCTAGATAGCATTCAGGCTGCAATTTTACTAGAAAAGTTTGCGATTTTTGAAGATGAAATGGAAAAGCGTGTGGAAATTGCTCAACGCTATTCCAATGGCTTAAGAGATATTGTTACAGTTCCAGAAATAGGAGAAAATATTCGTTCTGCTTATGCACAATATACGATTAAGGTAAAAGAACGGGATAAATTAAAAGATTTTTTACAAAAAAATTCTATCCCTACAATGATTTATTATAAAACTCCTTTACATCAACAGCCAGCTTATAAACACTTCCCTTATGTAAAAGATTCCCTTTCTGTTTCAGAGTCTTTAGGAGAGTGTGTTTTAAGTTTACCAATGCATCCTTACTTGACACAAACGGATCAGGATATGATTATCAAAAAAATAAGAGATTTTTATCACTCTTGAGAGCGTGTTTTTATCCTTAAAATTATGGTCAAATCTCTATTGGTGATCCATCTTAGAAGGTATTTTTTGTTAAAGTGTGTGGCCAATATTTTGGTATTATTTCCTTTCTAGGACCTATGAAATGTTGTCCTTTAGAGCGGTGATATGATTAGAAAGTGAAGCTTCTAGACAAGAAGATATTTTTTAACAGAACCGTATGGGCTAAGAAACTTTGTCCTTTAGCTTAGCAAAAAAGTCACGTTTAGTAAAAAGGATTTGGGTTATGAAAGTTACAATGAACCTTTGTTGATTTTACTCTTCATTTAAGGTGTTTTAAAAGATAACTTATTTAACAGGGCTTTTGGAGAGAAAAGTTATTTTTTGGCGAATACGTGATGCTAGGTCATTTTTGCTTTTGGATTTTTGAATCAATGTGTTGATGGGTGATGTATTCCCCTCTTGTAGTGCTATTTGAGCCGCCAATGTTGCTGCAAGTTCTTTTGTTTCTTCTCGGAGTTCTTCTAGCAATTGGTGGTTAGCAGTCGTGTCCAGCTCATGAGTTTGGATTTTTTGTAAGCGTTGCTGATAGTGTGCGACTTTTTCACGCATCATTTGTCTTTCCTTTGGAAGTGTGTAGTGTGGCGATATTTTGTTTGATTGCTATCGCTTCTTTGGTGAGAGTATCTTTTGTGGGGAGGCATAGCCGATAAAATTGTTCTGTTACTTGGCTCAGTTGTATTTTTTGTTGGACATATTTTTTTTGCAAAAATTCGTACTTTTGTTGGTTGTTTGCTAATTCTACAGCATGTTGTGCACGAAGAAAATCGTGATTTGCTTCTATTTCCGCGAGTGATAATGGCATTTTCGCACAAACATCTTTATACGCAAAATGAACGGCTTTACGCCAAATAAAAGGAGATAAAAGCACCAGTAACCAGGAAGTGAAAGCAACTCCAAGTATAAAAAAAAGAAATGATTGAATAAGCATAATACCCCTTTTCAAATAAGAAACCGTTTAAAACGGATTCCATGTCGGTCTATGTGTTAATTTTAAATATCCTATATTGATACCAAGGCGTGCGCCGACTCCTGTACGTATTGGGATTAACAAGGTATTATGGTATTTTAGGACATGAAAACCAACACCTGCAATTAAATAGGCCGAACCTGAAATACCACCATAGCGTCTCCATAAATTATTTATGCCACTAAGATTGTAAACTAAGATCATTAAACGGGAGCCTTGGCCGCCAAAATCCCATCCTACTGAGGGACCTTGCCAAAAAACTTTATGTTGACCATAGCTTTTGGTAAAAACCATTCCTTCGCCATAGGTTAATCCAGCAAAAAAGGCACCAGAAGCTTCTTCTCCTAAAATATAGGCATTGGGATAACCATATTTTGAAAAAATATTTTGAATTGCAACAGCCAGACCACTGGCTGTTTTTCCAAAAAAAATATGACCAGAATCAATAATTTCTTGGAGTGAATAATGAGGTTCGTTTTGCTCTATTGGTTTTAGTCGAGCTTGTGTAGTGTTTATGGTGATGAATAAAAGGAAGATTAAAGATATAATATTTTTGTACCAGTATTTGAGCAGAGAGAGAGCCATGGAGTTTTCTCCTTTTATTAGTGATAAACAAAAAGATAATATTAGAATTTTCATCCTATTCAAATAAAAAATAAGATATAAGGTTATTTAAATTCTTGAATTTATTTCTGAATTTTTTAGCATGATTGTTAATGTTTCCTATTATGCATCAGATGTTAAGAGTTTTTCTTTAAAATAAAGTTTGTTTTTTTGAATCTAGGAGTTTTCAATCATTATGACGTTAGATATTTCTTTGAAGCCTATGGATCTTGCTGCTTTGCTTTGTAGTCGTATTTGCCATGATTTGATTTCACCTGTGGGGGCTATTCAAAATGCAATGGAGCTTTATGATGAAGGAGGAGCTGAAGAAGATGCTTTACAATTGGTGCGTTTATCCGTTGCGAGTGCTGCTGCACGTCTACAATTTGCGCGATTGGCTTTTGGTTTTGCTGGTGCAAGTGGAGGACAAATAGATACACGGACTGCAGAGCAGGTTGCTCAACAATATATGAAAGAAGAAAAAGCAACTTTAAAATGGCAAGCTTCTTCTTTATTGTTAGAAAAAGATGAAGTTAAACTTTTGCTTAATTTATTATTGATTGCAAACGCAACAGTTTCTCGTGGTGGTGAAATTGTTGTTATTATTTTGCAAGAAGAAAATAAACGTTCTTTTCGATTTGAGGTTTTCGGTAGAACTCTCCGTATACCCCCTCATTTTCTTGCGTTATTTCGTGGAGAAGTTCAAGAAGAGCTTATTGATGCACATGTCATCCAATTTTATTACACAATGTTACTTGCTCAGATGACAGAGATGAAAATAAATATTGATGAAAGTGATGGTTGTATTGTTTTAGAAAGTGTAAAAAAGCTTTGAATAAGAGAGAAGCGCTTAAGCTGTGTTGGGAAAAGTGGTTTCGATTGAACTTATGAGCGATAAGGTTATATGTGTAAATTGGGTGTGGTTACTTCTTAAGCTTTAAGCGCTTTCTATATGAGATTTTTAGTGCGCGAGTTCTCTACTTTTAATAGAGAAAAGATCTCGGGAAAAAATCTCGGCCCGCTACACTCCGAGATTTTACAATGTGCATGTTCACTGCTTAAGCGGTTTTTCGTACGTTCTCTTCAACTGGATCACGTAATACATAACCACGTCCCCAAACTGTATCAATGTAATTTACACTGGAAGAGACTGCTTCCAATTTTTTCCGCAATTTACAAATAAAAACATCGATAATCTTTAGTTCTGGTTCATCCATTCCACCATAGAGATGATTGAGAAACATTTCCTTGGTAAGGGTGGTACCTTTGCGTAAAGAGAGAAGCTCTAACATTTGGTATTCTTTACCGGTTAAGTGAACAGGGCGCCCTGCAACTTCGACAGTTTTTGTGTCAAGGTTAACGGTGAGATCTCCGGTAACAATAACCGATTGTGCATGTCCTTTTGAACGACGAACAACTGCATGGATACGTGCAATGAGCTCATCCTTATGAAAAGGCTTCGTCATATAGTCGTCTGCTCCAAAGCCAAAACCACGAACCTTATCTTCAATGGCATTCATACCAGAGAGGATTAGGACAGGAGTTTTTATTTTTGCCAACCTTAGAGTCCGCAAGACATCATACCCTGACATGTCAGGCAAATTCAGATCAAGCAAAATGATATCATAATCATAGAGTTTTCCTAAATCGATACCTTCTTCACCCAGATCAGTGATATAAACATTAAAGTTAGCCGACTTTAACATCAACTCAATGCTTTGAGTAACTGCTCTATCATCTTCAATTAATAATACGCGCATTTTAGATCCCTCACTTTGCTCCTTCACGAATCATAAGGAGCATTTCTATTTTATATCAGTTAGCAAAACCACTGTTATAAAAACAATTCATTAAATCAAACACTTATAACAAAGCGTTTATGAACATTTCAGTAGTACGCGTAACAATCACTACTAAATTCCCCACTATCCATGATAGTGGTTAACAAAATATTTTTATTTTTGAAAGAGGCTACAAAATTATTTTAGAAAAATCCTATATTTTTTAACATAATAAAGAAGGAGGGCTTTTTCTATAAACTTTAACTTAAAAAAATTTGTAAAAGAGCTTTATAAATTACTTTTTTATAATTTCAGTGTTTATTTACTGAGCTTTAAACCTCTTCAGTTTATAATGGGGGAAAAGTTAAAGAAATAGTTATTGCTCTTTAAAGCAGATTGTATTTTCAGATGCTTTAATGCAAGGCAAAAATTATTATAATTTCAAGTTAATAGACTGTTTTTGTCGGATAGATATATAACTAAAAGATATTTATTGGGTGTGAATGCGAGTTTTGAGTTGGCGCAATCAAGGAGTAGTGAGTATGAAGCCACGAGAAAATATGGTGCGATTGAGGATGTTTCAAGTGCGTGGAAAGCGCCGTGAAATTGCACAGCTTGAGATGATGATCGCAGAATTTGAACGAATGGTGTTAGAGTTGGAAGCACAGATTACTCATGAAGAACGTAAATCTGGAAACAATGATGTTCACCATTTTGCTTATTCTGCTTTTGCGCGTGCAGCGCGGCAAAGACGTGATAATCTGATCAATTCAATTCGTGATTTAGAACTTCAAAAAACAAATGCTGAAATTGCTCTCCATGAAGCTAATACAGAGCTGCAACGTGCACAGCTTTTGGAAGCACGAGAAAAGAAGATTGCTGCGGATGATAAGGATATTTTGATTCAATCTAATTCAATGGTTGGCTAATTTAATGGCTGGATGATAAAAGCAATTATTGAAAAATCCATTCTTTCAGGTTTATCTTTTGGATATAGTATAAAACAGCCAAACTTTTATCAAGTTTGGCTGTTTTATAGATTGCTTTATGTTATTAATCAATGGCAACTTAATGCCTGTAGTGTTGAATCTTGGTCGTTCGTAATCCCGCTAAACCGTGTTCATCGATTAAACTTTGCCATGAAAGAAATTCTTCTACGGTCAAAGTATAACGGTGGCACGCTTCGTCAAGACTTAACAATCCACCTCTGACAGCCGCAACAACTTCAGCTTTGCGACGAATCACCCAGCGCCGTGTTGTTTGCGGCGGTAGGTCGGCAATTGTAAGCGGACTTCCATCTGGCCCAATAACATATTTCATTTGTGTTTTTATCAAGTTGCTCATTCGTATCCTCTACCTTTAGTCAAGGACTTGATTCGTTTATAGAGCATGAAATTTAAAAAAGAGCTAAAAGCGCTGAAAGAAAAAATTAATAAAGTGATTGGGTATGTAAAAAGAAGCTCAAGTTGAAGTGTGTAGAAGAGATTCTTGCAATATTTTACCGGATTTTTCAAAAGAGAAAAAAGGTTTTCTCCTAAACGATTACCATTATGCCTTATTTCTATCATTCTTTTTTTGTTTGCAGCAGCTTTTAAGAAAGTAATGCCTATGGTTGTGGAAAGGATAAAAAAATAATATAAAGGCAATCAATCGTGTAAAAGTGCTAAAGAGCGTGCATCAGAATGTCAACATATGGCTAGCCATTAAACAGAGCATTAAATAGAGAATGAATACATGTTTTTAAACAGTCTTGATTTACCAGGACAACCTGAGGATTCTCGCATTGTTGTTGCAATGTCGGGGGGGGTTGATTCATCGGTTGTTGCAGGTCTTTTGAAAAAGGAAGGGTATAATGTTATTGGCATTACGTTGCAGCTTTATGATCATGGGGAAGCAACGCATCGGGTGGGGGCGTGTTGCGCAGGACAAGATATTGAGGATGCACGCCGCGTTGCAGAAACACTAGGAATACCGCATTATGTTCTTGATTATGAAAAGCGCTTTCGCGAAGCTGTTATTGATCCTTTTGCAGAAAGTTATGCTCATGGAGAGACCCCAGTACCATGTATTGCATGTAATCAAACGGTTAAGTTTGCTGATTTATTAACAACGGCACGCGAATTGGGAGCAGATGCTTTGGCTACGGGACATTATATTCGTTCGCGTTCCCACGGAGCGCATCGAGCACTCTTTCGTCCTCTCGATAATGATCGTGATCAGAGTTATTTTCTCTTTGCAACGACACAAGAACAGATTGATTATTTGCGTTTTCCACTTGGTGATCTTCCAAAAGCCCGCGTTCGTGAAATGGCAGCAGAAATGGGCTTTGTGGTTGCCAATAAGCATGATAGTCAGGATATTTGTTTTGTTCCACAAGGAAAATATTCAGATGTTATCGCAAAACTGCGTCCAGAAGCAGCTAATCCTGGCGTTATTGTCCATATTGATGGAAAGATTTTAGGTAAACATTCGGGAATTGTTAATTATACGGTTGGTCAACGTCGTGGTATTGGGGTGTCAACGGGTGAAGCGCTTTATGTGGTTTATCTCGATGTGGAAAATGCACGTGTTATTGTTGGACCGCGTGAAATGTTAGAAACGCATAAGCTTTTTTTACGTGATGTAAATTGGCTTGGTGATGAGTCGTTATATAATTTCCCTTCTCAAGGTATTGAAGTGGCTGTAAAGGTGCGTTCAACGCGTCCTCCTCACCTTGCGCGCTTACATTATAAAGAAGGTATTTTTTCCGTTGATTTATTGGAATGTGAAAATGGTGTGGCACCAGGGCAAGCTTGCGTTCTTTATGATGGAAATGGTCATGAGGCGCGTATTCTTGGGGGAGGATTTGTAACACATTCAGAACGTGCAGCTGATACTGAAATGATGTTGAAGCGCGTTTTATGCAATCTCGAAACAAAAGATCCTGTTTCCTCAGAACTAAAAACAACAGCTTTATAAAGCATAGTAAATTGATTTATAATGATATTTTTTAATCTTAAACTTGAATGAGAGACTTCCGGAAGATTTTCTCATTGAAAGTTTGTTTTATGATTGAATCCATCAAAATTATATCTTCTGCACGTCATAAGCGGGGTTAGGGTGTGGAAAGTGATGAAAAAAATGTAAAAATGTTTTTTATCAATGCTTTCAAAGGCTAGGGAACGGCAATATTATTGGAGACTGGTAGATAACATACAACATTAGGTATGTTCTATAACTTGAAGTGTTATCATCTTTAGTGGTCAAAGTTGGTAAAATGAGCAAGTGCAATACCTGAGGCTGTGGCAACATTAAGGCTGTCAAAACCGTCAGTCATGGGAATACGTAAGGTGTTTGATTGTTTTAGTATGTGGAGTGGTAAGCCATCGCCTTCTGTTCCAAAAATAAGTGCTATTCTTTTGCTTTTGTTGGCTTGTTTGAGAGTGTGTGAGGCAGAAGGGGAGAGTGCATAAAGATGAAAGTTTTCATCGTTTAGAGCAGCTATAATGTCATCTATATCAGCGTTTTGCGTATAGGGTACTTTTAAAGCAGCGCCGGCAGAAACTCTTATTGATTTGCGATAAAGTGGATCGCATGAGGTTTTGTCGACAATAATGCCATTACTGGCAAAGGCTGCTGCATTACGAAAAATTGATCCCATATTATCGTGATTCGAGATACCACATAAAACAAGAATCAAAGCTTTTTCTGGAAGATATTGTAAAAAACTTTGTAAGGATGGCAGTATTTTTCGTTTACCAATACCCAGAACACCACGATGAACATGGAAGCCGGTGATATTATCCATAACTTTTTGTGGAACGCAATAAATGGGACATAGGGGCTGTGTTTTTTCTAAAAGCGGTAGAAGTCCAGAGAGACGGTTTGCTACGATGAGCAGTGAGATGGCAGAAAACTCTTTCGAATGTAGTAATGCGGACAATGTTACTTTGCCTTCAGCAATAAATTGATGTTGCCGTCCAACAAGATCTTTTTCACGGATATTATGATAGGCTTTTAGGCGTGGATCATCTGTTTCATTGATTGTTATGATATTCAAATGCATGCGAGATTTTTAGTGCTTTTTTCTTATGATTTCCAGATGTTAGAATTTGTTTTATTTAAAAAGAAGAGATAAAAAAATATTTTTTAAAACTTATGGTAGAATTTGTATTGACAATATGCAACCATAGGTATAATGTAAAAATACTGATACGGAATCATATATTTTTTCTCGTATCGGGTGCAGTGTCTTGGGTCCCCGCTATTTCCCGAGTTCTGTATGCCCTTAGTTTTTAAGGGAAAAGAATCTGGGTCCCCAATGCCCAGATTCTTTTTTTTTGAGGGTAATCATTGTTCTTCTTTTTATATCTAAATTTTTCAGTAAATCATATTTTAAAATCCTGTTGACCTGTAAAGTTACTGTAGAGTGCTAAGATATTTTTTCTAAGGTGCAAAGATGGCTTATAGATGGGTTATAATGCACATCATAAGACTGAAAAATAATGCATGATCATGATAGATTTGAGCAAAAACAAGTTTTTCGTTTATGAGAAGTGAGATGGCTTTAAGTTATTCAGAAAACGATTAATAATGAAGGTTATGTGTTTGATTGCTCTTGGGAAAGCTCTTTTCTCTATTATTTTCTCTCTTCTTTATTTATTGGTGCTGTTCGTATAACTGAGCAGTTTTTACGATAATAATGGTGAGCTGAGGCGTTTATTGTATGATGAAGCTTCTGTAATATTGAGGAAAGATCGTCGTTATGCAAAAAGTATAATGATATGGTTGAAAATATTAATTCCCTATTTCGTGAAGAAAAGGATGAGGTTCATGGATGTAAAAATCAATATACAAAGCTTAACTTTATACTCTATTTTTATTGCGTGTATTGTTTTTGCTTTGAAATATTGGGCATATCACATCACAGGTTCGGTTGCACTTTATTCTGATGCATTGGAATCAATCGTTAATATCCTTGCGTCATTGGCAGCATGGTGGGCTGTTAAAGTGAGTATGAAGCCAGCAGATCATGATCATCCCTTTGGGCATCATAAAGCGGAATATTTTTCCGCAATTCTTGAAGGGGTACTCATTATTATTGCGGCATTTGTTATTTTAAGAGAAGCATGGATAGCTCTTTCTACCGTTAAATTGTTGCAGAAACCTGGAATATGGCTTGTTATTCATCTTATTGCAACTGTCATAAACTGTATGTGGGGAATGGTTCTTATTGGGCAGGGAAAACTCCATCGCTCACCGGCTCTTAAAGCTGATGGAGTACATTTTATAACTGATGTTTTTACGTCGCTTGCAATTTTAATTGGTTTAATTGCCGGTTTTGTCGGAGGATGGGGAGCTTTAGATCCAATTTTAGCGATAATCGTTGCCGTTAATATTCTCTTACAGGGCTGGAAGGTGATTAGAAATGCTGTTCAGGGATTAATGGATGTTGGCGTTGAATTGAATGAAAGCATGCGGATTCGTGAGCTGATTTCTGCAAATGCATCGGGTGCGCTTGAGGTCCATGATTTGCGGACGCGTGTTGCTGGGAGGGTTACTTTTATAGAGTTTCATTTGGTTGTACCTGCTATAATGCCGGTAGGTGAAGCACATAAAATTTGTGATAAAATCGAAGCTGTTCTTCAAAAAGAATTTGATAATGTGCGTATTTCTATTCATGTCGAGCCTGAAGATGAGGCAAAATTGCCTCCCGGTACAACGGTAATCCCTTTTATATAAAAAGATTTTTTCAAATGGGTTGTCATGTTACGAACATTAATTTTTTACGGTGTGGCAACTCATATCTCTTGAAAATACGATGATGCTCTTTTGTTGATTGTATTTTTGCATCAATAAAGGGGAAGATTAAACAGAGTCTCTTAAGGCAAGATTTATTCTGTTATCGTACACTGTCATTTAAGGTGTGGTGAGATAAGACCTATAAAATTTGATCTCTTAAGCATTTTTTGAGTGCGCGGTCAATGCCGAGCAGTAAGGCTTGCTGGTGGCGTTTAATTGAATTACATGAAATGGTTATCCGCTGAAATTGGCTTAAGAAGATGTATTGTTTACGGGGCTGTCAAGAATAGATCTCTTGTTTTTGAGGGCGAGAGGAAATAGAGCTTAATTATAAATTTTATATAAAATACTTTGTGAGACAATAATCATAACATACCTTATTTTACTTATGCTTGCAAAAAAATATTTTTTATATTCATAAAGATTAGAATGGCGGTGGTCTATAGATAATTCTTAGCTCGAGCATATGAAAAGAAAGTATGATACAAGAAATAACAGAGTTTTGCTTGCCTTCAGCCTTCAGTCAGTAAAGGTAATTATAACCGCCATTCTTCAAATATGATTTTATCCGTGTAGATTATACAAAGTTAGACGTTTATCTGAATTATGATTTTATCCGTGTAGATTATACAAAGTTAGACGTTTATCTGAATAGCTTCAGTATATCTATTAAGAATAGAAAAGCTATTTCATATCGCTATGATGTTATTCAAGGGCTCTTAAAACGACGATTCCTGGTGTTTTTGCAACATAATCCATAAAAGGGGTATCGACGACTTTTTCATTTTCTTTGTGTGAAGGAGCATGTCGTAACATCGGCCCTTTATCTGTCATGATAAAGAAACTCACATGTGTTACATCCAATCCAGCAAGTTTTGCATAAATACCAATGAAATCCCCTGATTTTAAACGGCTTATAACCTCTTCATTAATAAAGTTACTTGGAATATACGTTATTGTGCGTTTCACAACTGGAAGTCCAGGAAGATAGCTTTCACCATCAGCTTTTTTGTTGAGATATTTTTCTATTTTTACCGCATGGGGACTTATTTCAGCGGTAATATCAGTGGCGAGTTTATATTCTCTATAAGCCCAATCCGTAAAAAAATGTTTCCGATTTAAAAAATCAACATTACCGTTAATATAACGCGTTTTTATGACGTTATTTATGAATTCTGTTTGGGATGTTGATTTGCGCAATGCTTCAACATAATCCATACAAGTGAAGTTATCTAAGCTTCTAAAATCAATAATCAGTTTTTCTGGTGTATTTTCTGAGCCATGTAACATATTAGCTTTGTAAGGTGTTCCTAAAAAAGCTTCAGAAAGAAAGTCAATCACGGCTCCTTTTTCGTGATCATTTATTTCTGAACGTTTTTTGAGAAGAGCATTTAATTTATTTAAAGTATAGGGATCTAGCTCTACGCTGGTTGTTTGTTGTGTTTCTATTTTATTTTCTATCCCCCCCTCTTGTGAATAAGAATTTTGGACATCACGTCCTATCACTAACATTAAAGTGAGAATTAATAGGGATATTTTTTGCATTTTACACACCATTTTTAAATTTAACAGTTCACGGACAACACGTACTAAAAGAACTGTTTTCTCATGCTTATTAGCATTTTAATGTAATAATAACATATAATATTGATTGATTCAATAAATATAATCAGTTTTTACAGTATTAATATATTTTACGATGATTATTAAATATTTAAATTATTATATGGCATTGATTTATCTAATAGAGTTGATGTTTTAAAAATTAGCAGTATGATAAGTTGTAATAATGTATTATAAAATTAATCATAATATCTATCAAATTATTTTGATATTCTATGTCTTACGATTAATTGTTAATGATTTATTCTCATAAGTATTTTTTTCATTTAATATAAAAGATATTTTTTATACTTTGATAATGATATATCAAGTAAAAAATAATTTTATATTTTTATCTTGACTCTTTTTGTAATTTTTAATTTGTTATTATTTCATATATGAAAATTATACAGCATAGAATACTTTTAAAAGGAAAAGGGAGTTAAAAGAGAGCGGGGGAGTCATTGTATGCGTAAAATAGTGTGTATGTTATGCAAGACCAAATGCTCAATCCGAAATTTGTTCAGCGTGGGCTCATTTTAGTGTTCATCACTTTATTGTTAGATATTCTTTGTATTGCGATCATTTGTCCTGTTTTGCCTGAATATTTTTCTCAATTAACTGGAAAAGAGGTCAGTACATCTTTTGTAGAAAGAGGAAAATTACTTGCAGCTTATTCAGTGATGCAGTTTTTGTTTGCTCCTGTTATTGGCAATCTCTCTGATCGTTATGGTCGTCGTCCTATTTTGCTTCTCTCTATTATTTGCTTTGCTCTTGATAATCTCATATGTGCTATAGCATGGAGCTATTCTATGTTATTTATCGGGCGTCTTTTGTCAGGGATAAGTGGCGCTAGTTTTGCAACTTGTACAGCTTATCTTGCGGATATATCTGATGATAAAACCCGTACACGCAATTTTGGTCTGTTAGGCATTGCATCCGCATTGGGGTTTATTTTAGGATCGTTTATTGGTGGTTTTTTAGGTCAGTTTGGTCCGCGTATTCCGTTTTATTTTGCTGTTGGTTTTTCACTCATTAATTTTATTTTTTCTTGGGTTATGCTTCCAGAAACCCTTTCTTTATGGAATAGGCGCTTTTTTGATATTAAGCGGGCAAATCCCTTAGGTGCTTTTTGGCATCTGAAACAATACCCGATGGTTCTTTGGGTGTTATTGGTCTTTTTTCTTTATTGGTTTGCGGAATCTGTATGGTTAAGCATTTGGGCTTTCATTGCAAAAGAACGCTATGATTGGAGTTCTTTTTCTATTGGACTCTCCTATAGTGTTTTTGGGATAGGCCAATTTATTGTAGTCGCTCTCATTTTGCCTTATTTTTCTAAACGATGGAGTGATTGGCATATTGTTATAGTAGGGCTTTTGTTTGCCTCTGTTGCTATGCTGGGTTATACATTTGCGACGCAGGGGTGGATGGTTTATATGGTTTGTGTGTGTACTATGCTTGAGTATCTTGTTCATGCACCTATACGTGCTATTGCTTCAGCGCAGGTACCGACAAATGTACAAGGAGAACTGCAAGGAGCGATGACATCTGTTATTTCGTTGAGTTTAACATTTGGTTCTGTTTTTTATGTGTTTCTTTTTGAATGTTTTACAGATAAAAATGCACTGTTTTATTTTTCTGGTGCTCCTTTTGTTGGAGGCTTTTTTCTTCTTGTTGTTGCGACAGTTATTTTTGTCTTGCGGGTACGTTAATTTGTTGAGAGGGGCTGGTACGTACTATTTTGCTAGAGAATGCACAAGATAAACAAAATGTATCATTTTATAGGCAGAAAGTTTTTTGTGATATTTGTTTCACAAAGTGTTGTATAGAATATCGATATATCCTTCTCATTTAGTGAAAATAATTTTTTTATTTTGTGATATTGTTTGTATAGGGGAGACCGTATTTTTTCTATTGCTTGCAAATTAATATCCAGTGCTAATGTAGCAGCATATTGAAAAAAAAAGATTAAAACGTATCTGAGTTAGATGTATCAGTATTGTATGAACAATTCCAAATTTTATATGGCAAATTGGAAGTAAAATATTGCTTATATTTGTTGGCATCATTTCTGGAATCGAAAGACAACCTCATTTTGGAAGAATATAACGTTGTAAAATTGAAAAGATGTTTTCTGTTTTGCGATTACTTTTTTATTCGACTTTACAGTTTTCAAAACCATCTACGGCAATATCTTTTAAAAAGTAGAGATTTGTTGCACTGTCTCACACTTTAATTTTTTTATTCTTTAGGAGGAGTTATGCTTCTCATGCACAATAGAATGCTTAAAATTGTATTGTGAATCAAATGCTTATTTGAAGTTTAGACACTTTACTCTTTTTAAAAATAGTTTTTATCGATACACTTACCTTGCTTGGGGGGAGAAGCCAATGATTTTGATGGATACGACCTTAAGAGAAGAGGAGGGAGAAAAATTTAAGTTATTCAGTGCGCTCTTTTTAGTTTTAGAATGATCAATAAGAATATTTATTCAATAAGTTGTAGGTATAAAAATAATATAATTGTGCGTAGGAAGATGATATAATTTAAAGGAGAGAAGTTAAAAGGTGAGGCTTTTTATTTTAAGATATTTTTTTATAATTCATAATGAGATCACTAAAATGCTGAAAGAGGTAGTGGCTATCTTGTGGTCCAGGAGAAGCTTCGGGGTGATATTGAACAGAAAAAACAGGTTTTCCAATGATTCGAATACCACAGTTTGAACCATCAAAGAGAGAAATATGTGTTTCTTGAACATGTTGTGGTAAAGAGGAAGAATCTACGGCAAAACCGTGATTCATCGATACAATCTCAACTTTTCCAGTGTTAAGGTCTTTAACTGGGTGGTTGGCACCATGATGTCCTTGGTGCATTTTCACGGTCTTTGCACCAACCGTAAGAGCGAGAAGTTGATGACCAAGACATATTCCAAAAATTGGTAAATTATGATCAATTAATGTTTTGATTGTTGGAATGGCATATTGAGCCGTAGCTGCGGGGTCTCCTGGTCCATTAGAAAGAAAAACGCCATCAGGGTTCATTGCCAGAATTTCTTTTGCAGTTGTGTGGGCAGGCACAACAGTAATGCGTGCTTTTTGTGTTGCCATAAGGCGAAGAATATTACGTTTAATACCGTAGTCAATTGCAATGATATGAAGATTGTGCACATTGTTTGTACCGTATCCTTTATTCCAACTCCATGGTTTTTCATTCCATTGCATTGATGATTGAGATGTCACGTCTTTCGTAAGGTCAAGATTGACGAGACCTTGCCATTTTTGCGCACGTTTCTTTAAAGAAGGAATATCAAAGTTTCCATTAGCATCGTGTGCAATGACAGCATTTTGTGCACCTTTTTCACGAATAAGAATTGTGAGTGCACGTGTATCAATACCACAAAGTGCAATAATTTTACGCGTTTTAAGCCATTGATGAAGATTTTCATTGGATCGATAATTTGAGGGATGTGTAATGTCTGCTTTGAAAATAGCGCCAACAGCACCATGACAATTGAGAGGAGAGAGATCTTCAATATCTTCGCTATTTGCCCCTACATTTCCTATATGAGGAAAAGTAAAATTAACGATTTGTTGTGTGTATGACGGGTCTGTGAGGATTTCTTCATAGCCTGTGATGGCGGTGTTAAAACACACTTCAGCTTCAGCTATACCTGTAGCACCTGCTCCTTTGCCTTCAATAACGGTTCCATCTGCTAAGACTAAGAGGGCTGTCGGTTTTTTGATACTCCAAGGGTGGCTGGGTGAAGTCGCTTGTATCATAGTATGTATCCACAATTTATTCTAAAGGTATGATGGCTTATTCTCTGAAAGGTATAATGATCAACTTTACACAAAAATCATACCTTTAGCAGATGCTGTGCATATTATTCTGGTAACGTTTCGCTTGAAATAGGCAGTATAAGTACATTCCATGAAGAGGTAAAGTCTTGTTTTAGCTTTTCGAAGATCGAGTCCTTAATTATTTTTTTATTCTCCATTGCAAGATGGATAAAGATTGGTTAAAAGGCATCTTCTTCTTGAACAAAAATTGGATAAATTTATGTTGCGTAACCAGATTGATGGGGCTCTTAGGGCTGCTTTGAAAGCGCAAGATAGTGCGCGTCTTGCTACACTTCGTTTAATGAATGCTGCAGTTAGGGATCGTGATATTCTTTATTATGATGAAGGGAAGCTAGAAGTGGATGATCAGCAGATACAGTCTGTTTTCACTAAAATGCTTCAACAGCGTGAAGAATTGATGCGAGCCTATAAAGAGTCTGGTTGCTTGGAATTGGCAGAGAGAGGACAAGCAGAAATAGAAGTTATTCGTGAATTTCTTCCCTATCAACTTAAGGAGATGGAAGTAGAACAGGTTCTTTGTGAAGCTTTGGCACAAACAAAGGCAGAAAAATTACGCGATATCGGTAAGGTGATGGCATGGCTTAAGGAACGGTATGCGGGGCAAATGAATTTTTCTAAAGTGTGCAATAGTCTTCGTCAAAAATTGCAATAGATCTTGTTAATTCAAGGGGATTGGAAAATATTTTTTATTGTGCGTCGCCTTTGTAAGTCAGTAGGATGTTGATAAATATCATTTATTTTTTATATACATACTATTATCAAAAAAATATTTCTTTGATATCAACGAAATTTTTTTGGCTCTTATAGAGCAATAAACATTCTTTTAAGTATTATATTTTTCTGTTCTTCAAAGCTGTTAGACCATTAAAAAACAAAAAGGTTATAGAGTTTTTACTTTTTAAAAAAAATCTATTATTCGCACTGTTAAAAATTTTTAAACAGGATGATTAAGTTAATTGATACAGATTTCCAATTTTGGGGAGTGTATTATTGTCTTTTTTGCTGTTTCAAAGCATTTGTTTGATAAAGAGTTACCGTATTTTAGAGTAGTGATTATTCAGCAAGAAATTTAAATATAGATGGTTTTATCAATATGGTGTGTATCTTTTTAATTCAAGTGCTGGTTTTAATGATAAGAAAATCAGAATTTTAGAACGTTTTTTCTAGGGAAGAGATTTTTTAAGCTGAGTTGATGAAATAAAAGGATATTTTGAAAAGAAATCTTTGTTTTTAATGTGTTCTTGAGATAATTTTGAAATTCTTTTCTCTGATTAAATCCCTTATAAGCTATATGAAATCTATAAGTTATGCAGAATAAAATGAGTAACCTCTATTTGTGGGGATACAGTGGTGAATCTGTTAAAAATAGTTCAGTTAGCAACAATGGCTTACCCGTTAACCGCAAACGGGAACGGCGTGCCCATAGCGCACCTTGTTGACCAATATGAATGTAATCGCGGGTTAATTTGTCATTGTTAAATAAATAATGTCCTAGAGGTACAGTTCCCAAATGCATCAAGGCTTGATTGTGTAGGAGGGTTTCTTGTGGAATTACAGTGCGTCCAAGGAGCCAAGGTTTATTATCTCCCATTAATATGACTTCGCGTAGCCAATAACGCGCATTTTCGGGGAGATGCTCTGCTTCTTCTGTTAATTTATCTCGCGTAATAAAACATTCGCGTTGTGGTTGAACTTGGAGGCAGGTACAATATTTCTTTAATCGAAGCGTCATTGAGCCCGATTCCATGAGCCAATCGCGAACATTTTCTGGTATTGGAGGATTTTGATCAGAGAACCACTTTAGAGGTGGTAAGATGGAATCTTCAAGATCAGACATCGTTTTACTCCACAGCTAAAGTCTTATTCCATATGTTATGTTGGGTTAAATAGATAGCTCTATTGTAATACAAGGAGTATAAAAGCAGCAAGATTTTAACAGGAAGATATCAAAGGGAAAATCGAAAGCAAAGGTCTTTAAAAGAAGATATGCAGGAAGTATATATTATAGGATTATTTTCATTTAAAAAAGCAAAATAAAGTATTATGTTTTGTTCAAGGCGCTTTCACAATGCATTACGGAAATTTCTTTATCGCATGAGAGCAATGGGAAAAATGTTTCGTGCTTTAAAATTCGTTTGTAACGCATATAAAGAAGAGCTAAAAATTCATCTATGCAAGATGATATAAAGAGGAAATTTTAAGAGGAACAAAACTTTATTTTATACTTTAGAAAGAGAAGAGATATTCAAATCTTTTGAATTGAGATGTAAAGGAGATCGTATTCTTTATAATCAAGAAGTTTATAGTAATGCATATATTTTTGCAAAATATATTATATTATTAAAATTTTGAAATATTACATCACATAATGTGTATTAATTTTATAATAAATTTGCATTAATATTATTAATTTTTACTTATATATTTTTATTATTAAAAATAAATTTAAAAAAACACATTATAATTTAATTTTCATATTTATTTTAGATACTATTTTATTTCATAGATTAGAAAAAATATTTATCATTTTATTCTTGCCGTCTCTCTTTATTTCTTAAGAATGTAAAAAAGCGCTTCGAGTTTTTCGGTAAAAAGGGTATTGTTGATAGAGTGTATAGGTGTTAAGCATTATACGGTAGAATTTTTAATCATCGTTAGTGATTTTTGTAACCTTATGAATTGTTATTACAGTGAGATATGCTGGATTTGCGCACGTGGTACATAAATCAGTTCGTATTTCGTTAAAATAACGCAACATATCTCTCCTGATATGCGTAAGTTTATATAGGTATGAAATGGTGCGTTATAAAGTTCTTTACTGCATTTCGTTTTATAATACGGTGATGGTGTATGCCTAAAATCGCAGCTTAAGCATCTCACCATCATATCAAAATTGGTAACACCAAGTTACAAGAAAATATTTCAAACTCTGCTCGTTGTTTCCTAGTTTTGTATTGAATTCCAAAAGGTGTAAAAAATAAATACTCTATGATCGAATTTTTTGTCCTATCCATATAAGAATACAGGCTCCTATAAAACCTGAAATAAGATAGCCAAGCCAACCAGCAAAACTTACACCTAAAAGACTAAAAAGAAAGCTTGCTAGCGCAGCGCCAATAATCCCTAAGATAATATTTAACAATATTCCTGTTTGGCTTTTCATAATATACTGTGCAGCCCAACCTGCAATCCCGCCGATAATAATAGCAGCAATCCAACCTATGTTTGCATTTTCCATGATACCCTCCTTTGCCTGAATTTAAATTCTAACTAGAGTAAACTTTGTAAAAATCAAGGTTTATTCCTTTTTTAACCAGTGGAAAGGATATTTCTTTTAGATATTTTACTTATTACTTTCCTTTATATAAAAATAATATTCACATTTATATCATAATAATACTTAATAAGTATAAATATACAACATATTTTAATTTATAAATAAATTAATTAATTGATAAATATGAATAAAAGAAGAAAATATTAGTAGAAATGTTCTAAGAACTCATAAAGTGTATTTATAAGCTTTTTAAGCTCTCTCTTACATTAAAAAAACAATTGTGATTAAAGAAAGTAATAAGTAAAATGGATATTTAAAAGTTTGGAGCTTGCCAATTGATATCAATGATGTTTGAAATGAAAACTGTTTCGTTGACACGTTATAGCATGGCTGTATAGGTTGAACCTCTACCAATCTTGATATAAATGTTGCATTTTTGTGGGGTTTTGTATTTCTTATAGAGTATTTCTGTTTCGCTGCTACTGTGAAGCGGTTCCCTTTTTACAAGGCGGGTTTAGGTTGGAACTATCATACTCTTGACCTATTCTTTATGTGTTTAACAGTCTTGGCTCTGAGATGGTTAGGCATTTTTACGTCTTTCTTCAAGAATTCTATTCTACATGCTGCTTTGTTTGTAATGTGCAAGCAGATGACTTTGAGCAATTCATCATGTATAGATTTTAAATGAAAGAAACTTACGATGCAGAAAGCTCATTTAAATTGTCGAATAATAAGATATTATTGATTAGATCAATATCTTGACCATATTCAAAATTGAATAATCGATGTGATGTGTGTTTTATTCAAGTTATTTGAAAAGTTTAAGTTTTTTCTGCTTGTTCTTCAGCAGGGTTGCGTAGACGAGAACTTTGAAGAAGTCCCTGTTCTTCTAAAATGGGGTAGATCATTGAGGTCAAAAGAGAGTTGATTTGTTTGAGGTCGCGCACAGTGTCGAGATGAAGACTGGATGATTCTACATTTTTGAGATCCCCTTCACGCAGACGTTTAAAATGTTTTAAACTCATCTCTTTTTCTAAGTTTCGTAGTTGATCTTTTTTTTGTACCAATAGGTGTGCAGTGTGTGTATCACGTGAGACGAGAACGTTAAATGCTATATGCGCGTTGGCTAGTACAATGGCGTGGAAACGAAGGAGGTCACTCCAGCCCTCGCTGCTGAACTGTAAACCTTTTTGTTGTTTCTTTTTAACCAGCATCAACATATTATGAATAATGATATCGCCTGCTTGGTCTAATTTTATACAGGCACCTAGAAGTTCTTGCGTTTGAAGAGCTTCTTCGTCAGATAATTTTTGTCCCGCTAATCGTGCAAGATAAAGTTTGATGGCGATATGTTTTTTGTCCAATATGGTGTTGAGTTGGTTGAGTTCACGAATAATATTGGGATCAGGCTTTTCATAAAGTCCCATAATTTTTTCTAGCATGATGTCTACAAGATCACAAATATGAATGACTTCACGCATGACATTCGAGAGGGCGAGAGTTGGGCGATCAAGAACACTGTCATCAAGAGCTGTTTGATCGGATAAATTGAGCGTTTTATCGGTTTGCGTTTTTTTTGCACTGATATGAACAATTTGAGTGGTCAATTTTAAAACCCACTTTGAAAGCGGTATTCCAGCAAGGAGAATGAAAACATTAAAAATGATATGGGCATTAATCACTTGAGTAGGGGTGTTTTTGCCAAGCCATGTGATGGGTGGTTGAAAGGAGAGAAATAAGACAAGTACAAGGATTGAACCAGCCCCACGCATGAGTAAATTCCCCAAGGGAACGAGGCGAGTATTAGGAGAGGCGTTGCGCGTTAAAAGTGGTGCTATAAGAGAAGAGCCAAAGTTGACACCAAGAACCATGACAACACAGAGTTGCGTATGGATAAGATCGTAGTTGGCAAAATTGACTAGCAAAATGATTCCTGCAATGGATGAATGTAAGAGGTAGGTTAAGCCAGCAGCCAACAAAAAAGTGGAAATAGGATCGGTTGAAAGATAACGAATGATGCTAGGTAAAATTTCGCTTTCACGTAAAGGTTCTGTCGCGGTACTTATCATCTCTAAAGATAAAATCAAAAGACCAATACCGATGACAATACGTCCTATTTGACGCCATTCACGTTTTTCTGTTGTCATGAAGATACAAGTGCCAATTAAAAGACACAAGGGTACAACAAGAGTGAGGTCATAGGTGAGAATTTTTACAACGATTGCTGATCCTAATTCTCCTCCACGTACAGCCATAAGTCCTGCTACTCCAGAGACAAAACCAGATTCAACGAAAGAGCCAACGAGGAGTGTTATTGCTGTAGAGCTTTGTAAAATCATTGCTGTAAAAAGCCCAAAACTTACGGCAAACAATGGTTTTGAAACGACGTGGCACATTTTATATTTAAGTCTGTCACCATAGGCGCGTTCAACTCCTGTGCGCACCATGCGTGTGGCCCAGAGAAGTAAAGAAATAGCGCCGGCAAGATGAAGGAGTACCAATGAACCATTCATGATACTTTATTCTTTCTTTGTTGTTGTGAATGTGGTTGCCTCAAATTAATAAATTGAAGTTTATTGTTTTTATTTCACTTTTGCTTTTAATACTTGATTAAAATCATAACCGCTTGGATTTTGAAAAACCTTTAGACCGAAACAGGGTAGAATGGAATAAAGGTGATCAAAGATATCGCCTTGAATTTGTTCATAGTCGATCCAAACGGTGGTGTTCGTAAAGCAATAGATTTCTAAGGGTAAACCATTTTCTGTAGGAGGTAATTGTCGTGCCATATAGGTCATATTAGGGTTGATGTTTAGATGCTGTTGTAGATAAGCAAAAACATAAGCACGAAAAGTTCCAATGTTGGTTAAACGGCGCGTATTGGCTAAGACATCATGATTTTTATCTAATTGAGCGTTCCATTGTTCGATTTCTGCTACTTTTTGCGTGAAATAATTTTCTAATAAATTAAATCGGGAAAGATATTTTTGTTCTTCTTTTGTGAGAAAATGGATACTTGATTGATCAATAAAAAGGGAGCGTTTGATGCGTCTTCCACCCGATTCTTGCATTCCACGCCAATTTTTAAAAGGGTCGGTCACAAGTTTACGGATAGGAACTGAGGTGATGGTGTTGTCGAAATTTTGAACTTTAACAGTATGCAAGGCAATTTCAATAACATCACCATCGGCACCGAGATTGGGGATTTCAATCCAATCACCAACGCGAACCATATCAGTAGATGAAATTTGAATACCGGCAACGAGAGAAAGAAGCGTATCTTGAAAAATTAACATGAGAACCGCGGCCATTGCACCAAGACCGGAGAAGAGAATAAGAGGGGAGCGGTCAATCAATGTAGCGACCATTAAAATTGTTGCAACAGCAAAAAGTGCAATTTTAGCAATTTGAATATAACCTTTTATTGGTTTTAGTCGTGCTGTTGGTCGTTGTTCGTAAAGGATGTTAATGACATTGAGACAGGAAGAAATTGTCAGGACGACAAAGAAGATAATGAAGGCGTTGGCAACATTACTGATGACAGTGCTAAATGCATCGGGCAATGTTGAGATAAAATTAACACCAATTGAAAGAATAAAAGCTGAAATGATATCCGCTATGTATTGAATAGCATTATTAATATCGATCGTTGTATTTTGGGGGAGAAAAGAAGAGAGTTTTTTTGCTCCGTGAATAAGTAATTTTCGTCCTAGAAAGTTCACTAAAAGGGCAGCTATAGTAAGAATAACAAGCCAAGAAATAGCCTCTAACCAAGGATATTGAGCAATAAATTCGATCACTTTTTATTCTCCATTTCTAAAAATATATGCAGTTGAGGGTTTAAAATTTTACAACTGCTTAAGAGGAAGTATTGGAATTATGCTCTAAAGTCGTTAAATATGCAAAAAAGAATTTTCAAACTCTGTGAGAGATAATGCGTTTTCCGCCCGATTTCCTTAATGAACTGCGTACGAGACTCCCAATTTCAACAGTGATTGGTCAACGGGTGGATTTTGATCCTCGAAAAAGTAAGCCTTCACGGGGAGACTTTTGGTGTTGTTGTCCATTTCATGGTGAAAAAACGCCAAGTTTTCATTGTGATGATCATAAAGGGCGCTATTATTGTTTTGGTTGTGGTGTAAGTGGAGATATTTTTACCTTTTTGTGTGAGCTTGATGGATTGCACTTTTCAGAAAGTGTAGAGCGTTTGGCTGATTTTGCGGGAATGAAACTCCCTATTTTGGATTCACAAAGTCATAAACGTCAACTGGAAAAAGCTGACCTTTATGATGTGATGAAAATTGCCACAGATTTTTTTCAATATAATTTACGCGATAAAGGAGGTATACAAGCACGTCGTTATCTGGATGCACGTGGTGTTACACCAGAGCTTGTAGAGCGTTTCCGCATTGGTTTTGCACCGGTAAGGCGTACGGCTTTGAAAGAAGCTTTAGGTACACGGGGCATTTCAATAAAGCAAATGGAAGAATGTGGGCTTCTCTCAGTGCATGAGGAGAGCGCAGATTCTTATGACCGATTTAGAAATCGCATTATGTTTCCTATCGAAGATTTGCGTGGACGTGTGGTGGCTTTCGGAGGGCGTGCATTAGAGAAAGAGACACGAGCAAAATATCTCAATAGCCCTGAAACAGTGCTGTTTCATAAAGGAAATATACTTTATAACGCGGCAGCAGCTCGCAAAAATAGTCGCTTTGTTGGCGATGAAAAAATTCATTCACTCCTTGTTGTTGAGGGGTATATGGATGTCATTGCATTGACTAAAGCTGGTTTTGAAGGAGTTGTAGCACCCTTAGGGACAGCATTAACGGAAGCGCAAATTGAGCTTTTATGGCAGATGGGGAAGGAACCTATTTTGTGTTTTGATGGTGATGATGCTGGTTTAAAAGCTGCTTTTCGTGTTGCTGATCGTGTGTTGCCTCTTTTAAAGGCTGGGGTTTGTGTACGCTTTGTTTTGTTGCCACAAGGGAAAGATCCTGATGAAATTGTTTGTGCTGGTGGAGCTCAGCTTTTTTCTTCTTTTTTGCAAAAAGCTATTCCTTTGAGTGAGCTTTTATGGTGGCGTGCTACCTATGGAAAGCATTTTGAAATTCCAGAGGCACGAGCAGCGCTAGAAAAACAACTAAAACAACAAATTTTTACGATTAAGGATGAAGATGTCCGTCGTTATTATTTGCAAGATGTAAAAAAACGCCTTTTTGATTTTTTTCGTCCCTCTTTTTCGAAAAAAAGGGGGGAAGGGCGATATGGTCAATCTTCACCAAATAGGACCTTTAAAGATCAAACCTTTTCTCTGTTAGCAAATTCTGAAATAGTACGAAATTCTTCGCAATCTATCCCTTTGCGTGAAGCAGTGATTTTACTCACTTTAGCTTACTATCCTGAGTTGTGGTATGAAAATTTTGAAATTCTTTCTGAGTTAGAATTAAAAAATACTCAATTGATAATTTTTCATCAAGCTATGTTGGAAATTCTTGGGGACCAACAGCTTCATGATAAAGAGACGATGGTTGCGTTCTTAGAAAAAAGAGGGCAAAAGGCTCTGTTAGAGCGTATGAAACATCTTGTGCAAAATATTGGTATGCGTATTATTCCTGGTGGAGCCCCTATAGAAGATGCGCGTGCTATATTAAAACAAGCTGTCTACTTGCATCTTCAAGAACACCACCTACATAAGAGGTTACAGGATATTGAAGAGCAACTTGTAGAAAATCCTAAGAGTGAGGTTTTTGATCTGCTTCGTGAGGTAAAAAATGAGCTGGAGCAGATGCAGGCAACAGAAGCGTTAATTGAAGGATTTGGAAGTTGGTTGGATGAAAAAATAGACGGGAATACACAAGATACGATAAAATGATTCGCTTTTTTAATGCGAATCAGTCACTTAAATTTTAGATGAGGAAGTTTATGTGGAGTGACATTTTTATAAAGATGACAATTAAATTTTAGGAAAAGCGGGTAAATTTTAGGAAAAGCGGGAAATTGGTTCTTACGATAGGGTGCAGAGATTATCTCAGAAGGGCTGAGAGGTGTCGGGGAAACTTCTGGAGTTTTCCCGCGTTTTTGTCTGGATGTCAAGTTTGTCTGGATGTCAGGGCGTATACAAAATGTATTCTTTCCAATGGTAATCTCTTAACAGGAAGTATATATGAGTAACTATTGGTAGATTTTAGTGAGAACAAAAAAACTGGTCACATGGAAACTGTGAAGTGATCGAGTGGAGTTATGGTATGGCAACAAAGGTTAAACAGAAAGATAATGCAGAAGTAACAAACCAAGCGAGTTTGGATAGTCCTCTTCTTGATTTTTCTGATGATGCCATCAAGAAAATGATTAAACTTGCCAAAAAAAATGGTTACGTAACAATGGATGAACTCAATGCAGTTCTTCCTTCTGACGAGGTTACATCCGAACAAATTGAAGATATCTTGGCGATGTTCTCTGAGATGGGGGTTAATGTTGTGGATGATGAGGATGAAGTCGAGTCTGAAAATTATGAAGAAGAAGTTACGGTAGAGGGGGGTGATTTAGTAGAAGCCTCTAGCCACGCAATTGCAACGACAACGAATAAACGCGAAGTAACAGATCGTACGGATGATCCGGTGCGTATGTATTTGCGTGAGATGGGAGCTGTTGAGCTTCTTTCGCGGGAAGGCGAAATTGCCATTGCTAAGCGTATTGAAGCAGGGCGTGAGACAATGATTGCAGGACTTTGTGAGAGTCCTTTGACTTTTCAGGCTCTTATTATCTGGCGTGACGAGTTAAAAGAGCAGCGTATTCTTCTTCGTGAAATTATTGATCTTGAAACGACTTATGCTGGTCCAGAAGCAAAGCAGGCTCCTGTTATTGAGCGAAGTGAAGTTGATAAGACCGTAGAAGAAAAAATGTCTTCTGGTATACGTAATATGGGGGAGAGCGCAGGAGAGAGAAACATTGAAGACGATGATGAAGAGGACGAGGACGATGTTAACTTATCGCTTGCTGCAATGGAAAATGAACTTTGTCCTCAAGTTATGGAAACATTAGATTTTATTGCTCAAACCTATGTAAAATTACGAAAATTACAAGATCAGCATGTTGAAAGCAGTTTGGCAGAGCGTAAAGAGGGGGCCCTTACATCTTCTCAGAAGAAGAAATATATTCAATTAAAGGGTGAGTTGATTCAAGCAGTAAAATCTCTTTCTTTAAACCAAAATCGTATCGAAGCTTTGGTTGAACAGCTTTATGACATTAATAAGAGATTGATTCATAATGAAGGTAAGCTGAAACGGATTGCCAATAGCTATGGCATTGGCCATGAGGATTTTTTAAAAGAATACCAAGGGCGTGAATTGGACGCAGATTGGATGAATTATATTGCTGCTTTGCCTACACCTGGTTGGAAAGAGTTTTCGGTGCGTGAAGCAAAAGAAATCCAAAAACTGCGAAGTGAGATACAAAATCTTGCGCAAGAAACGGCTATTTCGATTGGTGAATTTCGTCGGATTGTTATGCAGGTGCAGAAAGGTGAACGCGAATCAACAATTGCAAAAAAAGAGATGGTAGAATCTAATTTGCGTCTTGTCATTTCAATTGCAAAAAAATACACCAATCGTGGTTTGCAGTTTCTTGATCTTATTCAAGAGGGCAATATCGGTTTGATGAAGGCTGTGGATAAGTTTGAATATCGGCGCGGCTACAAATTTTCAACTTATGCAACATGGTGGATTCGTCAAGCTATTACACGTTCAATTGCTGATCAGGCACGTACAATTCGTATTCCTGTTCATATGATTGAAACAATTAATAAAATTGTTCGTACCTCGCGTCAGATTCTCCATGAAATTGGACGAGAACCAACACCAGAAGAATTATCTAGCAAGCTTTCTATGCCGTTAGAAAAAGTACGAAAAGTTCTTAAAATTGCAAAAGAACCCATTTCTCTCGAAACGCCTGTTGGTGATGAAGATGATTCCCATTTGGGTGATTTTATTGAGGATAGGAATGCTTTATTACCAATTGATGCAGCTATCCAAGCTAATCTGCGAGATACGACAACACGCGTTCTTGCTTCATTAACACCACGAGAAGAACGTGTTTTGCGGATGCGTTTTGGAATAGGGATGAATACCGATCACACATTGGAAGAAGTGGGACAGCAGTTCTCAGTTACAAGAGAGCGTATTCGTCAAATTGAAGCAAAGGCACTTCGTAAATTGAAACATCCTAGCCGTTCACGAAAATTGCGCAGTTTTCTCGATTCTTAAATAAAAGAATTCGTGTGCATTTTAATAACTCCCTCTTTCTTCTTAATGAAGGGGGGAGGTGCTTCATGTTGTACTTGGATACTTTCTTGAGAAAAACATAGGAAGAATTTGAACAATCTAGAAAGTTTTCGATGTTTAATGTTTCTCTTAGCTTTGGGGCTTTATACTTCTCTGTCTCAAAAGAATAGATATAGGGCAAAGGGTGGTTATGGAGTAGAGAGTAGGGGGCTTTCAAGAAATGAACGATAAAAACATTACCTTGCGTATAGCGCGGCTCGTTTTTAAGAAATGAGATCTGTTAGGAATAAACTTATATTGCAACATACGGACTTTTTGATGAAAAATGTATATTCTTTGCGGAATTTTTCTATCATTTTAGGTGACGCATTTTATTCTTCGTTAAGTTTACAAAGAGATGTTTCAATAGGTTATGTTCATTTATATGCGCTATTTTTGAATATTCTCTTTTTATTCAGATAGCTTTTAAGAACATGGTTTAAAGTATACATTGAGTTGAATCTTTTTAAGAGACAGAAATAGATAAAATTATAGAAATTAAACGTTTCATTTTTTATAGATCGTCTTAATTAAAAAAGGTGTGTCTGAGTTTATGAGTGGAGAACTTCCCTTTTGGAAAGTAAAAAAATTAGAAGAGATTTCCATTTCTGAGTGGGAGAGCCTTTGTGATGGCTGTGGCTGTTGTTGTCTCCATAAAGTTGAGGACGATGATACGGGTGACCTTTATGCAACCAGTATTGCTTGTCGTCTTTTAGATGGGGAAACCTGCAGGTGTCGAGATTATGCTCATCGTAAATCAATTGTACCAGATTGTATATCGCTAGATATTACGACAGTTAAAACAGCGCGTTGGCTTCCAGAAAGTTGTGCTTATAGATTAATTTATGAGGGAAAAGATCTTCATTGGTGGCATCCATTGGTATCAGGGGATTGTCAGACGGTACATACAGCGCGTATTTCTGCACGCGGACAAATAGAGATTTACGAAGACGAATTATTATCTGAGGAAGATTATCTTTATCACATTACTGGTCTTCTACGTGAAGGCCAGTAATATGATTTTTTATACAACTTGTTTGTGACTTAATCGATCGCAAAGACTACAGTGACGCTCACGTTATAATTTAATTCACCACCTGCAAAATTTGTATTTGCGTAGCTTACATCTGCTGCTCTACTCATGAGACGTGGTGTTGGGTGATAGTAATCATCCTTTTCATTGATTTCAATAATTTTTCCTAATTTTAAATCGGCTGCTTGCGCTATCGTTTGCGCTTTTTCAATGGCTTCAGTAATGGCTTTTTTACGTGCTTCTTGATAAAATGGCTTTGTATCTGCGTTGGTAAAAGTAATGCCGTTAACTGAATTAACACCTAGTGTCATCGCTTGATCAAAGATTTTACCAGCATTGGTAAGATCACGAATGCGCACCGTTAAAGAATTTGAAACATGATAGAGTTTTTCATTATTCTTTTTTTCGTGGTGTTTATCAGAGGTCGACTGATAAATGGATAAGCCTGATGTTTGCAAATCATTTGCTTGGATGCCATTGTTTTTAAAAGCGTTTATAATATCATTGATGGATTGATTATTGGAATCTAATGCCTTTTGGGCAGTTTTGTCATAGGTAACAACGGCTAGATTAATAATGGCCATATCCGGTGCTGCTTGACTTTCTCCGATTGCTGTCACTGTAATCGTTGCATTTTTCATTTTATTCTCTTCAGCATAAGCACGTACAGTCAACGATGTGGCTAAGAGTGTAAATGCTAATATAACTGTTTTAACCAGAGAACTCTTCAGTGGTTGAATTTTCTTTTCTATCATATCTATACCTTTATATTTGTCAGTTAATTATTCTCTCATTTTTAAGAGTTTTTGTAAAGAAATTAGAGCACTGAAAAAAAAACCAATAGAAAAGAGAAAAAGATGGGTTATAATCTTTGTCAGCTCTTGTATCATAGGGCATTTTAGTTTAGAGAGAAACAACCTATGTGGGGCCTGTAGCTCAATTGGTTAGAGCCAGCGGCTCATAACCGCTTGGTTGGGGGTTCGAGTCCCTCCGGGCCCACCAATAGGGAAATGTACAATAGAAAAATGGATCGTTTATATAAAAGTTTTGAGATTCTACCTTTTTCGTTTTTTATTTATTTTCCTGTTTGTTTTAGAAGCTTTTGGTCGTTGTTTGTTGCAGTTTTTCCTCTCAGTCGCTTTAATATGATGGTATGTTTTCTTAGTCTCATCAAAGAAGTTCTCTCATTTGCAACCTTTTAGCATTTGGATTAACTGATATGGGTCGCTATTTACTTTCTTAATTCATATACTGTTTTGTACTTTTTCTATATGGTGTTCTTCATAAAATAGAAGGCTAAAAGCTTCATTGGATAAGTTTATTTATACTTGTTCTGCAAATAAACAGACCTCAATAAAACCAATTTTAAAGATTGTACCTGTTCAGAACAAATGGCTCAAAAAACATTTAGTGTAAATTTGCTTTTTTCTAAGTGATGTTAATGTTTTTTAGATGTTCGAATAGCATCATTGTGATGAAAGGTTAGTGTATAAGAGAATGTGATCTATGGGCATTCATATGTATCATGGGGGCAACGATGATAACATTTGTTGATATTTTCTTTTTCCCAAGAAAGGAATTCTATTTAATGTCTTGAGAAATATTGTTCATAGTGACGGTGGCGTGTTTTCTGAAAAGAATTTTATTAATTGTTCTTTGAAAAGTCAATTGAGTGATTGTTTCTATCGCTTTGCATCATCCAGATTCTATTGTAATAAGCATTTTATTATTCTGTAAGAAATGTTTTCTATGATATTGGAAAATTTGTTAAAATACCATTTTCTGTTTTTGTGTATTTTTTGCTTAATGTTTAAATTATAGAGTTTTCATGTGATCCGAATTATTATTGAAGAGCAGATGTCTTTTTTGATTTTACTCTGATAAGGAATTGGCAATATTGCGGTAAACCTAGCACTTTTTTGTATTGCTAACATTTTTCTCGTATTGATCGTATAGAGAGTTTTATCTTTATTATGAGTTTTTTCTCTTATGAAAAATTATTGGCAGGGAGGGTGTTTTTTTGGAAAAGTATACTTCTTCTTCAAAGTCATACTTTGAAAATATAATTCTTCATTTGCATAAGGGAATTTCTCTCTTGTTGTAAATCTGTATAAAATTTACGTACAAAGATTGTGCGTGATGATTCGTTTTATTTTTTAATAGTATCATTTTTGCTTATGATAGAGACTTATATTAGTATTTACAAGGTGCGTTTAGAGGAGAGGTTACCTGTAAATGTGTTACAGAGTTTTAGGTAGTGTGGCTCTGTTTATAAGAATTTATTCCTATAACATTGTTATATTCTTGCTTTGCAATATTGTTAAAAAAACATAGATGGTGCTATGTAGAATAAATTGTGATGTATTTTTTTCAAAAAAGCTTTTTCGTGTTCTCTTATATAGAGTTCAGGAGTGTCTTCAGGGATATTTTCACATTAGTTTTTATTGGTCCGAATCGCAAGATCTGCGTAACATTATTCGCGTTTTTGATAGATTATACCAATTTTCATAAGAAGGTCTGGATCGTGTGATGCTTTCTGTTTCACTATGGTACATGACTAATAGAACTTCATCTGATTTTGTAAAATAAGTTTGTACACAATTGCTTCCATACTGCCTATTGCAAATATTTTTTTCTAAGGTATGAGATATATTTTGAACGCTTTAGCGTTATATAGTGTGACTACATGGAGTATGACTATGAAGAATGATAAAAAATTTGAAACAACTTTATCTGATATTATTGTGAAATGGGAGTCTTTATCGACGTCTCAAAAGCAAGCGATATTGGATAAAGTAGAAAATGCTACAGATTCTGCTCATTCAACAGAACATTTAAGGCTTCAATCTTCTTTTTATCTCCAGACGAAATCAAAGTTATGAGTTTTAAGTCTTCATCGGAGATATTGAAACCAGTTATTACATATATGGCACTAGCATTTCCCAGTGTATTCAAAATAGCCATGAGTTTATCTACAGAAGGTCTCTTGCCTCCATTTATCATTTGTTGGACGTAATTTTGTCCACAGCCTGCAGCTCTGCTTATTTCAATCATTGTTCGTCCGTCACTTTTTATCAATTCAACTAAGCGTTGGAACCAATCTTTTTCAGTCTTTGTCATTTTTAGACCTTTACATATTTACGCTATAGCGTTAATATTGCGTTGCGAATCCAGAATATATGATACAAGGAGCGTGAAAATATCCATGTGTAGCTCTTCGCTAAGGAAGCATATAGAGTTGTTTTTAACTAATAACAAAATGTCCCCATACACTTTCAGATTCGAATCAATAAAAATGGTTGCTTAGTTCCACGGTTGTGAAAAAGTAAATGTGTATACCAGAAAGGGCGATACACACTCGTATGTTTATGAGATTTCACTATGATAGTATACGTAGCAGCATTATAAATCAAGATATACCCCAACATCAGAATTTGTAAAAAAATTCTGCGTTGAGGTAGTGTGTGAATATAACGAAGCTTTAGAGCCTTAAGAGATAGGATAATGGCTGTAGAAAAAATGTAAATTGCATAGACAAAGAATACTGATTTCTTCTTTATTGTAATAAATTAGATCACTATCAGATGGTATATCGTATATATGCGTAAAAAAATGGGAAATATCAAAAAAGTGATCTTGGATATTTTATTAAACAGGAAGGTAATCTGATCCACAAAGGTGGTTGTTTGGTAGAATTGTACATTCGATCAATGCCCTTATGGGGATGAATGTGTTTTTATGATGCTGCGGTTTATAATGAAGTCTGTGTTTATAATGATGTTGTTATTGATAACAATGCATTAACATATGGTTGTTTAGTGGTTCGTAAGAGTTCGCATGTTTATGAAAAATAAGAACTTTATCGTTATTTGAATATGAGTGGAGATGCATATGTTTATGCTAATGCGGTCTTTTTTGATCAAGTTTTGAATGCTCAATGTATTGAATTTTGTGGTGATACTCGTGATTTTAGAAAGGCTCGAGTTTATAATGATGCTTTAATTTGTGGTGATGTAAAGGTTTGTGGGAAGGCAAAATTTTACAGAAATGCTGTGCTTTGTGACACTGAAGATTTTTGTAATAATGAAAAACTTTCATATATAGCCGCATTCCACATGGCGTAAAAAGGAAGATAGGAACGATTTGGGCAAGGCTTGTATGATTGGATTGCGTCGTTAGTTTTATTTGACGTTCCTTATTTTTTGTATTTTGTGTCAATAAATATGTCGCAAATAATTGGTGTGAGTGTAGATTTAGCCGCTTTCAGAGATTTGTTTGCGTCATTTATCAATGCTTTAATGGAGAAAATAAGAACGCCGAGAGTGATTGTTCACACTTGGAACATGCGATTTATTGCATTCTTTTTTTGATTGAGGATGAAACAAATTGGTCAAGATGATCACTTGAGCGACAATTAAGGGAGATCCAAATGAGTGTAAACGAAATTTTATTGGGAGCAATGATTGTTGTTTTGTTGTGCAGCGGGGTTATATTTCGATTTTCTTTATATTATCGCAGTCAAGTGAAAATTTTAAAAGAGGAATCTAGAAGAATAAAGCATGAGTTTTTAAGAGATTCTATGAAGATGACTGAAGAACGAGATAGGGCTATTAGAGAGCAAAGTATGGTGATTAAAAGACGCGACCAAGCAATTGAAAAACTGAAAAAACAAATTAAGCAATATGAAAAAAATGAAAAGAAATATAAAAAAATGCTTAAATCTGAAGATGATAAAGAGTGATTGTATTCATATTTTGCATTAAAGGGTTTGGAAATGTGTTAGGAAGATTGGAATGACGAGAGAGATAAACTTTAATGAAGCCAATTATGGTGCTGATGGAGAGATTGTATTGGAAGAGAATATTCAAGTTTACTCTGATTTTATGAAAATATTTAAGTTTATAAGACAGAGCGTCGTTGATCATAAAATAAGAGTTTATGATGATAAACCAGTTTATAGGTAGGCTAGTTATTAAAAAGCGCGTCTATACAATCCAGCAATTTTATATTATTGCTGGAAACAGTTTTGCACGTTCTTTTTAGATGTAAGGTATAAATGCTACGATAGTTTCAGCTAATAGGTATAAAAAATTGCATGATAATAGAAAGAAAGAGATATTTGCTTTTTATGAAGATGAAATGGGTAAGTCAGTTATGATTATCAGATACAGAAGAGGAATATGAACGTAAAAGATATTAATATCTTTTAGAGTAAATATATTTCTCATTGATGATTTATCTTCTCTTCATGTGCGTTTATTTTTTATGAAAAATACAAAACTTAAGAGATTTTCTTTTTTATAAAGGCTATAGAGATTTGAGTATGATTGAAAATAAACATATAATCTGTAAGAATATGAATGTTCTTTGTGAGTGTCAGAAATAATACAAAAACTTCCTCTCATTGAGGGCAAATCAATCACTTTTCATTTATCACAAAAGTAACTACCATACCATTATACAAAATAAACGCTTGTTTTAATGGTAAAGAATGTTAGGACTGTAGTTCTCTAATAAGAGCCTTATGTGTAATTTCTTTTATTTGCTCAATATTGATTAGGATATCTTGTTTTGTTGGATAACCTTTACTAGAAAAAGCAATTTTTTGTGCATCTCCTGAGATTAAACGCCAGTACCATTGATTGTGAACTCCTTGAAACACCTCAAAATACATGCTTCCCACCTCATAAAATAGCTGATAATTTTCAGGATAAATATTTAACTAATCCGCTTGTAAACATTAATGTATGTCTCTCTAGGAAGTCGTCAATATATTCCCCTTAAATTTTCTGACCTTAAAAATAATTTCTATGAGAGCTATTATTCTTTTAACAAGAAAAAATTTATTGTCAATAAGATATGAATGAGAATTTTATACTATAAAATTATTTTTTTTAATTTAAAGACACTATACTTTCATTTACAATGCAAATATTTTTCTGTCGTTACAGAAATAAAGTTTATAAATTATATAAAACTTCACCAGCATGGATAAAGTAAAAAATACTTTTTTCCATACTGGTGTTTAATCATTTCTTGCTTTTTCTTTTGAAATAGACGTTTATTGATTAGCTATAACCTCTTTTTGGGATACGCTTCGAATGAGCAAATCAATGAATAAGCTAAGAGTATAAGAATTGGCCATTTTAGCTTTCATATCGATAAGAGAGGTTGTAGTTTTAGGGTTAAAACCATTTGATAAACCTTGTCTTGACAAATATTGCTGCAATTTTTCATAAGAACTGTCGATTTTTTCTTGATTTAGTTTTTCGTTACGATCACTATCGGCAAGTGTTTCTTCCAGTCCCTCGATTTTTTTAATAAAATAATTCCAGTCAAAATCACCTTTTGTATATTCGGTGTCAAACATTTTTCCTTGTCCAGTTAAAAGCCAATTAATATTGACACCATATAACGTGCGGTATGTTTGTAAGACACTAAGATTGGGTTCTCTCTCTCCACGCTCATAAAAAGCAATGGAATTTTTTGTCATGCTAAAACTTTTAGCTAAGGTTTCACGTGATGGATCGCCTAAAGCAAGACGTACATAACGTAAACGTTTTCCAAATATGGTTTTTGATTCAGTTTCAGGACGTGCCACGAATTATCTCCCTCGGTAAATCATCATGGTATAAATCATTAAATAATAAAAGCACACTATGTATTAATATTCTATGATATAATGTCAATATTATAGCTTTAATTTCTTGTTATTTTTTTATTTGTGTAGATAGAAAGCAATCTTGCACTTATTGTATTGACAATTGATATTCACTTCAAAACAAAATTCCTTGTTGCTACATTTGTCTCTTGCTTTTTTTGAGAGAATTTTCATGTAACTTTACCATATATATTCTATACACCTCTGCATTAATAGATGCAACTTTAAAGAGATGCAAACTTTGGATTGGTACTGGGTGTGCTTAGATGAAGTAGAAAATAAACTTTGAGGAATGATCATGTCCCTATTACGCTATTTTGGGTTTGCTTTTTTTTTCACGATTATTGGTGTCTTTTTAGGAGGGGTTATTGGTTGGTTTGAAACGGAAAGTATTACTGGTTTTCTTAAATATTTTTTTATTTGCTTTGTTTTAGGAATTTTGGAAATTTCTTTATCTTTTGATAATTCTATTATCAATGCGCGTGTTCTTAGTAGAATGAGTCCATTGTGGCGTCGTCGTTTTCTTATATGGGGTATTTTGATAGCTGTATTTGGGATGAGAATTGTTTTTCCATTATTGGTGGTTGTCGTTGCTGTTGGGATTAATCCAATTGCGGCAGTCAAATTAGCGATATGGGAACCACATCGATATGCTGAAGTTTTAACCGATGCGCATATGGGGATTGCTGCTTTTGGAGGAACTTTCCTTATGATGGTTGGCTTAAAATATTTTTTTGATTCTGAAAAAGAAGTGCATTGGCTTAATGTTATAGAGAGATTTGCTCAAAAGTTTGGGGCGCTTGTTGGAATTGATATTGCAATTGTTTTGATTTTGATCTTATTTGTTTCAACTCAGATTGACGCAGAAAATAAAATAACTTTTTTATTAGCAGCACTTTATGGACTTTTGACCTTTATCGGTGTTGAAGTTGTCGGTCATCTCTTGGATACTCCTCAAAAGACTTTAACAACAGTAGCTCACGGGGGAGTAGGGGCGTTTCTTTACTTAGAAGTTCTTGATGCTAGTTTTTCTTTCGATGGCGTGGTTGGTGCTTTTGCCTTTTCACACAACCTTTTTATTATTGCGATAGGTCTTGGTATCGGAGCATTTTACGTTCGTTCTATGACAATTATGTTGGTTGAATCAGGAACATTATTGCATTATCGTTATTTAGAGCATGGTGCTTTTTATGCAATTCTAGTTCTTGCAGTGATTATGTATCTGCAAACGATTATATCGGTTCCTGAAGTTTTAACAGGACTTGTGGGAGTCTGTATTATTGGAATGGCATTATATTCTTCGATTCGTTTTAAGCATCGTCAATTAGATGAACATGTTGTATCTAAGTAATGGAGATTTCTTCCTTTTTCACACTTTTGTTTATCGCATATCTTTGAATAGAAAGAGGTCTTTTATGCAAAATAAAATACTATTTTATTGCTTATTGATGTTTTTGTTTTAAAGAGGAGATCATTGCACGATTTCCCCTCCATGAGGGAAATAATGTATAATCTTTTGGATAACTTTTGACGTATAGAGGCTTTTTGACTTCAATATAAGGTGCAAGTTTACGCTATACTTTTTACCAGCTTTCAGTATCATAACTGCTCTTGCATTTAATGATTCATAAGAAGCCTTTTGGCTGTTTTTTTTGCAAGATTTTTATTCATACATCAATCCTATTTGTGATGTTTTAAGAGAATGGTGTTGAAATAGGGTTGAAATGAGAGAATTTTACGATATTTTCGTTCCTTACTTAAATAGGTAAAAAAATTTATTCATTATAAATCAGAATGTTATAATGGTAGATGAGAAAAGAATATTTTAGGAGAGCATTAACAGTTCTATCCCTGCTTCGTTCATAGTTTTAAGCATAGTGTTTAGTGATCCGTTTACATCAATACCAGCACAAGCATTTAATGAAACACTGACTTTAAAACCGTATTGTATGGCGTGAAGAGCAGAGAATCCGACACAAAAATCAGTTGCTAAGCCACACATAATGAGCTTGGTAAAACCATGTTCTTTGAGATAAACATGTAAACCTGTTGGTGTTTTTTGATCATTTTCAAGAAAAGCAGAATAGCTATCCATTTTTTGATTATAGCCTTTTCTAAGGATAAGTTGTGCCTTTTCTACTCTAAGAGATGGATGGAATTCTGCTCCTTGTGTTCCTCGTATGCAATGATCAGGCCAAAGTATTTGAGGACCATAGTCAAGAATGACTGTATCATAGGGCTTTTTTTCAGGATAGCAGGAAGCAAAGCTGCAATGGTTTTTGGGATGCCAGTCTTGGGTTAAGATAACGTGGTGAAAATGATTTATGAGATTATTGACGGCGGGTAAAATAGCATCACCTTGAGGTACGGCAAGTGCTCCACCTAGTAAGAAGTCATTTTGAACATCAATGACGATTAAGGCTTTTTTTTCCATAAATATATTCCTATACGAGATGAGCTTTTATCGTATTTTTAAAAAGCTATATGTCGTCTTGAAGTTTTGAAATGATGTGCTGGATATTGATATTATTTTTATAATTATCAAGCCAAAAGAGGGGGATGGATAAGTTTTTACAATTGGTTTTATAGTTTTTTACGAATTGTAACCACGTACCAATGGGAAGTGCGCTGTAGTCATTTGTTGCTACGTGTTGATGCAAAGCTTTCATGATCATTGGGCTTGGGACGTCAGATCCCATAAGGCGGCGGTCGTTTTGTAAACGTAATTTAAGCCATATCAAGGCAAGGGGTGAAGTCCATTGCTTTCCGTAGCAAAAAATCGATGAAAAAAGAGAAGGATTTTTTACTGCGTAATATAAAGCCCATAAAGCGAGAAAAGAAGGCGCATAGAGAATTGCTTTTCTTTGTGGTATCATATTACATTGATAAGTCGGTTTAATACGATAAAAATACAATGTTATATCTGGTATGGAAAAGAGAGGCAAGGTTTGATAACAGGTTTCAGGGACAGCTAAAAAGATTTGCTTTTTGCTCTTTAGGGGGATGTTTTTTTGCATTCAGGACCATACTGGGGCTTGTGAGATTAGAAAAAATGTACCAATATAAAGCGAAAAGCTTTTGATACGATGTAAGTGCTATTTACTGTACTGTTTCAAAAAGCAAAAGCAGTTTTTTTCAAAATCCTAATCTTTAATATCGCATAATATAAAGAGAAATTTATGGCACGTCAATTTATCTATCATATGGCTGGGCTTAACAAGTCTTACGGCAATAAAAAAGTTCTAGAAAATATTCATTTGTCTTTTTATCCAGATGCGAAGATCGGTATTTTAGGGCCGAATGGTGCAGGGAAGTCAACTATTTTACGTATTATGGCTGGGCTAGATAAAGAATATACGGGAGAAGCATGGATTTCTGAAGGAGCACGCTGTGGTTATCTACCACAAGAACCTTTGCTTGATGCGAGCAAAGATGTGCGTGGTAATGTGATGGAAGGTGTTGCAGATAAACAGGAAATTCTTGAGCGTTATAACGAATTGATGATGAATTATAGCGAGGAAACGGCTGATGAAAGTGCACAGCTTCAGGACATTATTGACAGTCAGAATCTTTGGGATTTAGAAAGTCAAGTGGAAATGGCTATGGCTGCTCTTGGCTGTCCGCCAGCCGATGGGGATGTAACAAAACTTTCGGGTGGTGAGAAGCGGCGTGTTGCACTTTGTAAATTGCTTTTGTCAAAACCTGATTTATTACTTTTGGATGAACCGACAAACCATTTAGATGCTGAAACGACGGCTTGGCTTGAGAGGCACCTACGTGAATATCCTGGGGCTGTGCTTTTGATAACCCATGATCGTTATTTTCTCGACAATGTAACGGGTTGGATTTTAGAATTAGATCGCGGTAGAGGTATTCCTTATGAGGGGAACTATTCTGCTTATTTGGGGGCTAAAGCCAAGCGTTTGGCTCAGGAAGGCCGTGAAGAGGCAGCGCGTCAACGTGCTTTATCACGTGAGCAAGAATGGATCGCTTCTAGTCCAAAAGGGCGACAAGCAAAGTCAAAAGCTCGGATTAAGGCTTATGATGAGTTGGTTCAAGCAGCACGTGAGCGCCGTCCTGGAGAGGCGCAAATCATTATTCCTATTGGAGAAAGGTTAGGACAAGTTGTTATTGAGGTTGATAATCTCTCTAAAGCTTATGGTGAACGTGTATTGATTGATTCTCTTTCTTTTAAACTTCCTGCTGGTGGCATTGTCGGCGTTATTGGGGCCAATGGTATGGGAAAGTCGACCTTGTTTAAAATGTTGACGGGACAGGAAAAGCCCGATTCAGGTCAGATACGTATCGGTGAAACAGTTCACATGAGTTATGTGGATCAGAGTCGCGATTCCTTGGTGGGGGATAAAACTGTTTGGGAGGAAATTTCTGGTGGAAATGACATTATTAAATTAGGCAAATATGAGATGAATAGCCGCGCTTATTGCGGGGCTTTTAATTTCAAGGGGGCAGATCAGCAGCAGAAGGTGGCAAATTTATCAGGAGGGCAGCGCAATCGCGTACATTTGGCGAAACTTCTAAAAGAGGGGGGAAATGTGCTTCTTCTTGATGAACCGACAAATGATCTTGATACTGAAACATTGGGTGCATTGGAAGATGCATTGGAAAATTTCGCTGGTTGTGCAGTTATCATATCGCATGATCGTATGTTTCTTGATCGATTGGCAACACATATTTTAGCCTTTGAAGGTGATGGTCATGTAGAATGGTTTGAAGGTAATTTTGCTGAATATGAGGCTGATAAAGTTCGTCGTCTTGGGGCGGAATCTCTTAATCCTAAGCATGCAAATTATAAACCTCTTACACGCTAGAATTTTTTATCTTATCGCAACTTTGTTAGAATAATAGTGTATTTTATTGCGTTTGTTATTTCATAAATAAAGTGTGTGTGTACTCTGTGGGAGTTTTTATTCATTGAAAAGAGTAAGAGACACTTTATGAAATTATGACCTAAATAGGGTTATTTTACTCATGATATATAACCGGTTATTTTTTGTAAAACTGCAATGAAAAGGAGGGGATGGAGCGTATAGTATTACTTCTACAAATGCCTTGGTCATTGAGCATTATCATCTTTACTTAATAAAAATGCAAGCTGGCATTATCATGTTATTTTTTCTCAATAGTATGCAGTTTTTGTTTTGAGGTGGGCATAAAAGGTATTTTTATCCATCTGTCCCCTCCGTTTATGAGCTGTAAGAGAATGATTTGGATTGATTTATCATGAATAGATTTGAAATGAGAAAAATCTACGGTATTCCGGTTTTTTATTCAAGTTAAAAATGAATTATTATTATAAATCAATGTATTCTCATTATAACGAGAAGCAGGGAGATAAGATCTGTTCGTTTTTTACATTAGCCTATTTTTTTCATAGTATGATAAAATAGAGAGAACAAAATAGATGAGAATATGCGTTGTATGCTTGACTTTTTTTCCTATAAACAAATGTTTATAGGAATGTTTAGGGGATAATTATGAAAAAAAGTGCAAGTTTAGATGCAATGATTGTGCTGCTGAAAGCGGTCGCAGAAGTAAGCCATTTACGTGTTCTTAGGCTCTTACATCATGAAGATTTAACAATTCCTGATTTTATTTTTATTCTTGATCAGTCGCAAGCGTGTATATCACGATATTTACGTTTATTGTACGAAGCACGATTGATTGAGCGTTATCAGAAGGGGGATAGCCTTTATTTTAAGCTTTGTCATGATTTTTGGGGTAAAGACATTGTGATAGGTATTCTTTCGGCTTTGCCAAAGGATGATGTGTTGTTAGCGCATGATTTAGAACGTTTGAAGGATGTTAAAAAGCAGCGTCAAAAAACGAGGAAGAAGCATTTCTTACAAAATGCGTTGCAACGGGATGTATTACGGTCATCCTATATGGCAGATCATGGTGTAGAAAACTCGTTACTTGAAATCATTGGCGATAAACCATTTCAGACGATGTTGAATATTGGAAGAGGTGGAGACTCTATCTTAAAATTGTTTTCTAATCTTTATACGCATGCGGTTCAAGTTGTGCTTGATAGCAATGTTTTTCACTTGTCTGTTGGAGATACAACTTTTGATTTAGTTATTCTTCATTGGGTTTTACATTTTCTTGAAAATCCTGAAATATTCCTTCATGAGATATCAAGTGTTTTGCGTCCTCATGGCCGTTTATTGATTGTGGATTTTGGTTATCATGAAATTGAGTCTTCATATTCTGATCAAGTGCATATGCGTTTTGGATTTTCGGCTTTACAAATAGAACAATGGCTTAAAAATGCGGGACTTGTTCTAGAACAAACGGTTTGTCTTACTCCTATACAAAATGAAAACAGTGAGGAGGGGATTGCTACGCTTTGGCTTGCTCGTGATCTGCGTTTATTGGTTGACGATATCAAAGATAAACAAGTAGATTTTGCATAAATCGCGTTTGTTAACGTGCTTTATACTCTGATTTTTCTCAAGGAATAGCGTAGAGATAAAACTTTATTCAATCATTGATAAGCTATTGTTTTTTACATTTGTATTATGTTTTTATATGGGAGTATTGGTGTTTTATAGCGGCGTGTAGGCTGTATAATGAAGCACCTTCTATAGAGTTAAGCCTATGAGGATCATTATTTAAGGTGTTCTTGCTATCATATTTATGTTATTAGCCAATATATTGATTTTAAAAGATCATTGATTTTTTTAGACTCAATAAGAGGTTTAAATACAGGAATGTTGTTTCATTTCAAATTTCCTGTTTCAGAATCCGAAAGAGTCTGTTTGTCTGCTACAAAAGAAGGTATTTATCTTAATGATACCGTTTGTAAAAGAAAATACATTTTCTAAATGTGAGAGCGGCTGCAATATGATATAATGCCGCACAATATAATCATAGTGAAGGCTCATACCTTTATAAATATCAGAGATGGTGGTGCCCAATAGATCTTAAAATATCTCTTTAAAACAGGTTTTTAGATAAGGAGTACCTTAGAACTTTTAGTGAGGGGTGCAAAAAGATGCTCTAAAAAGACGAAAAAGTAAAAGGGTAAGACAATGCATTATATTCATAAAAATAAGATCGGCGATGATCTATGGATAGTCTGTGGCTGAAAGTAGGAAAGAAAAGCGTGATATTACACTAAAGTTTCGTATCTCTTTATCATGAGAAGTTATGAAGATTATTAAATAAGTCCATTGTTTTTGCCAAAAGTATTTTCTTTCTTTTTATGTTTGCCTCTCATCTTATGACGCAGTCCGTGGTTATAGCGTAAAATTGATAGGGCACCATCGTCTTTAGTTTAAGTAAAAGTTGTAAGCCGGCATCATTGTTTTATGTTTTTTATCCATATGCTTCTTCTTGTTTGTGATGTGCGATAGTATGGCTATTCATTAATTCAATAGACGAAGATTGAAAATAAGGGAATCTTACGTTCTTGAGGTTTCTCATGTAAATTGTAAAATGATGAGTTATGATTGTAAATTAATGAATTGTTTACGTTAGAAGAACAGAATATAAAAATTTTTGAGCATAGAAACTACTGTGTGTATTATTTTACGGGATCATTTAAATGATAGAGATTAAGAGAAAATGTCTGCATTGATTTCGGTTTGTTATGTTAAAATGCGTTAGAGACTGTTGGTTATTGTAAAATGGTTTATCGTTATTTGGAATGACGATGGGGCGTGATTCGAAAAAAATACCTTCAGAGTTCTCATTTTCTCATAAGATTAAGCTGTTTAAGTTCCTCATTGATTGTTACATGAGGGATGTAACAATATTTTAATGATCATTTACAGAAATTTTTTATAAAGATAGATAAGATTTTATTTTCTCTAATTTATTGTTTTATTTAAATAATTCATAGCTTTCTTGCAAGAAGATGTTTTCCATTTTTTACGGTTATTTGTGTAAGATTTTAAAAATCTACGTTTTTCTTTTTGTGGTGATTGCTGTTGGAAAAGTGATTCTACTTTTACGTAGTTTTATTTTTATAGGGTGGATACGTAGAAATTACTGTTTTTTAATATGATCATCAGAGTTATGAAAGAAACTATTTAAAAGTTATAATGATCGTAGATTCTAATTGATGCTTATTGAAATAAAATTGCTTCAAATTGGGTCATTTTAAACTTTTTTTGCCTAAATTTAAACATTTTTAAATAATTTATAATTCTTTTATGTTTTTTTGCGTAGAAGATGATAAGAATTTCTTGTTGTTTAAAGAATTTTATTCCATAGCAAGAATATTGCATCGGCTATCTTAGTGGTTGATGTAAGAGGACAATCGGGGAACCTCCTCCCCCCCCCCCGCGTGGATCCCCTAGATTGTCTGGCCTGACTGAGGATTTCCTCAGTCAGGCTTTTTGTAATTATTTTAGGAAATGTAAGGTGTTATTAGGGGGGGAGTGTAAGATCTGTTATTGTTTCGCCTATAGTACCTAAATACATAGAGGGGCGAGTCTTATTGGGCGGATAGTGTTAGCGTATTCATTTTTAATAATTTGATTTTTCTTTATTGAGGCATTGTTGCATGTTATAAGAAGAATCGTAAAAGGAAGCTATGTTTGTATTCTGTGATCTTTAGGTAAGAGATAATGGGATCTTTTTCACATCGTATTATTTTTATTTTATTTGTATTTTTTATTTCTGGCGCTGTCTTTTTTGCTTCTCAAAGTAGTGCTGTTTATCAGTTTTTTTCCGGTCGCTCTTCTTTTTCTTCTCAGCAGCTTGATGTAACAGAGGAGGAGTTGTTAGAGAGATTATCCGTATCTTTTCCAGATATTATCAAGCATCTTTCTAAGATGACCCCTCAACAGCAGGAGTTGTTTATTGCGCAGCTGCGTCGTGATGTAATTGCGCTTGCTTCTAAAAGTGGTCAGAGTCGTGAGCAGGCTCAAAAATCTGGTGAAACTGTTGCTATGGCTCTCTCAAAAGCGATTTCTCGTCCTTCCGTTGCTAATGCTTATTTTTAGCTATTTTTTAATTGCGCTTTTGGGTTTTATTTTAAGGAGAAAGAGCTTTTCGTGAAATTTTGAAAAGTGCGAGGAGATAATCAATTTGTAAGGTATTAACAAAATTTATCTCTCAAAAGGTAAGCAATTGGAGTATAAGGGTAATGTTGCAATCATTACAGGAGTGATAGAAAGTCTATCAAGGGTATTGGTCCAAGTTAATTGCATTATCAATCGCTACAATGACAAAAGCAGTATTGATTATAATAAAACACGTTAACTGCATTTTATATGGCGGTTATTTTTTATTTGATATGAGAAAATAAAATTTTTTAAAGGATTTAAGCTTTTTTTGTTCTACGGATTTTAGGATATTTATCCACTTGTATGATTTCTGAAAATGAGGTGCAAGACTGATAAGATGATAGTCTGTGACAAAGAAAAAATATTTGAATGAAGATGAGAGGTCTATTTTTATTTAAAAAGGCTTTGGGGGTATTGAGTTTTCTAACATTTTTCAAAAAAATAGACACAAGTAATTGTTAAGCTTTGTTGTAGGGATAAAAACGGATATAACTTTTTTAGTATATTGTTTTATAATGATAATTTATCATTTTATATTGAATGAGAATCTTAAGAATTGTAAAATCCTCTCATTTTAAATTTATCCATGGTGAAAAAATTAAAATCAGTTTCTTGTATACCACAAGTAGAGGCTTGTGTGGATAAAAACTCTTTTAAAAAGGAATTAAAAAGCTTCTTTGAGACATCTTGAGAGCTAAAAGTCTGTTCCAATATTTTGAATTGGTAAAGAGTATGATGGTTTTAATATATTTATGAATTTTTTATGCGCAATGATGGGGAGATTTGTTTTGTGATTTTTTGAGATTTTATCGGACATAAAGAGTGCAGTGGGTGTTTATTAATCAGAGAGAAGCGTTGATAACGGTTTATATTTTTTGTGAACCTTTTTTGATATCGAGCATCTTCGGTAAAAAGATGCTCTTGTCTCTCTTTCTTTGAGGGATTGATCTCAATAAAAAAATTAATAATCTTATGTAAAAAATATTACATCTAGTTCAGATGCTATTTTTTTAATATAAAAATTGATTGATACAACAGTGATAGCCGCAAGTTATAGATTATATCATTTTATTTGATACGCTATAAGATTAATTATAGTCTTTTTATTTTTTTTATTTTATGATATAGAGAAATCTGAGACTTGTGCATAAAGATATATTCTTTTATTTCATAATTTTATCTTGAAATTGTCTTACTATTTCCTTTTTAAAGACGTTCTTTTGCTTTCTTTTTTGTATAATACATTTGCAAATTACTTGCGGCTAGAATTTGAGAATGTTTGAGTGAAGAGAAAGAAAATGCAATTTTTGAAAATCTTGTTAAATACAGCATGTGCTGTATTTTTTGTATTTGATATAAGTTGGACTCATAGTGTCTTAAATGTTGCGGAATCACGAGAAACCTCAGTGATTGTTGCTTCTAAGATTTCTGCTCGTCCTTATGAGTTTCTTATTCAGAAACTTGCGAATAAATATAATGTTCCCGTTAATTTAGCACATGCTGTTGTAAAAGTTGAAAGTAATTATAAGGCAGGTATAAAGGGGGCTGCTGGCGAAGTAGGTTTGATGCAAATTAAACCCTCTACGGCACGAGGGTTGGGCTTTAGTGGTTCTGTACAGGATTTGTACGATCCTGCGACCAATCTTGAATATGGTATGCGTTATTTGGCACGGGCCTATAAACTCAGTGGTGGAAGTACGTGTGGTACAATCCTTAAATATAACGCAGGTCATGCTGCAAAAAAAATGAATTCCATTTCAGCGAAATATTGCGCAAAAGTAAAGACTTATCTGGCTTCATTAAAATAAAAACATCTGTTGAGAGAGGTTTGTCATAAAATATTTTAAGATGCTATTTTCACGGAGCAGAAAATGTTTTATAAATCAGTATGTCAGTCGGCTGGGCAGCCGCGCTTGTCTGATACTGAAATACGGCAGGTGAGGAAAGTCCGGGCTCCATGGAAAGACGGTGCCGGGTAACACCCGGCGGGGGTGACCCTAGGGAAAGTGCCACAGAAAGTAAACCGCCTATTTTTATAGGTAAGGGTGAAAGGGTGGAGTAAGAGCCCACCGCGCATTCAGTAATGAATGTGGCAAGGTAAACCCCACCGGGAGCAAGACCAAATAGAAATGACGTGCAAAATTTAATTTGCAGCCGATTTCCGGGCGAGTCATTCGGGTAGGTTGCACGAGGCGGATGGTAACATCCGTCCCAGATGAATGGTTGCCATGTAAAGTGTAAGCTTTACTCTACAGAACCCGGCTTATAGGCCGACTGATATTTCATGATGATACGCGATATTTTATAAGATCAATTATATATGGTCTTTTATGGAGTCTATGTGTTTGAAATAGACACTTGAGCAAAGAGTGTTTTAAAAAATTATAACATTTCTTTAAGTATAATGCGTTAGGATCTGTTTTGGGATAACTTTAGTTTTTTCGTTCATTGTGATTAATGTGAAAGTTGAAGGCTAGGTTATTCTAAGATCAGTTGCCATGAGAGAGCTGTTGATTTAAGACAGCATAACTTCAAGACGGATTATTTTGATAAAGCAGGATCAAAGAGCTGAACGCCATATTCCAGTGTTGTTACAGCCAGTTTTGGCTGGGCTTATGCCATTGGTTGGAGCAAAAGTGATTGATGGCACCTTTGGTGCTGGTGGTTATACGCGCGCTTTGTTAAAGGCAGGGGCACAGGTGATTGCTCTTGATCGTGATCCTTATGCTATCAGTGCAGGACAATCGCTTGTTGAAGAATTTTTTCCACGCCTTCGTTTGGTCCATATGGCGTTTTCACAGCTCGATCGTGTCGTTGAAGAGAAGGTGGATGCAGTTATTTTGGATATTGGTGTCTCTTCAATGCAGCTTGATGAAGCAGAAAGAGGTTTTTCTTTTCAAAAAGATGGTCCATTGGATATGCGAATGGCTCAGACTGGTTTTACAGCCAGCGATGTTGTCAATCATTTAAAAGCAAGGGATTTGGCACGTATTTTTAAGATATTAGGGGAAGAGCGTTATGCGGGGCGAATTGCACGGATGATTGAAAAGCGTCGTGTTGTACAGCCTTTTTTGCGTACAGGTGATTTGGCGTATGCTATCGAAATGTTGATAGGACGTAAGCCGGGAGATCGTATTCATCCGGCAACACGTGTATTTCAGGCTCTTCGTATCTATGTTAATGATGAAATTGGTGAATTGGCATGTGGTTTATTTGCTGCTGAACGCGTTTTAAAAGCTGGAGGCCGTTTGGGGGTTGTCAGTTTTCATTCTCTTGAAGATCGTATGGTCAAAAGATTTTTTTCGGCTCGTTCTGGAGAATGTATGAGATCACGCTATCTGCCAGAAATAAAGGCTACTCCAGCAACATTTTTTCCTTTGTTTAGAGGTGGGATCACGGCAACTAAAGAGGAGTTACAGAAAAATCCTCGTTCACGTTCTGCGAGGTTGCGTATTGGTGTACGGACTGAAGCAGAGGCTCTTGCAGCAGATATGAAATTATTTGGTTTAGCAGAGATTGCCAGTTTTGAAGGCAGCAAAAAATGACAGTTTTTCGTACATTTGATATGATTTTAGTGTTGATTATGATTTGTATGGCAGGACTTACTTATAAGGTAAAATATGATGTTCAAAAGCGAATGAACGAAGTTCTTCATCTTGAGCATGAAATTGCTGCAGCAAAAAATACGGTAAGTTTGCTTCATGCTGAGTGGGCTGTGATGATAAGGCCTTCACGCATGCAAAAACTTGCGAAACGTTATCAGAAAGAACTTGGGTTAGAGGTTATACAGCCGCGTCAAATCGTGGAGTTTAAAGACATTCCGGTACGGGTACATGATCAAATTGAAGAAGTGATTAAACAAAATATCTTGGAAGATAATCAAGATATTTTGACAAATAATCGGGCTTCTCAGATCAATAGTGTTGTCCAAAAAGGCGCGCAGTAATGAAATCGACTTTTTTATTCTCACAGAAGAAAAAGCGCTTAAAGAATTCGTTGAATAATCATAATGTTTCTGTTCGTCGTCCCTATTCTAGTCGTCCACGTTTGCTTTTTTCGTTGTTCTGCTTTTTAATTTTATATGGCATCATGGGGGCTTGCCTTATTTCTTATGGGTTGGAAGGTGGACAGATTGAAGAAGCAAAAGGGCCTGGAGTTCTTCAATTGATGGCACGGCCTGATATCGTTGATCGTAATGGTCGTTTATTGGCAACAGATATTAAAACTTATTCACTTTTTGCTGAGCCACGACGTATTATTGATGTGGATGAAACAATTGAATTGCTCTCAACAGTTTTGCCTGATCTTAATTGGCAGGAAACCTATAAGCGCTTAAAAAGAAAAACTGGTTTTTCTTGGATACAGCGTGGGTTAACACCAATGCAGAAGACACAAATTATGGCTCTTGGTATACCAGGAATTGGTTTTCGGACTGAAATTCGTCGCTTTTATCCTGATGGACCTGTAACTTCCCATATTCTCGGCATGGTGAATGTTGATAATCAAGGCATTGCAGGTATGGAAAAATATATTGATGATGCGGGTTTGAGTGCTCTGCGTGCTGCTGGTCTTGCCATGGAAGAATCATTAAAACAAGTTCAGCTTTCGATTGATGTGCGTGTTCAGGCAATTGTTCATGATGAACTTATTCAGGCTATGAAGCGTTATAAGGCAATTGCTGCAGGAGCTGTTATTTTAAATATACATACGGGGGAAGTTTTGGCTTTGGCATCACTACCAGATTTTGATCCTGGAAATCCTATTGAAGCTTTAAAAAGTGATCGTCTCAATCGGATGACGGCAGGAGCTTTTGAAATGGGATCGATTATTAAAAGTTTTACGACCGCCATGGCACTTGATTCCAATATTTTTTATTTAAACAGTATTATTGATGCTTCAAAGCCAATAAAAGCAAGTAGTGGGTATACTATTCATGATTTTCATGGAAAAAATCGACCCTTAACGTTATGGGAGGTTTTTATTTATTCTTCTAATATTGGTTCTGCTAAAGAGGCATTGGCGATAGGGATTGATAAACATCGTGGTTTTTTACAAAAACTTGGATTACTGGATCGTCTCACAACAGAGTTGCCTGAAGTTGCCCACCCTATTGTGCCACATCATTGGAAGGATATACATTCTATGACGATTTCTTTTGGGCATGGTATGGCAACAACCCCCTTGCAAACAGCTGTCGGGGCTGCTGCTTTAATGAATGGTGGTTGGTTAATTGCTCCGACATTTTTAAAACGGACAAAAGAACAAACTCTGCACCATGCAAAACGGGTTTTGCAGGCTAAAACAAGTCAAAATATGCGTTACCTTTATCAATTAAATAGTGATATTGGTTCTGGACGTAATGCAAAAGTAGAAGGCTATCGTGTAGGTGGTAAGACAGGAACAGCTGAAAAAGTTGAAAATGGAAAATATTCTAAAACAAAAAATTTCAATAGTTTTCTTGCTGCTTTTCCTATTGAAGATCCTGCTTATGTTGTTTTAACAATTATCGATGAACCAAAGCCAGAGGAGGGACAGCGTTCAGCAACAGCGGGAATGAATGCTGGACCAATGCTTGCTAATATTGTTCGTCGCACAGCTAGTTTTCTTGGTGTAAAACCCGATTTTAAAAAAGAATATGAGCCTCTTTTAAGTAAAAAGAGCAATTCAAGTTTCGTTAAACAACGGTAAAATGAATATAAAGGTGCGTTATCATGTTGTTGGGAACAGTTTTTACAGAATGTGTTGAAGATGAAAGTCTTTCTTCAATAGAAATAACAGGAATCAGTGTGGATTCTCGGCAAGTTTTGCCAGGCTATGTTTTTGTCGCTGTTCAAGGAAAAAAAAGTGATGGAAGACACTATATAGATGATGCGATAAAGCGTGGCGCACGAGCAATCGTTACAGATTATCATGCTGTTCTTGAGGATTTATCTGTTCCCATTTTACGTGTTTCTAATGTTCGTCATAGTTTAGCGTTGGCAGCTGCACGTTTTTACGGTTCTCAGCCTGAAACGGTCGTTGCTGTGACTGGTACAAGTGGTAAAACATCTGTTGTCTCTTTTCTTCGGCAAATTTGGACTTATGCTGGATTTTGTGCTGCGAGTATAGGAACTGTTGGTGTTGTTTCTCCTAAACGGAATGTTTATGGTTCTCTCACAACACCTGATCCGGTCGTATTGCACCGTCTTCTTTATGAAATTTCTCATGAAGGTGTGACTCATGCAGCTCTTGAAGCTTCTTCGCATGGGCTTGACCAAGGACGACTTGATGGAGTCCGTTTAACGGCTGGTGCCTTTACCAATTTAGGGCGAGATCACATGGATTATCACACGGGGGTAGAGGATTATTTGCGGGCTAAAATGAGGTTGTTTGATACACTTTTGCCTGTATCTGCTCCTGCTTTGATTTTTGCTGATGATGTTTATTCACAAAAGGTTATTGATGTTGTTACACAAGCGCGCCGCCGTGTCTTGACAATTGGTCGTAAGGGGCAATTTATCACGATTAATCGTGTCGAACATCAACGCTCAAAACAGTGTATTGAGTGTCGTGTGGAAAACAATATTTATACATTTGATTTGCCTTTAGCTGGAGATTTTCAGGTCGCCAATGCGCTTATGGCAGCGGGGTTAGCAATTGCAACGGGCGTTTCACCTCGTAAGGTTTTTTCTGCGCTTGAAACTTTGCAGGGGGCACCTGGGCGGTTAGAGTTTGTGGGAAAGACAGAAAATAATGCGCTTGTTTACATTGATTATGCCCATAAACCAGAAGCTTTGGAGCAGGTTTTGCTTTCTGTTCGTCCCTTTACGCAAGGGCGCTTGATCGTTGTTTTTGGTTGTGGAGGAGATCGTGATCAAGGAAAAAGACCTTTGATGGGAAAAATTGCGGCGGATAAAGCGGACATTGTTATTGTAACGGATGATAATCCTCGCACAGAAATGCCAGAAAAAATACGCAAGGATATTTTACAGGCGGTGCCAACAGCAATAGAGATAGCAGATCGTGGAGAGGCTATTTCTTACGCGGTGGAGCTTTTGAAAGTTGGTGATACATTAATCATTGCTGGAAAAGGTCATGAGGATGGCCAAATTATAGGGCAGACAACTTATCCTTTTTCAGATCGTCTGAAAGCGATAGAAGCTTTAGAGGACCGAAAAAAATGACAGCTTTATGGGATAAGCAAGCACTTGTTGCTGCAGTTAATGGTGTTGTAATGGGAAGCCTGCCAGAAACTTTTTCTGGGGTTTCCATTGATAGCCGTACTCTTGCGGAAGGGGATGTTTTTTTCTGCATTAAAGGGCATCATCTTGATGGTCATGATTTTGCTGCGCAAGCTTATGAACGAGGTGCAGGCGTTCTTATCGTTGCGGAACACCGTTTGAGGGATATGAAAAAGATATCGGCTCCACTCATTGTCGTTCCTGATGTTTTGAAAGCCTTAGAACAACTTGCACAAGCTGCACGCAAACGTTCAAGAGCTAAGATTATCGCGATAACAGGATCGGTGGGAAAAACAACGACAAAAGAAGCTTTGAAACAAGCACTTGCAACGGCTGGGAATGTTCATGCGAATCTCGCTTCTTTAAACAATTGCTGGGGGGTTCCACTCACTTTAGCGCGGATGCCTGTGGAGAGTGATTATGGTATCTTTGAAATTGGCATGAATCACAGAGATGAAATTCGCCCTCTGGTCAAACTGGTTTGTCCGCATGTTACTCTCATTACGCATATTTGTGCAGGACATATGGGTTTTTTCAAGGATCTTGAAGAAATAGCAAAGGCAAAAGCTGAAATTTTTGAAGGATTGGATGAGGAAGGCATTGCCATTTTAAATGCGGATAGTGATTTTTTTTCTTATCTCGTTCAAAAAGCAAAGAAATGCGGTGTAAAAAAGATCTTAAGCTTTGGTGAGACTAAAGATGCTGATTATCAAGCGCATGATATACGTCTTCTAACCGATAGTTCTTCTATGATTGTGCGTATGGGGGGGCGGGATAGGGAGGTCCAAATTGGTGCTCCTGGGCGCCATATTGTGCAAAATAGTTTAGGGGTTATTGCTGCTTGTGATGCTATGGGGGTTGAGCTAGAGCCTGTTTTTCTTTCTTTTCGCCATTTTTCTTCTCAAAAGGGGCGAGGTGTTCGTTATCGACTGTCTTTATCAAATGGGGGTGAATTTTATCTCATTGATGAAAGCTATAATGCAAATCCTGCTTCTATGCGTGCTGCACTTGAGCTTCTTGCTACAGGGCCTGTAGGGAAAGGGGGGCGGCGAATTGCTATTTTAGGAGATATGCTAGAGTTAGGGGAGTATAGTGAAAAGCTTCATCGTGATTTAATAAAACCAATACGTCTTTCTGGTGCTAATCCGGTTTTTCTATTTGGTGAGGCGATGAAATCTTTAGTCAGTGATTTGTCTGCTGGTGTTAAGGTTCATTATGCTGAAAATATTGAGAAAATTTTATCGCTTCTTTTAGCAGAAATTTCTTCTGGGGATCTGCTTATGGTTAAATCATCCAATAGCCTTTGTTCATCAAATATTGTGACTGCATTGTTTGATCGCTATAAAGCGGTTTCTTCATAGTTTTAAGAGGTTTTTTTATTCCATGATGCTATTTTTTTCTTCGTTTAGTGATTGGCTTCCAGGTGTGAATGTATTTCGTTATATTACTTTTCGCACGATAGCAGCTATGCTTACTTCGGGGCTTATCGTCTTTTTGTTTGGACCTAGCATCATTGCTTCTCTTAAATTGCGGCAGGGTAAGGGGCAACCGATTCGTGCTGATGGTCCTCAAACACATTTTAAAAAGGCTGGAACACCTACAATGGGTGGATTGATGATTTTAATCGGCATTGTGGTATCGGCATTTTTATGGGGTAATTTATCGAATATTTACTTTTGGGTATCGCTATTGGTTATGCTTTCTTTTGGGGGAATTGGATTTTATGACGATTATCTTAAGGTCACAAAACAAACAGACAAAGGATTTTCTGGGAAAGCACGATTAAGCTTGGAGTTTTTTGTTGCGGCAATTGCGGCTTTTGCCATCTTGAAAATTGGCTCATCTGGATTAGCTTTGCCTTTTTTAAAAGATTATCTTATCAATTTGGGCTGGTTTTTTATTCCTTTTTCTGCTTTCGTCATTGTTGCGACGGGTAATGCGGTTAATTTAACGGATGGACTCGATGGGCTTGCTATTGTTCCTGTGATGGTTGCAGCTTTATCTTTTGCTCTGATTGCTTATCTTTCTGGTAATATGAATTTTGCTGATTATCTCCAAATCCATTATGTATCGGGAACAGGTGAATTGGCTGTTTTATTGGGAGCTGTTGTTGGGGCAGGGCTTGGTTTTTTATGGTTTAATGCACCACCTGCAGCTATTTTTATGGGAGATACTGGTTCATTGGCTCTTGGAGGACTCTTAGGGACTGTTGCGGTTGCTACGAAACACGAAATTGTTTTGGTTCTTATTGGTGGGCTTTTTGTTGTGGAAGCTTTTTCAGTCGTTATTCAGGTTGGTTATTTCAAATTAACAAGAAAACGCGTGTTTCTTATGGCACCGATACATCATCATTTTGAGAAAAAAGGCTGGACTGAAAGCCAAGTCGTGATACGCTTTTGGATTATTTCGATTGTTCTCGCTCTCATAGGTCTTTCAACACTTAAATTGCGGTGAGAATGTGATTTCTGTTACGTGTTATAAAGGTCAAAAAGTTGCTCTGTTTGGATTGGGACAGTCTGGACTAGCAACGGCACAAGCATTGATGTGCGGTGGCGCAGAAGTGGTGGCGTGGGATGATAGTTCTTCAAGCGTGCAAATGGCTTTTCGGCACAATATTCCAACACGAGATCTCCGTTATGAAGATTGGTCAGAATTTGTTGCATTGATTGTAGCTCCTGGAGTTCCTTTAAGTTATCCTCAGCCCCATTGGATTGTTGAAAAAGCACGAAAAAAAAATATAGAAATTATCGGTGATATTGAATTATTTGTTCGTGCGCGCCAGCATTTTTTACAACATTATGGTTTGTGTGACCAAGATGTTCCTTTCATTGCGATTACGGGGACGAATGGCAAGTCAACCACAACGGCTTTACTTGCGCATTTGTTGGAAAAAATGGGCTATGATGTGCAGATGGGGGGAAATATCGGAAAAGCAATATTGACGCTTAAGCCATTTGTTAAAAAACGTATCTATGTGATTGAATGTTCATCATTTCAAATTGATCTTACTCCCTCTCTTCAGCCGACCATTGGACTTTTATTGAATTTAACACCTGATCATATTGATCGACATGGGAGTTTTGCCTGTTATGTGCAAACCAAAAGGCATCTGATTGCTCAGGCTTCTCAGGCTTTCATTTCAGTTGATGATGCAGCTTGTCGGGTTTTATATCAACAGTTACTTCATGATGGGAAGCAAATTGAGGCAATTTCCAAGGATCATTTTGTTGAAAATGGTTTTTATGCAGATGGGACCAAGCTCTTTTCTGTTCGTCAAGGACAGAGTCATATGCTTGCAGATCTTGCTCCTATGGCGGGGTTACGTGGGAGTCATAATGCGCAAAATGCCCTTATGGCATTAGCAACATTGCAGGCTTTAAAAATAACCGATCCTTCTGTGAACAAGCATTTGGCAAGTTATAAAGGGTTGGATCATCGTATGCAGCAGGTGCGTAAAATGGGGGCGGTTTTGTTTATCAATGACAGCAAGGCTACTAATGCAGATGCAACAGCTCCTGCGCTTTCCACCTTTAATGATATTTTTTGGATTGTTGGAGGACAGGCAAAAAAGGGAGGGATAGAGTCTCTTAGAGAATTTTTTCCTAAAATTCGTAAAGCTTATTTGATTGGGAGCGCGGCGGAAGAATTTGCTCGCACTATTGGATCTGCTTTTCCCTTTTCTATGAGCTTAACTTTGAAAAATGCGGTGCGTGAAGCAGCTGTTGACGCAATGGGTTGTAAGGAAAAAGAGGTGACGGTTCTTTTGTCACCTGCTTGTGCAAGTTATGACCAATTTAAAAATTATGAAATGCGAGGCGAAGCATTTGTCTCTTTTGTGATGCAGTTACAATAAAAAAGCATCAGTTATAAAAAAATATTTTTGCGTTAAGACTCCAGAATCTTTTTTTGTGTAATTTAGTTTTTAAAGTGTTTGTTAAACAGGCTGGGGAACCATATTACTTTGAGATAATTTATAAAATGGATAAGGTGGATACCATGGTGACGCGTGCAGATAGAGATCCAATTGCTAATTGGTGGTGGACGATTGATCGCTCTATCTTTGCAGCTTGTTTAATTTTAATGGGAATTGGCATTATGCTGTCTTTTGCTGCCAGCCCTATTATTGCAAAAAAAATCGGAATTGCTGATAGTTTTTATTTTGTTCGGTGGCATATCATTTTTAGCATTTCAGCATTTTTTACGATGGTTACCATTTCCTTTTTTTCGCTTTCTAATATTCGTCGTTTATGTGCTCTTTTGCTCATTGTAACGCTTGCTCTTATGGTTGCAACCTTATTTTGGGGTCCAGAATTAAAGGGAGCACGGAGGTGGATTCTACTATTTGGTTTTTCTGTACAGGCTTCAGAGTTTATGAAGCCAGCTTTTGTGGTTATGTCCGCTTGGCTTTTTTCGGAACAGATACGCAAGAGGGGCATTCTGGGTTATACGTTAGCGATTCTACTTTATGCCATTTGTTGTGTGCTTCTGGTTTTGCAGCCTGATATTGGACAAACAGTTTTAATAAGTGCAACATGGGGGGGGCTGTTTTTTATTGCTGGTGTCCCTCTTACTATTATTTTTCTCTTTCTCATTTTAGGCGTTGTAGGAATTATTTTAGCTTATCTTTTTCTGCATCATGTGCGCGAGCGGATCAATGGTTTTTTGACAGGTGAAGGGGATACGTTTCAAGTGGATGTGGGACGTGAGGCTATTTTGAATGGTGGTTGGTTTGGGCAAGGTCCTGGGGAGGGCACAGTAAAACGTATCATTCCTGATAGCCATACAGATTTTGTATTTTCCGTTGCTGCTGAAGAATATGGTATTATTCTTTGTTTATTAATTATGATGCTGTTTGGCTTTATCGTTATGCGTTCATTGTATATAGCCATGAATACACGTGATTCCTTTATACGTCTTGGTATTACTGGCATAGCAATGATGATTGGCTTTCAATCAGCTATTAATATGGCCGTTAATCTTCACTTAATTCCTCCAAAAGGTATGACATTGCCTTTTATTTCTTATGGTGGTTCTTCGATGGTGGCGATTGCGTTTTCAATGGGCATTTTGCTTAGTTTAACACGTCGTTGGCCAGAAGCGCGCCTTTCAGCTTTTTCTTCCTCTTCTGTCTTGGATACCCCTTATGAATGATAAAAAAGTTATTATTTTGGTGGCTGGTGGTACAGGTGGACATCTTTTTCCTGCTGAAGCCCTTTCTGTTGAATTAAGGCAGCGTGGATATGATGTTCATTTAATAACAGATGAAAGAGCACGCCCTTTTGTTCGGTGTTTTGATGAAGAGCATATTCATATCGTTTCATCGGCAACATTTACACGACGCCATCCTTTTGCTCTGATAAAGACGTTTTGGTCTTTGCTAAGGGGTATGGGGCAATCGTTGGCGTTGTTTTATAAATTACGTCCTGTTCTTGTTGGAGGATTTGGGGGGTATCCGAGCTTTCCTCCTCTTTTTATTGCGGCTTTAACGAGGCGTGTGACATTTATTCATGAACAAAATGCTGTTATGGGGCGTGCCAATCGGGTGTTGGCAATTTTTGTGCGTGCAATCGCTGGTGGTTTGTTGTCGCCAAATGGCGCTTATGCTCATAAAATACTTTTGACGGGGAATCCTGTCCGTGAGGCTGTGTTGAAGGCGGCCAAAATTCCTTATCATTCTTCAGAGGGAGAAAAGCCATTTAATTTTTTGATTTTTGGAGGTAGTCAAGGGGCTTCTGCTTTTTCACATATTGTTCCAGAAGCTATTGCTTTATTTGATGATAAGAACCGTAAACGTTTACGAATTGTACAGCAAGTCCGCGGTGAAGCAGGAAGGTTGATCAAAATCTATCGTGATATGGGGGTACAAGCAGAAGTTGCTCCTTTCTTTGATGATATGGCTGAACGTATGGCACATGCTCATTTTATTTTGTCGCGCGCTGGGGCTTCGTCCGTTTGTGAGATAGCGGTGATTGGTAGACCTGCTCTGCTTGTTCCCTATCCCCATGCTTTAGATCATGATCAGGCTGCCAATGCAGCTTTGCTTGCTCGTGTGGGGGGAGCACAAATTATATCAGAAAAAGATTTAAATGCACAAAAGCTTTCTTCTCTTTTAATGCACGCTTGTTGTGCGCCCCATTTATTGGAAAAACAAGCGCTTGCTGCAAAAAAAGTTGGACAACCTCATGCAACCCGTCGCCTTGCTGATATGGCTGAATCCTTAACTGCAGGGCGATTGTTGTCAGATATAAAAGAGGAGCTTTTTAATGAAAATGCCACTTGATATAGGCGTTATCCATTTTATCGGAATCGGGGGGATCGGTATGAGTGGAATTGCGGAGGTTTTTTATAATCTTGGCTATAAAGTTCAAGGGTCAGATCAAGTTGAAAGTGCAAATGTTGAACGTTTGCGGAAAAAAGGAATTAACGTTCATATAGGTCATTGTGCTGAAAACTTAGGGAATGCAGAGGTTGTTGTTTTTTCTACTGCCGTTAAAAAAACAAATCCTGAGTATATTGCTGCAAAGGAAAGACATTTGCCGCTTGTCAGACGTGCAGAAATGCTGGCGGAGCTGATGCGATTTCGGCGTGCAATTGCAGTGGGTGGTACACATGGTAAAACAACAACCACATCAATGGTCGCAGCCCTTCTTGATGCTGGTCATTTTGATCCAGTGGTGATTAATGGCGGTATTATTAATGCTTATGGTACGAATTCTCGTACGGGAGATGGCGATTGGATGATTGTTGAAGCTGATGAAAGTGATGGTACATTTTTAAAGCTGCCTGCTGATATTGCTGTTATTACTAATATTGACGCTGAGCATTTGGATCATTATGGAAGTTTTGATGCTGTGCGTGAGGCTTTTCGGCAATTCGTAGAAAATGTTCCTTTTTATGGTTTTGCTGTTTTGTGTCTTGATCATCCAGAGGTTCAGTCATTGGCGGGCCGTATTGATGATCGTTGGGTGATCACTTATGGTGCAAATCCACAAGCGGATGTTCGTTTTCTTAATCTTTCGATGGATGGTCAAAAAACGCATTTTGATGTTCTTGTTCGCTCACGCAAAACAGGAAGAAAGATTGAGTTGAAAAATTTGCTTTTGCCCATGGCAGGGCAGCATAATGTTGCCAATGCAACGGCGGCGATTGCTATTGCGCATGAACTTGGCATTTCAAATGAAGCTATAAAAAGGGGCTTAGCAGAATTTGGCGGAGTAAAACGGCGTTTTACGCGAACAGGAAGTTGGCGTGGCATTGAAATATTTGATGATTATGGACATCATCCTGTTGAAATAAAGGCTGTTTTGCGTGCTGCACGTGAGAGTGCAAAAGGGCGTGTTATTGCGATTGCACAACCCCATCGGTATTCGCGTTTGTATCATTTATTTGATGATTTTGCTGCTTGTTTTAATGATGCAGATACAGTGTTGATTACGCCCGTTTATGCGGCTGGTGAAGAGCCTATTGTAGGATTTGGTTCTCAAGAATTGGTAGAGCATATTAAAATGGCGGGTCATCGTGATGTGCGCTTGATACATGGTTTGGAAGATGTTGTGTCTCTTGTCTCAAAATTTGCTCAGGCAGAGGATTATGTTGTTTTTCTTGGTGCTGGCAATATCACACAATGGGCTTGTGCTTTGCCTCATCAGTTAGCGGTATTGGATGGTCATGATAAATTTTCAGCACATTGATGGTGAGGCGCTATTGGCGCAATTGCAACCACTGTTAGGTGGCGTGAGAGGAAAGCTTACACCTAATGTTGAGATGCGTAAGGTAACGTGGTTTCGCACGGGCGGGTTGGCAGAGCTTTTTTATCAGCCTGTCGATGAAGAAGATTTGGCTCTCTTTCTTCAAAATTTGCCTGAATTTGTTCCTGTAACAATTGTCGGTATTGGTTCTAATCTTCTGGTGCGTGATGGGGGGGTTCCTGGTGTTGTGATTCGTCTTTCGCCAAAAAAATTTGGGCAAGTGAAGCAGGTTTCTCCAAAAGGCTTTTTAGTTGGTGCTGGTGCGGCGGACAAACATTTAGCTGCTGCCGCTTTAGAAGCTGAGATTGCAGGTTTTCATTTTTATCATGGCATTCCTGGAGGTCTTGGAGGAGCTCTCAAAATGAACGCGGGTGCAAATGGTGTTGAAACCGCAGCACGTGTTGTTGAGGTTTATGCGTTGGATCGTAAAGGGCAACGTCATATCTTGAGTGTGAAAGATATGCATTATTCCTATCGCCAGTGTGATATTCCTGAAGGTTTTATTTTTACTGCTGCTTTATTGGAAGGGGAGCCTGGTAATAAAGATAATATTCGTGCTGCTATGGATGAAGTTGCCCTCCATAGGGAAACAGTGCAACCTATTCGTGAAAAGACCGGTGGATCAACTTTTAGAAATCCTGAGAATGGATCTGCGTGGCGCGTGATTGATGAAGCAGGGTGTCGTGGTTTACGGATTGGTGGCGCTCAAATGAGTGAAATGCACTGTAATTTTATGATCAATACAGGGCAAGCAACAGGATATGATCTTGAAGCATTGGGAGAAACAGTGCGTGCGCGTGTTTTTGCAAATTCAGCCCACCTTTTACAATGGGAAATAGAGCGTATTGGTCAATTTGAGCGTGGTCGAAGTGTTCCTCCTTTTGATCCATTTCATTGATTTATTGTTCACTAAAAAAGTGAAAATAAAAAATTGAGTCATTTCAAAGAGATAATAAAAAATTTCTATTAAGAATCAATAAATTAACAAAGAATCTCTTGCATCAAGCTTTTGAGTCTGATTCATTATGCAAAATGCTAGGTTATTGATTCGCAAGGATAAACTTTGTTTTTCCTGTATGTAGTGCTGATGTATTCTATATAGACTACATATAGTATGCGAAAGAGGGTGATTTATTATGAAAGATAAACATATAGCTGTGTTAATGGGAGGTTTTTCTTCTGAACGGTCTATAAGTTTATCTTCAGGGGCGGCGTGTGCTGATGTTTTAGAGGTGCAGGGGTATCGCGTGAGCCGCGTGGATGTTGATGCTCATATTGCTTCTGTTCTTGAACAGTTGCAGCCCGATATTGCCTTCAATGCGTTGCATGGTCCATTTGGTGAAGATGGCCGGATTCAGGGGATTCTTGAATATTTAAAAATTCCTTATACTCATTCTGGCGTGATGGCATCTGCTTTGGCAATGGATAAGGGACGTGCAAAAATTATCGTTGCAAATGTTGGGGTTTGTGTTGCTCCTTCTCGTATCATGAGCCGCTTTGCTTTGGGTCGAACGCATCCCATGGAGCCTCCTTATGTAATTAAACCTGTGTGTGAAGGATCAAGTTTTGGTGTTGTCATTGTTCAAGGAAATGAAATTGCACCGCCACATAATATTGGGGGAGCTGAGTGGGGGTATGCCGATGAGGTGATGATTGAAAAATATATTCCTGGTCGTGAATTGACTTGTGCTGTTTTGGGGAACGAAGTGCTGGATGTGTGTGAAATTCTTCCCGATAAACACTTTCCATTCTACGATTATGACTCAAAATATAAAACGGGTGGTTCTCTTCACATTTGTCCTGCACAACTTTCACTAAATATTTACCAAAGTGTGCAAAGAATGTCTTTAGCAGCCCATCAGGCGATAGGGTGTCGAGGTGTTAGCCGTTCTGATTTTCGTTTTGATGAAAAAACGGGAGAATTGGTTTGGCTTGAAATTAATACGCAACCAGGTATGACCTCGACGTCTCTTCTTCCTGATATTGCAAAAGCGAGCGGCCGTACTTACGGCGATATTGTTCAATGGATGGTGGAGGACGCATCATGTATGCGTTGAATGTTAATAAAACAAATGTTCCGATGGAGGTGCTTTCAGTGCCGGCTTTGCCACGTCTTTATCGTCGTTTTCTTCGGTTTATGTTTGAGTTTGTTTTTGTCAATATTCATATTCCACGCCATTTTGGCTCTTTTGCTGTTGTGTGGTTTTTCTTTGTTACGGCTTTTTATGGACTTTCATCAAGTGGTCAGATGGCTGTGATCGTAAATACGATCATATTGGATAGTAGTTTTGTGGTCACTCATGTCGATATAAGCGGTAATAAGCGCTTGGCAAAGCAGGATATTTTTAAAATTTTAAAACTTGATGTTGCGCCTTCTATATTCACTTTTGATGTTGAAAGAGCGCGTTCTCTGTTGGAAAAACAGGCTTGGGTGCAATCGGCTAATGTTCAGAAAATTTATCCCAATAGAATGCGCATTTCCATCGTGGAGCGTGAACCCTATGCCATTTGGCAACATGATGGCATAATGGATATTGTTGATAATACAGGTCGTGTCATTGTGCCTTTTAAAGGAGAAATTGTTCGGGATTTACCTCTTGTGGTTGGGCAGGGTGCACAAAATGCTGCTAAAGTGTTTATTCAAGCGCTGTCAGTCTATCCGGAAGTATATGATCGTATTCGTGCTTTTGTGCGGGTAGGTGATCGACGTTGGGATCTTGTTTTGAATAATGGAATGCGCGTTATGTTGCCTGAAAATGGTGCTCTTGAAAGGCTTTCTTCTCTTTCTTCGTCCGGTACAATGCAAGATCTTTTATCTCGCGATATTCTCAGTGTTGATTTACGTCTTGCTGATCGAATTACTATTTCTTTATCAGATGAAACGTTGGAGCGTTATCATGCTACTGTAGCAGAAGAAGAACGTATTTTAAAAGCGCGAAAGGCAGGAAGCCTATGATGCTACTCAGATCACATCATTTGAAGGGGCGTAAAACACGTTTTTTAACGGTACTTGATGTCGGTTCAAGTAAGATTGTTTGTCTTATTGCTTGTTTGCGTCCTTTGAAGCATGCACACTATTTACATGGTCGTACACATTCTACGGAAATTCTAGGCTTTGGAGTGCAGCGTTCACGTGGTATTAAATCCGGTGTTGTCATGGATATGTTTGCAGCAGAACAATCCATAAGATTGGCTGTTGATGCGGCAGAAAAAATGGCGGGTTTGGTGGTGGATTCAGTGATTGTGAATTTTTCCTCAAGTCGATTACAAAGTGCTTTGATTAATGGAAAGGTTCATTTGAATGGTCGTGAAGTCACCAAGCGTGATATGCGTATGGCCTTTTCAGATGTTTCGCGTAAAGCCTTTAATGCTGAACGTCATGTTATGCACTCAGTTCCAGTTTCGTATGTATTGGATGGAGATAAAGGAATTTTTGATCCTATTGGCATGGCAGGGGAAACATTTGGTGTCGACGTGCATGTGGTAACAGCAGAAACAGCCTCTTTGCGTAATTTGGAAACTTGTATTAATCGTGCACATTTGAGTGTTGAAGCAATGGTTGCTACTCCCTTTGCAAGTGGTCTTGCTGTCTTGATGAATGATGAGGCGCGTTTAGGGGCTGCATGTATTGATTTTGGTGGTGGAACAACAACATTTTCAGTGTTTTTTGAGGGGAAATTTATTCATGCAGATGCTCTTGCTGTTGGGGGGCATCATGTCACTCTTGATGTTGCGCGCGGATTTTCTATGTCTTTAACAGAGGCGGAACGTTTAAAAGTTGTTTATGGTTCAGCACTTTTAACAAGTGCTGATGAGCGGCAAATGATTAATGTAGCAGAAATTGGGAGTGAACAGCGTGAAACTCAATATCCTCGCGCGGTTCTTGGGCGTATCATTCGTGCGCGTGTTGAAGAAATTTTAGAAATGGTCCGTGATTGTTTAAATCGTTCTGGTTTTGGTCACATCATTGGTAAACGTGTTATTTTGACTGGGGGAGCAAGCCAGTTAACAGGATTGCCAGAAATGGCACGTACTATATTAGGAAGAAATGTTCGTATCGGGCGGCCTTTAGGTATTTCGAGGCTTCCTTCTCTTGCAAAAGGGGCGGCGTTTACATCTGCTGTTGGGTTGTTAATTTATCCGCAATTGGTGGGTTTTGAAGAAAAAACAATGCAGGCGGCAGGAAATCATTTATCGATGGGCACGCGTGGATATTTTCAGCGTGTTGGTCAGTGGTTGCGTGAGAGTTTTTAGTTAAGTCTAGTTGGATAAATTTCATCGCTTTGGCTTGCGGTGTCTTATGAGAAGGAAAAGAAAATGACGATTAATCTGCATCGGCCAGATATCGCGGAATTGAAGCCACGCATTACCGTTTTTGGTGTTGGAGGTGGTGGCGGGAATGCCGTGAATAATATGATAAATGCTGGTCTTCAGGGAGTTGACTTTGTTGTTGCAAATACGGATGCACAGGCTTTGGCTATGTCAAAGGCTGAACGTGTTATCCAACTTGGGGCAGCTGTGACAGAAGGTTTGGGTGCTGGGGCTTTGCCTGAAGTTGGACAAGCGGCGGCGGAGGAATGTATTGATGAAATTATTGATCATCTTGCAGACTCTCATATGGTTTTCATTACTGCTGGTATGGGGGGAGGAACTGGAACAGGGGCTGCTCCCGTTGTTGCTCGCGCAGCGCGTGAAAAAGGTATTTTGACTGTTGGTGTTGTGACAAAGCCGTTTCAGTTTGAAGGCGCACGTCGTATGAAAACGGCAGAGGCTGGTATTGAAGAATTACAAAAGTCTGTCGATACATTGATTGTTATTCCCAATCAAAATCTTTTCCGTATTGCAAATGATAAGACAACGTTTGCTGATGCTTTTGCTATGGCTGACCAAGTGCTTTATTCTGGTGTTGCTTCCATTACGGATTTGATGATTAAAGAGGGTTTGATTAACCTTGATTTTGCTGATGTTCGTTCTGTTATGCACGAAATGGGTCGAGCCATGATGGGAACGGGTGAGGCATCTGGTGATGGGCGTGCTTTGGCTGCGGCTGAAGCTGCTATTGCAAATCCATTGTTGGATGATACCTCTATGCGTGGGGCGCGTGGTTTATTGATTTCTATTACGGGTGGTCGTGATATGACTCTCTTTGAGGTTGATGAAGCTGCTAATCGTATTCGTGAAGAAGTAGATGCTGATGCGAATGTGATCTTTGGCGCTATTGATGATGAGTCATTGGAAGGTGTTATTCGTGTTTCTGTGGTTGCCACCGGTATTGATCGTGAAGTTAGTGATGTGGTTCAGTCCTCTCATCCTCAGATTCAAAGACCTGCTTCTTCAATACGCAAGAGCGATCCTGGAACGTCACACAGTTCTTTTCATGTTCAGTCATCGCCTCTGCGTTCTGAGTCAATGGTAGAAGTGATCGAATCACTTGAAATAGAGAAGGGTAAATCAACCGGAGAACAGTTCCGTCCCAAAAGTCAAATTTTTGCACAACCTGCAGAAGCAATGACGACACGAAGTGCCACGAATGCTGTTGCGTATGGTTCAAATGCTGTTCAGGAACAGAGATCCAATGTGCCTCGTATGCAAGTAAGCCGTGGTTCTCAACAGGCGATGACGGCTCCTGTGAGTATGGAGGCAACAGCACATGTTCTTGATGAGATGACAGGGGTTGTGAAGCAAAAAGAAAAGCCAGTGCAACCAAAACAAATGCAACAAATGCAAGCGCGCGCTCCAATGCGTATGCCTGAGTTAAAGGATTTTCCACCTGTTGCTCATGGACAAAGTCAAAGAACATTTGTGACTGATCAAGGTCCTCGTAATCTTTGGCAGCGTTTGAAACAGAGCTTGACACATCGTGAAGAAGCTGAGCCAGAAGCGAGGCTGGAGCCTGCTGTTAGATCGTCTCAGCAGAAAGATTCTCATGTTTACAATAAAAACTCTCAGGCGCTTTCTCAAGATGCTTCTGTTTATGTTCCACGTCGTTCTGGTGAGCTGCATCCTCAGGTACCACAAGATCAGCGTACTTTTATAAGTGAAGAAGATCAGTTGGAAATACCAGCATTTTTACGTCGTCAGGCAAATTAATTGATGAAAAATGAGGTAAAGTAAGAAATTTTATTATTTCTTTAATGCTCAGTCAAAAATTATACAGTAAAATATATTACTGTTTTTTGGATAAAATACTTTGTTTTAAAAAGACCGCTTACAATAAGCGGTTTTTTTTTATTATTTACTATGAATATTTTTTATAGTTTTATAAATTTTGTTAAAAGATGTACAAGCAATTTAATAAAATGATATGATGAATTTAGTACCAAAATATCAGTCTACTCTTAAAAAAGCAGTAACATTTAAGGGGATTGGCGTTCATAGTGGCTGTTTGTCAGTGGTAAAGGTTTGTCCAGCGGATGTTGGGTGTGGTATTGTTTTTAAGCGTTGTGGATTAGACGGAACAGAGAAAATATTTCAAGCCCATGCATCGCAAACAGGAGAAACTGAATTATCAACAGTACTTGGAGATGGAGATGTAAGGGTTGAAACAATTGAACATTTGATGGCGGCAATTGCTGCTTATAATTTGGATAATCTTGTTATTGAAGTGTCACATAATGAGATTCCTATTTTGGATGGTTCAGCGTGGCTATATTGCCAAGCTTTTGAAGATGTTGGTATTGTACAGCAAAATGCGTTGCGTTCTTATTTCATTATAAAAAAGCCCGTGCGGGTTGAAGGAGCTCATGGTGTTGCAGAGCTTTTGCCATTCGATGGACGTCGTTTTGATATAACGATCTCTTTTCCTTCTTCTGCTATTGGTAAGCAACATTTCAGTTTTGATCTTACCACACGAGGGTTTAGGGATGATTTGTCACGTGCGCGCACTTTTGGTTTTATCAAAGACGTGGAAGAATTAAGGCTTTCTGGAAAGGCGAGAGGCGCTTCTTTGGAAAATTCTCTTGTTATCGACCTTAATGATAAAATTTTAAATCCCAATGGTCCTTATTGGGAGAATGAATGTGTTCGGCACAAGATGCTTGATGCGATTGGTGATACTGCTTTGCTTGGGGCACCTTTTATTGGATTATTTCGTTCTTATTGTAGTGGGCATAGAATTAATGCGCAATTGGTGAAGGCTGTTTTGGCAGACGAATCATATTATGAAAAAAGCTTTTTAGAGAAAAAGTAAAAAAATTGGCAAGATTTTTTTATCGTTTATTTGATTTTTAAGGGGATGATTGACCTAAACTGCTAAATTGGTTATGTGGATTTTAAAGTGATATGGTATAAACCTTTGATAAATTGTTTTTGCTACAAGGTGATATTCTGTGGAGGCCGGAAAAACTATGAAAAAATCTCATGTGTGCATTGGAAATATGACATATAGAAAATCTAACATTGTACGCAAGATATTGGGGGTGGTGCTTTTGGGAAGCACCTGTATGTTAGCGGGATGCCTCTTTAAAGAGAAAAATACCCTTGATCCATCTGCTTATGTTTTGAAAATAGAGCCACCAGATGTTTTATATAATCAGGCGCTTGCTAGCCTTGAAAGTGGGCGGCTTGGGGATGCATCGAAGAAGTTTTTGAAGATTGAAAAACAGTACGCTTATACAGACTGGGGACGTAAATCTTTGGTCATGGGTGCTTTTACTAATTATCGACTCGGAAAGTATGATGATTCAATTAGTATGGCTCAACGCTATATTACTCTTTATCCAGGGTCGACTGACTCGGCTTATGCATACTATATTATTGGTCTTTCTTCTTTCCGTCGGATTCCTGATGTTACGCGTGATCAACGTGACACGAAACGTGCTATTGCTGCTATGCAGCTTCTTATAGAGCGTTATCCTAATTCTGAGTATGTCAAGGATGCTAAGGATAAAATCCGTTTTGGTCGCGAACAACTGGCTGGTAAAGAAATGCAGATTGGCCGTTATTATGAAGAGGGGCGGCGCTATCTTGCGGCAAGTAGACGGTTTCGTACCGTAGTTGAAGAGTATTCTGATACAAATCAAATTGAAGAAGCACTTTTCCGCTTGACTGAGGTTAATCTTGCTCTCGGCTTAACGGCGGAAGCACAGACGGCAGCAGCTATTTTAGGACGTAATTATCCCAAAAGTGAGTGGTATAAATTTTCTTATAATCTCTTGCAGAAGAATAAAATATCACCACGTGAGCATAAATCTTCTTGGATCTCAAATGCTTTAGGTGGTGACAAGAAGAGGGTACGTTGATTCTCTATGTTGGTACAGCTTTCGATTCATAATATTGTTTTGATCGAAACGCTCGATATTCATTTTACAGCGGGGTTGACGGTTTTAACTGGAGAAACGGGTGCGGGGAAGTCTATTCTCCTTGATGCTTTATCACTTGCTCTAGGGGGGCGGGGTGATGCTTCGCTTGTGCGTCATGGGGCTGACCGCGGGCAGGTCACAGCTGTTTTTGATGTGTCTGTTTCACATCCTGCACGTCAACTTATTCGTGAGAATGGTCTTGATGACGAGGGTGATATTATTTTACGGCGGGTACAATCAAGTGATGGACGTAGCCGTGTCTTTATCAATGATCAGGTGTCTAGTGTTGCATTGATGCGAAGTGTTGGCCGTTTGCTGGTTGAAATCCATGGACAACATGATGATCGTGCACTGATTGATGTTGCTACACATCGCCAATTATTAGATGCCTTTGGTGGACTTGAGAATGAAGTGGAAAATTTGCGTCAGTGTTATCACACATGGCGTGAATTTGAGGAGCGTTTGCAACGGCAGCGTCTTAAAGTAGAGAGTGCTGTACGGGAGGTTGATTATCTTCGTGCGTGTGTAGAAGAGCTTGAAAAGCTTGATTTTAGAGTTGGTGAAGAGGAAGCTCTTTCTCTTCGTCGTGCTGATATGCTTAAATTAGAAAAAATAGCGACAGATATTAAAGAAGCGGATGATCTTTTAACAGGTCAAAAATCACCAATCCCAGTGCTTTCTAATTTGGTGAGGCGTTTGGAGCGGAAAATTCCTGAGGCGCAAGAACTTATTGCACCAGTGGTGAAATCTATTGATGAGGCATTGCATGCACTTGCAACAGCACAAGAAGGTATTGAGACGGCAATACGAGCATTAGATTTTGAACCTGATGAATTGGAACGGATAGAAGAGCGTCTTTTTGCTCTTCGGGGTTTTGCTCGTAAATATCAAGTTTCTGCGGATGAATTGGTTCAGTTACGCGATAAAATGGATGCTGAACTGGCTGACTTTGAAGAGGCTCAGACCATATTGACACGTTTTGAAGATGAGGCAGAGCAGGCAAAGAAAAATTATGATACATTGGCGCAAGCCTTAACAATAAAGCGTCGGGAGACAGCAAAGCATTTATCTGAAAGTGTTATGGCTGAGTTGCCGGCATTGAAGTTAGAGAGGGCTGAATTTATTGTTGAAATGCAAAGTGATATGGAAAAGCGGAGTGCAGAGGGATGTGATCGTATTGAATATTGGGTGCGGACAAATCCTGGAACACGTGCAGGGCCGATGCTTAGTGTGGCTTCTGGCGGTGAATTATCCCGTTTTTTGCTAGCATTAAAAGTTGTTTTATCTGATCGAGGATCAGCACCGACGCTGATCTTTGATGAAATTGATACAGGCGTTGGGGGGGCTGTTGCAGCTGCTATTGGACAACGATTGCAACGCTTATCAGAACGTGTTCAGGTTTTTGCTATTACACATGCACCACAGGTTGCATCGAAAGCGCATGGTCATTTTCTTATTTCAAAAATTGAGAGTCATGATAAAGGACGCTTTGTTACTGCGATTCATAAAATGAAAGAACATGAGCGTGCAGAAGAAATTGCCCGTATGTTGGCTGGAGAACAGATTACTGAAGAAGCGCGTGCAGCGGCTCAAAAGCTTCTAGCATAAAGGTAATTAGTCAGCGATAAAAATACTGGAAAGCTTGTATTTATTGAGATTCACTTGATGAGGATGCGTGTGGAAATCCTTGTGGCAGTGCTTGTAATTTGGAATAGATTTTATGAACAAAGATGCATATAAAAATCTCACAGCTGTTGAAGCAGAACGTGAATTAGAGTGGTTGGCAAAAGAGATTGCACGTCATGATGTGCTTTATAATCGTGATGATCAGCCTGAAATTTCTGATGCAGAATACGATGCTTTACGTCGTCGTAATGCAGAAATTGAAGCTCTTTTTCCAGAGCTTATACGTATTGATTCTCCTTCACATAAAATTGGAGCACCAATTTCTGAAAAATTTGAAAAATCTGTTCATGCACAGCCTATGCTTTCACTTGATAATGCGTTTAGCTCTGAAGATGTTACTGAATTTGTTGAGCGTATTCGTCGTTTTTTACGGCTTCCAGAAACACAAGTGTTGGAAATAACAGCGGAGCCAAAAATTGATGGTTTATCTTTGTCTTTGCGCTACGAAAAGGGGCAGCTTGTGCGTGCGGCAACGCGTGGGGATGGAACTGTCGGTGAAAATGTGACGGCAAATGCCCGAACAATTGCTGATATCCCACAAGTTTTGCAAGGTGATTTTCCTGATATCATTGAGGTGCGTGGTGAAGTTTATATGGGGCGGGAAGATTTCCAAGCACTGAATATCAGCCAACAAGAGAAGGGCAAGTTAACCTTTGCCAATCCTCGAAATGCGGCGGCTGGTTCACTCCGTCAGCTTGATTCACGGATAACCGCTAGCAGAAAACTTCAATTTTTTGCTTATGCTTGTGGTGAGGTGAGTGAAATATTGGCAGAAAGTCAAATGGAGATGATGAAAAAGCTAAAAGAATATGGCTTTGTTATCAATCCATTAACAAAAGTCTTTAAGAGAGTAGAAGAAATTATTTTCTATTATCGTGATATAGAAGAACGCCGTCATTCTTTAAGCTATGACATTGATGGCATTGTTTATAAGGTTAATGATTTGATGCTCCAAAAGCGTTTGGGGTTTGTTTCTCGTTCGCCGCGTTGGGCTATCGCCCATAAATTTCCAGCAGAAAAAGCGATAGCGCTTTTGGAAGATATTGACATTCAAGTTGGTCGCACGGGAGCTTTGACACCTGTTGCACGTCTTACGCCTATTACTGTTGGTGGAGTGGTGGTGACCAATGCTAGTTTGCATAATGAGGATTATATTAAGGGAATTGGTCATAAAGGAGAGCCCATTCGTGAAGGACGTGATATCCGTGTAGGCGATAGCGTGATTGTACAACGTGCTGGTGATGTGATCCCTCAAATTGTTGATATTATTGCTGAAAAACGTCCAAAAGATGCTTCTGCTTTTGTTTTTCCTCATCTGTGTCCCGCTTGTGGGAGTCATGCTGTTCGTGAAGAGGGAGAAGCCGTGCGTCGCTGTACAGGGGGGCTTATTTGTCCGGCACAAGCGATTGAACGTATTCGTCATTTTGTTTCACGCAATGCGTTTGATATTGAGGGCTTGGGTAAAAAACAAGTGGAGTTCTTTTTCCATGTTCAAGATGAAGCGCTTTGTATTCATACACCAGTTGATATCTTTACTTTAGAACGGCGCCAAGAAAAGTCTTTGATCCGTTTGGAAAATATGGAAGGTTTTGGTACTGTTTCAGTGCGGAAATTGTATGATGCCATTAATGCGCGCCGAGAAATTCCTTTGAGCCGTTTTTTGTTTGCATTGGGGATTCGTCATGTTGGCGAAGTGAATGCACGCCGCCTTGCACGTGCTTATAAAAATTATACAGCTTTTGAGACTGCGGCTATGGAAGCATTTATGCCATGTGATAAGGAAAATGAAGAAGGAAATGAGGCTTGGATAGAGCTTACCAATATCGAAGGAATTGGACCACAGGTAGGGAGCGCAATTGTTGATTTTTATCAAGAAGAGCATAACCGTGAGATTTTATCTGTTTTGCTTGAAGAAGTAACTCCTCTTGATGAGGAGCCTATCATAGCAGATTCTTCACCAATAGCGGATAAGATTATTGTTTTTACAGGAACTTTGGCGCATATGTCACGTGATGAAGCAAAAGCATTGGCAGAGCGATTGGGGGCTAAAACATCTGGTTCACTTTCTAAAAAAACAGATCTTCTTGTTGCAGGACTTGGAGCGGGCTCCAAATTGGCTAAAGCTGAGGAATTAGGTGTTGAGGTTATCGATGAAGAGGCTTGGCTACAGCTGATTGAGAAACATAATGTTTAGAGGATGTCTTCTAGAAGATCGTATGCTGTTTGTATGATTATCTCTCTTACATTTTTTGGGGGATGAAATCAAAAAGAGGGATAATAGGGGCTGTTTTTTGCAAAAACAGAGCGCCATATATTTTAATATTTATTACGTTATTTAAAATAATTAACGTTGAGCTTAAATATTAAACTTAAACTATTATGATGAAGAATATACAAGGTTATTATTAGTACAAAATATAAATTATTACTGTGAAGCAAGGTAAAAATTGTAAATAAATATGTATAATTTAATCCAAAATGCCGTAATAAACCAATTATAATGACGTAATAGAAATATAACGCGGAAAATTACAAAATATAACGAAAGTTTCCATATAAAGGAAATAGGGATATAATAATGTCTGGATGGAGATCGCCAAGATAAGTATTACCACGTATAGGTGTATCTCATCTTGCTTCACCTAGGTTAGCGTTTACCATACCAGCAAAAAACTTGAAGTATCTTGTAGAAATATTTTTTGTGTTTGCTGATGGTAAATTCGCACTTCTCTCTTTAAAAGAGAAGGGTGTAGTGTTTTGTAGAAAGGGTAAAAGTTATAGGTTGCTTCATTTAAAGGGGCATTGTTGCTTCTTTTGCCCATTTTTTATCTTCTTCATTTAAGTAAGGTGCATTCATCTGATAAACGCGCGCATGGTAATCATTGAGCCATTGTCGTTCTTCTTGTGTCAAAAGCTCTGGAAGGATTAACCGTCGATCAATGGGGCAATGTGTAAGTGTTTCGAACGAGAGCATTTCTATATCTCCACCATCAATTTTTTGTGCTGGCTTCACAATCATCAAATTTTCAAGACGGATACCAAAAGCGCTTTCGCGGTAATAACCTGGCTCGTTTGAAAGAATCATACCGGAGATGAGTTCTTGGCACCCTTTACGAGAAATATTTTGCGGTCCTTCATGGACAGAAAGATAAGATCCAACACCATGACCGGTGCCATGGGCATAATCAAAACCAGCTTTCCACAATGCAATGCGTGCAAGAGCATCAAGGTCTTGTCCACGGGTTCTTTTGGGAAAGCAAGCAGTTGAAAGAGTAATCATGCCCTTGAGAACAAGAGTGAAACAGCGTTTTTCTTCTTCTCCAATATTCCCAATTGCTACTGTACGTGTGACATCAGTCGTGCCATCACGATATTGTCCACCTGAATCAACGAGGTAAAGTTCACCGGCTTTGAGTTGTTTATTTGTTTGCGTTGTTACACGATAATGAATAATGGCACCATTTTCTCCTGTTGCGGAGATTGTATCAAAAGAAAGATCTTCAAGTTTTTCTCCCATTTCTTTTGCTGTATTTATGCGAAATTCTTCTAATTTTTGAGCAGCAGAAATTTCACTTATTGACCCTGGTATTTGTTTATCTAACCAAGAAAAAAAACGGGTTAGGGCAACACCATCGCGTAGATGCGCTTTGCGTGCGCCATTGAGTTCTGTGTCATTTTTAATGGCACGTGGTAGAGCAGCAGGATCGGTAAGTGTGATAAAAAAGCTATTTTTTTCTTCAATAACAGTTCGTAATTTTTCGCATGTTAGCTGTGGATCTAAGGCAAACACTGTCCCTTTTTGAACATACTCTTTGATCTTGGGAATAAGCTGTTCTGGTTCATATAATTTTGCATAACGTTCTAGATATTGTTTCTGTTCTACACCAAGTTTTTTGCTGTCAATGAATAAAGCTGGTGTTTTGTTAAGTGGAATGAGAGCAAAACAAAGGGAAAAAGGCGTGTTGGAAACATCATTGCCCCGTATATTGAATGTCCATGCAATGGAAGAGGGGTCTGTAAAAATAAAAGCATTTGCATGAGTTTGCTGTATATCTTTGTAAATCAAAGCGAGTTTTTCATCTGTATCGCACCCAGCATATTTGAGAGGGTGAATTGATAAGGCAGATTGTGGTAATTTTGGTTGATCATGCCAGAGCAGATCAATGGGATTATGTTGAACTTCTACAAGTTTTCCACCTGCTTTCATTTCTAATGCGTTTTTTAATGCATCGGTGGCAGCAATCGTGTGGAGCCATGGATCAAAGCCAATAGAAAGTTTTTGACCATTTTTTTCAAGCCATTGTGAGGGAGGACAAGTTATGAGATCTTCATAATTAAAAATATCAGGATCAGTTTGTTGGCGAACTTGGAGCTTATATCGCCCATCTGTAAATATGATGGCTTTGTTTTTTAAAATCAGTGCAATCCCAGCTGATCCAGTAAAGCCGGTTAACCAGCTAAGGCGTTGAGCATGAGGAGGGACATACTCTCCTTGGTGTTCATCGCACCGCGGAACAAGAAAACCATCGAGTCCAAGGTGATCGAGTTCTTTACGAAGGCAAGAAATGCGTTCTGCTGCATAAGCAGGATTTGTTGTCGCCTCAAAAGATTGATACATAACGACGTCCTTTTCTTTTATTTTATTTCAGGTGTATCGTAACCCATCCTTGCCGGTGGTATGTTTCGATATGCTTCAGTCCTTGTTTTATATAAGTCTCCAAAACATGGGCATGTTGTTCTTCAAGAATTCCAGAGAGTATAAGTGATCCCCCTTTTTTAAGGGCTTTTACCATTTCTTGCGCAAGTTCAATAAGCGGATTAGCAAGGATATTGGCAACGATGAGATCAAAAGGCGCACGTGTTGCAATGTGTTCATGGGTAAAACTTGTTGCTGTAACAGCTGTAATATACTCTTTTACGCCATTAAGCTCGATATTATGTTGTGCAACTTGAATAGCAATAGGATCAATATCGGAGGCGAGAATACTAATGGGCTTGAGCATTGCTATGCCAATGGCTAAGACTCCACTACCAGTTCCAAGATCAAGGGCATTTTGTGGATTTTCGTGTTTCATGACTTTGGCAATCATTTCCAAACAACCAGCTGTTGTCCCATGATGTCCTGTTCCAAAGGCTTGATTTGCTTCAATTTCAATAGGGAGAACATTTGCTGGAATGGCGTTTCGGTTGTGACTTCCATGAAGGAAAAAAGGACCGGCTTGCACAGGTTTTAGTCCTTCTAGGCTTTTTTGTACCCAATCAATGTTGGGTAAAACTTCCATATTAATATTATCAAAATCTATAGAAAGGATTTGAGCAAAACGTTTCAATGCGTTCTCTTGATTGTCTTGATCGACATATAGAGAAAGCTCATATACAGCATTTTGTTCATCTATCTCTGTAAGAGCAAGAGGATACCCTTCTTCGTCAAAGGCTGTTTCTATAAGGGTATAGAACCGTTCTGCTTCATTTTTAGAAGCAGTATAATAGAGGCGAATTTGTTGCGACATGCTGTTCTTTCTTTTGATCGGTTTTTTTAGTTTAAGATGAGTTTTTTTAACCGTTCAATGGCGATTTCATCTTTTAATTCGCTATCGCTTTCTTTCGTGTCATAACGGATAACGCCAGCTAATTTTCCACCTTTTTTGAGTAAAAAAATTGCTGCTGTATGGTTATATGTATAGTTTCCATCTGTTTCAGGGACTTTTTCAGCAACGATGTTGAAAGAATTGACCATTTTATGAACTTTTTCAGGATCTCCGCTGATGCCAACAATTTTATTGTTAAAATTACTGAGATAATCATGGAGTACTTTTGGTGTATCACGTTCAGGATCAACAGTCACAAACCATATACCTAATTTATCAGCTTCAGGCCCAAGGGCTGTAAGCCATCGATCAAGATTCATCAGTGTGGTAGGGCAGCTTTCAGGACACATAGTGAAGCCGAAAAAAATTATTGAAGGCTTGCTTCGAACATCAGCCTCAGTAATATTTTTTCCATTAGAATCAGTGAGAGTAAAGTTATCACCTAAAGGCTTATTTGTCAGCGTATCATAAATAAAAACACCTGCAAGAAATATGATTGTCAGCCCCAAGATGCGTATTACATTTTTCATAGTTTGACTCTCTTAGATAGATCGAGAAATTGTAACATCGGCAGGTTTGTTTTGCAATGTTTGTTTCATGGTTGATTTTATTGGCTTGATTGGTATGTCTTTCCATATCTATTGATAAAACATTGGTGAAAGATGTATGAATATTGAGAAAGATCTTCGATTTCATGAAAGTGAACCTCGTATCCATACGACAGCGCGGCTGCATGGTTGTAAATTAGGGCGCTATGTGGAAATTAATGAGCGGGTGATTTTACGGGATGTAACCGTTGGAGATTTTTCTTATTTAGAGCGTAATAGTGAGGCTATTTATAGCGATATTGGGCGTTTTTGTTCTATTGCATCTCATGTACGGATGAATGCGTTGGAGCATCCTATGGAGCGCGTTTCAACGCATAAAATAACCTATCGTCCAAACGAATATTTTCGTTATATGGCATTAGATAGTGGTTTTCGTGAAAGGCGTTGTGCAAAACGTGTTATTATTGGGCATGATGTGTGGATTGGACATGGTGCGGTTATTATGCCTGGAGTGACAATTGGTCATGGCGCTATCATTGGCGCGAACGCTGTTATAACGAAAGATGTTATGCCTTATACGATTGTCGTTGGGGTGCCTGCTAAGCGATTGCGGATGCGTTTTCCCAATCATGTGATAGAATGCCTTTTAAATATGGCTTGGTGGGATTGGCCACTTGATAAAATTCACGACGCATTGCCTGATATGCAAAATCTGCCCATTGAAGCCTTTGTTCGTAAATGGAAATGATAGTCAGAATAAAACAAAGTGGTTTCTTGAAAAAACTGATCGTGGTTTACTTGTAATTAAGCTTTGTTTACAAAATTGTCTAGTACACGCTTTTCTCCGGCTTTTTCGAACATTATTGTCAATTTATGATCGTCTATTGCTGTAATATAACCATAGCCAAATTTTATGTGAAAAATCCGATCATTGACAGAAAAATCTGATGGTGCATGAGAGATTGATTGAGAGATAACTTTCCCTTCAATATTCTTGTTTTTTTGTGCACGCTTTTGTCTTGCTGTTGCATAGTCAGTATAAAAGGAATCGTGATGTTGAAAGGAAGATTTTCCATAACCACCATAGGATGTTTCCATTTCTACAACTTCTATATGTTCTGCTGGTAATTCATCTAGAAAACGGGAGGGAAGAGCAGGTTGCCAAAGTCCATGAATTCTTCGATTCGATACAAACCATATATGCAAATGTTTTTTTGCTCTTGTTAGACCTACGTAAGCAAGACGCCGTTCTTCTTCTAATCCTGAACGTCCACCTTCATCTAATGAGCGCTGGTGGGGAAAGAGTCCTTCTTCCCAACCTGGAAGAAAAACTGTTTCAAATTCAAGTCCTTTGGCTGAATGAAGTGTCATGATGTTGACTGCATCCATATTTTCATTATTTTCCGTTTCCATAACGAGTGCAACATGTTCCAAAAAACTTTGAAGATTTTCAAATTGTTCCATGGAACGAATCATTTCTTTAAGATTTTCTAGTCTTGTAGGAGCCTCTGGTGAGCGATCTTCTAACCACATGGTTGTATAACCAGAATCATCAAGGACGATCTCGGCAAGTTCTCTATGAGGAGTGTCTTGAAGCATATTTTGCCAGCGGCGGAAGTTTTCAATGAGGCTTCGTAACGCACTGCGTGCCTTAGGCTTTAATTCATCTGTTTCAATGATGTCTGCGGCAGCAGAAAAGAGAGGAACAGCACGTGCACGTGCACTCTCATAAAGAATGCGCAGGGTTGCATCTCCTATGCCGCGTTTGGGTGTATTAATAACACGCTCAAAAGCTAAATCATCAGTAGGTTGGACAACAACGCGTAAATAAGCCATGGCATCACGTATTTCCATTCGCTCATAAAAACGAGGACCACCAATGATGCGATAATTAAGGCCAAGTGTTACAAAGCGATCTTCAAATTCACGCATTTGAAATGATGCGCGTACCAATATAGCCATATGATTTAATGCATGACCGGTTTGTTGTGCGCGTTCGATTTCTTCTCCGATTGCTCGTGCTTCTTCTGCCGAATCCCATGCTGAATGAATTTTTACCTTTTCTTCCTCACTCTTTATTTGAGCAGAAAAAAGGACTTTTCCCAGTCTTTCTTCATTATGAGCAATGAGATGGGAGGCGGTTTTAAGAATATGAGATGTTGAGCGATAATTGCGTTCTAGACGAATAATTTTAGCAGAAGGAAAATCTTTTTCAAAACGTAATATGTTTTCGACTTTTGCACCACGCCATCCATAAATGGATTGATCATCATCGCCAACACAACAAAGATTAACATGTTGACCTTGAGGATGTTGGGCCAAAAGCCGAAGCCAAAGATATTGTGCTGTATTTGTATCTTGATATTCATCGACAAGAATATAACGAAATTGAGAATGATATTCGCGAAGAATATCTGGATTATGTTGGAAGATAGAGATAGAATGAAGTAGAAGGTCACCAAAATCACAAGCATTAAGATCTTTTAATCGATTTTGATAACTGTGATAAAGTTCACGTCCCATGCCGTTACCAAAGGAATGAGCATCACTTTTTGAGATATGTTTTGGTGAAAGTCCTTGATTTTTCCAAGAATCAATCATCATGGCAAGGTTTCGTGCGGGCCAACGCTTATCGTCTAATCCTTCAGCTTGAATAAGTTGTTTTAAAAGTCGAAGAACATCATCGCTATCAAGAATTGTAAAGTTTCTTTTTAAATCAACAAGCTCTGCGTGACGGCGTAAAATTTTAGCTCCAGTGGAATGAAAGGTTCCAAGCCAAGGCATACCTTCAACAACTTCTCCAATAAGTTCACCAATACGTATTTTCATTTCACGTGCTGCTTTGTTGGTGAAAGTGACAGCAAGTATTTGCTGAGGAGAAGCAAGTCCAGAGCGTAAAATGTGAGAAATACGGGTTGTTAAAACGCGCGTTTTTCCTGTACCAGCACCTGCAAGAACTAAAAGAGGCCCCTCAGTATTCATAACAGCTTGTTGCTGTTCTGGATTGAGTTGTTCTAAATAGTCTGTGTTATATGATTTTTGTTCTTTTAGAGTATGGGAGAAAAAACCAGAGCTCTTCTTATCATGGTCTGGAGGGGAATCTTCTTCAAAGAAAGGTATGGTATGATCAGAAAAATTACTCATTATCTCTCTTTTGTAGTCTTTTTTTTATTGAAGTTCTAGATTAAAAAAACTTCTCTTAAAAAGTCACAACAGTTTCAGTTGAACAGACAGAAAGAGAACGTAAAAAATAAGCACAAACATTAAAGGCGTTGGGTGAGAACGCTTTGAAGGGCATAAACGCGTAACGAAGCCGAAAGATTTACTTGTTGTGGTCTTTTGCTATCAATATCGGTAATAATAAAGGCTAAAGATTGTCCTTTTTTGCGGGCTATATCTTTTAGAATATCTAAAAATGGTGGTTCTAAAGAGACGCTTGTTGCGTGTCCATCAACGCGAACAGATATCTTTCGTGGAATGACTTTTGACCAATCGATAGAATTATTTTCGTGCATTTTTCCACCTTTATTCGTCGTTTCGCAAACGATTTTGATCAAGAAATTTTTGCATTTTTAAAGATTTTTGCTGCTCAAAATTTTTTTCAGTTTTTGTTCGTCCAAAACGATAACGATTTTGTTCAGCACAAAGAGATTTTTCTGTACGTTTTTTTTGTTTTCGAAATTGGCGAAGATTAATCAATTCAGTCATGAGAAAAATTATTTTTTCCGAAAGGAATCTAAAGAGACAACATCAGCACTTTGATTTTGTTTTGCATCGTTATTTAAAGGTTCTTTATTTGTACTGAGATTTTGTTCTTTTGTAAGCGTATTTTCTTTTTTTTGTTTGTTTGATAAGGTAATAGGCGTCGTTGAGGTATTTTCTGAATTTTCACTTTCTCCAGAGGTCAGATTTGAGGGCAGATCAAATGCTGCTTCAAATGCTGCTACAGGATCGTAAAAGACCTGAATGGAAGTAAAAGGAATCACGAGCTTTTCGGTTATTTCCCTGAAAGAGAGAGTTACTTCGAAAGCTGTTTCTGAAACACTGAGATCTCTAAATTGATGTTGTAAGACGATTGTCATTTGCTCGGGATAGCGATTTTTTAGCCGAGGAGAAATTTTAACGCCTAGGGCATTTGTCAAAAAAGTTATAAAAAAATGATGATTCCCCGGAAGACCTGCTTTGGCAACTTCCGATAAAACTTTACGGATAACTCCACGAAGCGCATCCTGAACGAGAATATCGTAACGGATTTGATCTTTAACCATCGAAGTTTATTCCTTTTATTTCACGTAGCAGAATGGGGCGTATTGATATTGTGTGACAGAATATATTTTAAATTAGCAGATTTTTTCTACGATGCACCTCAATAAATCGAATAAATACGAAACTCTATGGTAAATAATGTCTGATAATGTCTGAAAGATCAATCAACAACATTTAAAAAAGTGAAGGCTTCTGTTGCCAGGTGCCTCCGAACCCCGCTTAAACCTGCGACGGTTTAAGACTTAAATTGAAACATTCACACCACCTTAAGCGGCGAGACGTGCTTCCGCATAGTTGTCATTTGCAACTACTCATTTAGCCCGATAACGGTGGTACAATGCCGAGTAAAAGAGCGATCTTTACACCCTTGTCGATCCTATTTCGCCCCCACCAAAATATAATTTTGGTTTCTTATATTTTGGTGGAGGCGCCGGGTACCGCCCCCGGGTCCAATAGGTTTATTTCACCGTCCATTTATTACCATAGCTGGTGAACCAGCCCTCTAAATATAGATGAAGAACAGTCTTAGGAAAAGGGGGGTTGTTAATATTTTTAATCCTCTAATTATTTATGGAGCTATATGATGCGGCTGTAAAGTATAGTCCGCTCATTTTTGGAGAGGAGATGATGCAAAATGACAAATAATCTAGCAGATATTAAACTATATGATTTAAATCCCGATGAAGCAGCAGTAGAACGACTTAGCCGTCGTTTAGCTTTAGTGATGAAAAATAAGGATGCAGCGCTTGTTGCTACATCGGATCCAAAAGAGTTAGAACGTGTTGAAAAATGGGTTCAACATGTTTTAGAAGCCGATGAGAAGAGTGCTAAAATGGCTGTTTCAAAAGTGGCTGAGATGATGTCTGGAGAGCGTAGAAAAAGTCGTGTGACTTTTTATTATCTAGTTGCTAAGCAACTTAATGCACTTCATAAAATTTAAACAATATTAAATTTGTGATAATGATAAAAAAAAGCCCAATTTCTTGGGCTTTTTCGTTGATAAAAAGGGTTAATGTTTTTCATCCTCTTGGAGGTAGCCTCCTTTACGCATACTCGGGACAAAGAGAAGAGCAATGAATGCCATGATCATCACGACGGTTATATAAAAATAAAAGAGTGATTCATGACCGTACTTTTTTAATCCAAGCGCAACGTATTCAGCAGAACCACCAAATAAGGCGTTGCCAATGGCATGAGAGATGCTAACGCCTAATGCGCGTATTGAAGAGGGAAACATTGCTGATTTGACGACACCAGAGATGGATGTATACATGCTCATAATGAAGAGCAAGCCAATAATGACGGAAAAGGCAACCCATATACTATGCGTATTACCGATTATCCAGAGTCCAGGAAATGTAAAGATGACAGAGAGTATACTCCAAATGATAAGTAAAGTTTTTGTTCCAATTTTATCGGCTATGATACCAGCTATGGGTTGGAATAGGATGAAAATAAATAGTACAGCTGTCATAATCGTTGTTGCGGTATGTTTATCAAAGCCGGTGGTTGTGATCAGATATTTTTGCATATAAGTCGTAAAGGTGTAAAATGTGAGTGATCCTCCTGATGCAAAGCATGCAATTACGACAACGGCTTTTGTATGCTTGGTGAGAAGTTCCTTAAGACTGCCAGAGTGTTTGTGAGAGCGGCTTTCTTTCGTGGTTGTTTCGTGGAGAGAACGACGCAGATAAATCGCAATCACTGCCCCGAAACCACCAATCACAAAAGGAATGCGCCATCCCCATGCTTTTAACTGATCTTCAGAGAGATAAGATGCTAGAATAAATATAATGAAGCTGGCAAGAAGTTGACCTGTAATAAGGGTAGCTGATTGGAAAGAAGCAAAAAGCCCACGATGTTTTTTGAGGGCAACTTCGCTCATATAAGTGGCTGCTGTACCATATTCACCACCTGCTGAAAGTCCTTGCATCATCCGAGCTAAAAGTAAAAGGATTGCTGATGTTACTCCTAAGGTTTCATAGGTGGGAAGTATGGCGATGAAAAAAGAGCCACCACACATCATAAAAATGGATATAAGCATCGAGCGTTTACGTCCATAACGATCGGCGACAAACCCTAAAAACCAAGCTCCAATAGGGCGCATAAGAAAGCCAATAAAAAACACACCTGCGGTTTTTAACAGTGGCGTAATCGTATCACCATCGGAGGGAAAGAATTGTGATGCAAAATAAATTGATGCAAATGAGTACACGTAAAAATCATACCATTCTACGAGATTTCCTGATGCGCTTGCTATAATAGCAAAAACACGTTTTCTTGCATCCTGTGATGCTGAAGTTGTTTCATTTTTCATGAATTGTTCCCCTTTTGGATTTATAGTTCATATTTTCTAAACATAATTGTTTATGATTTCCAGAAAAATTCAATGGTATTATAACAATTTCTTAGGGAAACTCTTTAAGATGATTTATTAGAGTTATGTTGTCATTCGTTTTAAGATTTTTACTTGTGTTATAGAATAAAAAGTTATCACGTTGCATTTAAAGGGAGAGAACATTGAAAAGTAGATCAAGATACCTTTAAACTTTATGATAAGAATGCAATATTGGCATCATACCGGAAGATCATAGAAGAGATGGTCTTTATGAGCAGAAAGCCCCAAAACTGAAAATATTTCATAAAGCTTAAATAATGTAAAAGGGGATTTTGTGTCCTCACTTATCTTATTGTATCATAACACATCATCATTTAGGAGGGTGAGGTAAGCCTCAGATAAGGTTTTCCGTATGAGGTGTTTTTTAGATATCGTGATAAATATTTAGGGTAGGGCTGCCCATAGAATCTTATCAAGTAAATTACATAAAGAGGGCAGTAACTATAGACAATTTAAGAGAAACTGAGTTGTTTGTAAGACGAATGCGGGGCGAGCTTTTCGTTCTTTACTAGGGTGGAGAGGGGATCAAAAAAAGCCCAATTTCTTGGGCTTTTTTATCCAGAAAATAAGTTTAATGAAGTCTATCGTCTTTATCGAGATATCCTCCTTTATCTATATCGGGCATAAGAAGAATAGAAATGAGTGCAATGACCATCATACCAACGATGTAAAAAAAGAAAACAGATTCGTATCCCATATTTTTTAATCCAAGCGCTACATATTCAGCAGAACCGCCAAAGAGTGCGTTGCCAATGGCAAAAGCAAATCCAACACCAATTGCTCGGATTGAAGCAGGGAACAATTCTGCTTTTATGATACCAGCAATGGACGTATAAAAACTCATAACACAGAGTATTCCAATAATAATTAAGAGTGCTGTCCATGGATTATGGGCATTACCGATCATTTTAAGTACAGGAATGGTGCAGATAATGGATAATGCCCCCCAACTAATGAGTGAAGCTCTTGCTCCAATTTTATCGGCTAGGGAACCAAAAAGGGGTTGGAGTAGCACAAAAACAAAGAGGGCGGCAGTCATTATCGTTGTTGCGGTTTGTTTATCAAAACCAGTGGTTGTGATCAGATATTTTTGCATATAAGTGGTGTATGTATAAAATGTGAGAGATCCACCAGCTGTAAAGCCAACAACCAAAAAGAAAGCTTTTTTATGATTACGAAAAAGTTCTTTAAGACTACCAGCGTGTTGTTCAGAGCGGCTTTTGAGGGTTGTTGTTTCATGAAGCAAGCTACGCAGATAAATTGCAACGATTGCTCCAAAGCCACCAATGACAAAGGGAATACGCCATCCCCATGCTTTTAACTGATCCTCGTTAAGGTAAATGGCTAAAATAAATATTATAAAACTTGCCAGAAGTTGACCTGAGATCGTTGTTGCATATTGAAAAGAAGCAAAGAGACCACGACGATTTTTGGGCGCAACTTCACTCATATACGTTGCTGCTGTACCATATTCACCGCCAACGGAAAGCCCTTGAAACATACGGACTAAAAGGAGAAGAAATGCTGCTGTTATTCCCAAGGTTTTATAAGTGGGAAGTATGGCAATGAGAAAAGAGCCACCACACATCATAAAAACAGAAATAAGCATTGAGCGTTTACGTCCATAACGATCCGCAATGTATCCAAAGAGCCATGCTCCAATTGGACGCATAAGAAAGCCAATAAAAAAGATTCCTGCCGTTTTTAACAGTTGTGTAACAATATCTTCATCTTCAGGAAAAAATTGTGAGGCAAAATAAACCGATGCAAAGGAGTAAGCATAAAAGTCGTACCATTCTACCAGATTTCCTGATGCGCTGGATATGATAGCAAAAATACGTTTCCTTGTATCATGTGGATCTAAAGTTGTTTGATTATTCATGAAGTATTCCCCTTTTAGATTTATAACTTTTCTTCTTTTTAAAGCTATTTACGATGTGCATTATAAAAACGCCATTGTATCATGATAATTTTTTAGGGAAACATAAAGATTTTTTCTAGAGCTATCAGTGGTGTTTTGGGCTCATGGTGTTGTTACATTGCGTAAATCATACGCTTTTTACTATCCTTAAGGAAATATTATTTTTTGTTTGATTGTGAATTATTTGCATATGCAGAGTGTTTATGAAGATATGATACTCTTTAGTTTATATGCTTGATGCTGTTTCGTAAAATGATGTTATTGACTATTTCATGCGAGGTTGGTGTATCTGTTAAAATACTTTTTAGGAATGAGCTTAAGTGTTAAGGGGGAGTACAATATTAAGAGTTCATCAAAAGTATAATGATAGCGGCTTGCACTTTTATTAAGTGTAAAGAGAGTAATGTTCATGTTTATATTTTACGGGGCTTTTACGTTATGTCATTCACGGGTGCCGTTGTGAAATGGAGTTGGGTGCATTGAGAAATGTTTCTCAAAAAAGTGTGCGAATTCATAATATAATGGTATTTTCTATTTTCATGAAAGAATTTGTTTTGCATGAGGGGTACCATTAAGAACGTATTAAACAAAATCATGAGTGTAATCTTTATTATTGATAAAATTATCTTGAAAGATAATCACTTTTCTTCGATTTTGAGTGGGCATGGGAATATTAAAATAAATCAAACGTTTTTTATCTTCAGTGAATTAAATTCAGCTAAAGAAGTATTTATTACATAATAATATGAAGCCATTTATTTTTATAAGCGGCGTGTGCAGGAGGGAACATTGCTTCTTTAGAGTGTTTGAAGGGATAAAAAATTGTGAGCTTTAAACTTCTATCGGAAAGAATATAAAAAAGCCCAGTACTCTGGGCTTTTTTGTTAAAATCCTTGTTTGTTAACATTAAAGGTTAATGAATATCGTCTCCTTGTAAATACCCTTTTTTGCGAGCATCTGGCATTAAGAGAACAGCAATGAATGCAATAATCATCATGCCGGTTATATAAAAATAGAAGACAGATTCATATCCAAGATCTTTTAATCCAAGTGCGACATATTCAGCAGAACCGCCAAACAGTGCGTTGGCAATAGCATAAGAGAGCCCAACTCCTATTGCTCGTACTGAAGCAGGAAACATTTCTGATTTTACAATGCCAGAGATAGATGTATAAAAGCTCATAATGCAGAGCATTCCAGTAATGACTGATAAAGCAATCCATGTACTATCAGTACTACCAATCATATTAAGTCCAGGAATGGTAAAGATAATAGATAAGACACTCCAAATAAGGAGTGAAGTTCTTGTTCCAATTTTATCTGCAAGAGCACCAAAGAGGGGTTGGAGTAACATGAAAACAAAGAGTGCAGCTGTCATGATTGTTGTGGCTGTATGTTTATCAAAGCCAGTGGTTGTGATCAGATATTTCTGCATGTAAGTCGTATAGGTGTAGAATGTGAGCGATCCTCCAGCTGTAAAGCCAATAACCAGAAAGAAAGCTTTTCGGTGGTTGCTCAGAAGTCCCCTAATACTACCAGCTTGTGCACTAGAACGACTTTCTTTGGTCGTTGTCTCATGGAGTGTGCGGCGTAGATAAATCGCAACAATTGCGCCGCATCCACCAATGGCAAATGGAATACGCCAGCCCCACGCTTTTAGCTGATCTTCGGTGAGATAAAGCGCTAAAATGAATATAACGAGACTGGCTAGAAGTTGACCTCCAATCAGTGTGGTATATTGGAAAGAGCTAAAAAATCCGCGGCGATTTTTGAGGGCGATTTCGCTCATATAAGTTGCTGTTGTACCATATTCACCACCGACAGAAAGCCCCTGAAGCATTCTGAGTAAAAGTAAAAGAATTCCTGCTGCCATTCCAATGGTTTCATAGGTAGGAAGTAGGGCGATTAAGAACGAACCACCACACATCATAAAAACAGAGATAAGCATTGAGCGTTTGCGTCCGTAACGATCGGCAATGAAGCCAAAAAGCCATCCGCCGATTGGGCGCATAAGAAAACCAATAGCAAAAACACCCGCCGCTTTTAAAAGTTGCGTAACGTCATTGCCATCTGAGGGAAAGAATTGTGATGCAAAATAAATAGATGTAAAGGAATAAACATAAAAGTCATACCATTCTACTAGATTACCTGATGCACTGGACACGATAGCCCAGATACGTTTTCTTGTATCATGTGGTTTTAAAGCTTCTTGTTTTTCCATAGTCGATCCCTTTATTTGATGTTCATCCATCTTTGTTCATTTATGTCATTTTTTTAGAAGCTGTCTATAGTATTTTATCTTTTGCATCAAAAATTTAGTTAGATCATGATAATTTCTTGTGTAAGATGTTTTTGGAAAAAGATTTGAATTATGTTTGTACGGATTTTACAGTTTTTATTTTCTATAATAAGAAGAATCGGACATAATACCCTCATGAAATCATATCTTGCTCTTTTATCTCATGTTTTAAATCAGGGTATTGATCGGACAGATCGAACGGGTGTTGGAACGCGATCTATCTTTGGATATCAGATGCGTTTTGATTTACAAGCAGGATTTCCGTTGTTGACAACAAAGAAACTACACTTACGTTCAATTATTTATGAACTTTTGTGGTTTCTTAAAGGCGATACAAATATCGCTTGGTTGAAAGAGCATGGTGTGTCAATTTGGGACGAGTGGGCTGATGAAAAGGGAAATCTTGGTCCTGTTTATGGTTATCAGTGGCGTTCTTGGCCCGCTCCTGATGGACGCCATATTGATCAAATTAACAATCTTTTAACGATGATTAAGGAGACGCCAGATTCTCGTCGCTTGATTGTATCAGCTTGGAATCCTGCATTAATAGAGGAAATGGCGTTGCCTCCGTGTCATTGTCTTTTTCAATTTTACATTGCGGAGGGGAAATTATCTTGTCAACTTTATCAGCGTTCGGCGGATATTTTCTTAGGTGTTCCATTCAATATTGCATCCTACGCATTGCTAACGATGATGATTGCGCAAGTAAGCGGTCTTAAAGTAGGCGATTTTATTCATACTCTGGGAGATGCTCATCTTTATTCTAATCATTTTGAACAGGCAAAATATCAATTGTCTCGTAGACCAAATGCTTTGCCATGTATGCGCATAAATCCAGCGGTAACAGATCTTTTTTCTTTTCAATTTGAGGATTTTGAGTTGCTTAATTATGAAGCACAACCCCATATTAAAGCGCCGGTAGCAATATGACGATTTCCATTTGTTTAATTGCTGCTGTTGCAGAAAATGGTGTTATCGGTCGTGAAGGTGTAATGCCGTGGCATTTATCAACGGATTTGCAACGCTTTAAAGCTTTGACATTGGGTAAGCCCATTGTTATGGGGCGAAAAACTTGGGATTCTATTGGGAGACCTTTACTAGGGCGTACAAATATCGTTATTACACGTGATTGTACCTTTTGTGCTGAAGGGGCTGTTGTTGCTCACTCTTTATCGCAAGCTTGTTCTCTTGCAACAAATGTTGCTTCTCAAAATGATGTAGAGGAAATTTTTATTATTGGTGGTGGTGAAATTTTTCAACAAGGGTTGCATATGGCTGATAAAATATTCCTTACAGAAGTTTTAGCTTCTATAGAAGGTGATAGTTTTTTTCCTGTTTTTGATAAAGAAAAGTGGACTATTGTGCAAACACAAGATATTCCAAAAGGGGATAAAGATAGTCATCCGACACGTTTTGTTGTTTATGAGCGGAAATAATTTTTTGTAATATGAAGTGGAAGGGTTTATCAGTTGTATTGTAATGAGGTAAGAGACACCCTATAAGATCAAGCAAATGGTTGGTGTTCGAGTAGTGGTAATCAGTTAAAGAGGTGATAATGCCCTGGACAAATCAAAATGGTGGTGGCCCGTGGAGTGGCGATAAAAACAGTGGTGACAAAAAAACACCAGCTAAGAATCTCTTTGGTTCTGGTGGCGGTAATGGTGGCGAAAATGGTCCTAATCTTAATGAAATTTTGCGCAAAGGGCAGGATCAATTTAAACAATTCGGGAGAAGCAGTTTTTCTGTTTTATTCCTTCTGCTTATTGTGTTTTTTTGGCTATACCAGTCAATTTATATTGTTCAGCAAAATGAACAAGCGGTAGAGTTGCGCTTTGGCATCCCTAAAGAAGGCATTATTGGTGATGGGTTGCATTTTCATTTTTGGCCAATTGAGACCTATATGAAAGTCCCTTTAACGGAAAAAACAATCGCGATTGGTGGGAAGCCCGGTCAGGCGCAACAAAGTGATGGTTTAATGCTTTCGAGTGATCAAAATATCGTTAATGTTAATTTTTCCGTTTATTATCGGATTTCATACCCTAGTCAGTTTTTATTCAATGTGAATGATCAAGAGGGAACTGTCCGCCAAGTTGCTGAGAGTGCAATGCGTGAGGTCATTGGTTCGCGGCCGGTTGATGATGTTTTACGCGACAAGAAAGAAGAAGTTGCTAATGACGTTAGAAAGATTATCCAGTTGACTGTGGATAAATATCAACTTGGTGTCGAAATAAGCCGTGTTTCTATCAGTGAAGCTGCTCCTCCGACAAAGGTTGCTGCTGCGTTTAATTCTGTTCAGCAGGCGGAGCAGGAACGTGGAAGAATGATTGAAGAGGGGAATCGTGTTCGTTTTACGAAAATTGGTTTAGCAAATGGTGAAGCTTCACGCACACGGGAAATCGCAAAAGGTGAAAAGGCACAAATGGTTGAAGAGGCAACAGGGCGTGCTGAACGTTTTCAGGCGATAGCTCGAGAGGCTGCGATTTCACCAGAAGCTGCTCGCTACCGTCTCTATATGGAGACGATGGGGCGAATTCTTTCTTCACCAAATAAGCTGGTTCTTGATCAGGCAAATTCTCCAGCGGTGCCTTATTTACCTTTGAATGAATTGTTGCGTAGCAAGTCATCGGAAAAAGTAAAGGCAACAGCAGCGCGTCCTGCGTTACTCTTAGATTCTCGTATTTCTGGAGGAGATTAATTATGCAGCAATCTCGCTTTTTGTTTGTTTTTAGTGCTATAGTGTTTGTTTTGATGATTTTGTGGATGTCCGTATTTATCGTCTATCCTCGTCAACAAGTAGCAATTAAGCGTTTTGGACAAATTGTTCAGGTAGAATCTAATCCTGGAATCTATTTCAAGGTGCCCTTTATCGATAAGATGATCATTGTTGATAATCGGTTATTGCGTTACGATGTTCCTACACAATCTGTACAGGTTCGTGGTGGTGCGTATTATGAGGTGGATGCGTTCTTTATTTACCGTATTACAGATCCTAAGTTGTTTTTACAGCGCATTGCTTCTGGGCGTCCACAAATTGCGGCACGTGAAAACCTTGCACCACGGTTTATTGACGCTTTGCGTGCTGTTTATGGTAAGCGAGAATTTAAAGCAGCCTTATCGGATGAACGAGGCGCGATGATGGCTGAAGTACAGAAGCAATTTTCTGTAGATGCAGGCTCGTTGGGTATTACCATTGTTGATGTGCGTATTCGTAAAACCGATTTGACTGATGCTGTTTCAGAAGATGTCTATCGGCAAATGGCAGCTGAACGTGAAGCTGCTGCGGAAAATATCCGGGCTCGTGGTCAGCAGGAGCGAGATCGTATTGTGGCAGAAGCTAATCGTGAATATGAAGAAATTGTAGCAGCTGCAAAGCGTGATGCTGAAATTACCCGTGGTGAAGGTCAAGCTGAAAGTATTCGTCTTCTATTGAATGCGAGGGAGGCTAATCCGTCTTTTTACGATTTTTGGTTGGCGATGGAACAATACAAGAATTTAGAGAAAACACCGATGGTGATTTCTCCAAATGAGGATTTCTTTTTCTATTTTCGTAATCCGCCGCAGGCAAATAAAGCATTCTTACCGACAATGAATACTGGCCTCAGTAAAACTGATCCAAAATCGGGAGAGAATAGATAAAATAATGGATTGCAGATACGAGATTTTGCATGAAAAGAATGATCTGTGACCATTTTCTTTTATGGTAAAAGTGGTAGAGAGTATCGAGCCGTGCTGGTTTTACGTAGATAAATTTAGTGGGGCTCTTTGCATCTTTGATTAAAGGCATGTCATGGATAGAAGTATCGTGAGTAAAAATACGTTTTTAAAGTTTTTTATCACAAGAGTTGTTTTTTGTGTGACTTTGTTTCTATCAGGATCAGTGAGTTTGTCTTGGGGAGCCGAGACAAGCAAGGCATTGCTTTCTATTCCTGATTTAGCTTCTGAGCTTTTGGAAACAGTTGTGAATATTTCCACGGCGCAGACTGTTGAAGGAACAGAACAGGATGCAAACACCTCGGTACCCGTTATCCCAAAAGATTCATTGCTGGAGGAATATTTCAGTGATTTTTTTACACCCAAGGATGGTCAAAAAGATAGTCAATTTCAAAAGGTGCGTTCTTTAGGCTCTGGTTTTGTGATTGATGCGCAAAAAGGGATTATTGTTACAAATTATCATGTTATTGTAGATGCTGATGATATTGAAGTTAATTTTACGGATGGTACAAAACTAAAGGCAAAGCTTCTTGGAAAGGATAGCAAAACTGATTTGGCGTTGCTTCAAGTCGATGCAGGAAGTAAAAAATTAAAAGCTGTGCGTTTTGGTGACTCAGAAAAAGCACGTATTGGTGACTGGGTTATGGCTATTGGTAATCCTTATGGTTTTGGTGGAAGTGTGACGGTTGGTATTATTTCTGCACGTAACCGTGATCTTAATGCTGGTCCCTATGATAATTTTATTCAAACAGATGCAGCAATTAATCGGGGAAATTCTGGTGGGCCGTTATTTGATAGAAATGGTGAAGTCATTGGCATTAATACAGCAATTGTTTCACCTTCGGGAGGATCTATCGGTATTGGATTTGCTATTCCATCGGATATGGCTCTTTCTGTTATCAATCAATTGCGTGATTTTGGAGAAATAAGGCGTGGTTGGTTGGCTATTCGTATTCAGCCGGTAACAGAGGATATTGCAAAAAGTTTAAAATTGGACAATGCTGTGGGAGCATTGGTGGCTGGTAAAATAGAACAGACGGAAGAAAATAATGTAGATAATAGCCAGTTACAAACTGGAGATGTTATTCTTTCCTTTGGTAATTCCAAAATTAAGCATGCACGTGATTTGCCGCGTTTAGTTGCAGAAAGTTCAGAAGGAAAAGTGGTGGACGTTACTATTTTACGCAATGGGCAAGAAGCAACAGTAAAAGTTAAGCTTGGACGTTTGATTGAAACAGATCCAAATGAAGATACAGAAGAAGTTGATGATAAAAAAAATCAAGATCTGTCGAAAAACGTGACAATGCAATTTATGGGAATGACGTTATCTGAACTGACAGAGGATTTGCGTCATCGTTATTCAATTTCAGATAAACTTCGAGGACTAGTGGTGACATCTGTTGCACAAAATAGTGCCGCGGATAAAAAGCGTATTCGCGTTGGTGAAGTGATTGTTGATATCAATCAGAGTTCTATCACAACAATTGATGAGGCTAAAAAACGTATTCATAAATTACGTGAAGCTGGACGCAAAAATGCTCTATTTATTGTAGCGCGTCCAGATGGAGAGTTACGGTTCGTAACGCTCCTAATGGATTGATCCTTAAAAAATTATTTTTTGTTTTTTATCAGCCTTAGTGTGTGGGATATTTTGCAAGTCAGCCATGTGATGTCCAATATTTCTCAAGCTCATTTCACGATAGAGAGTATGGGGTGTGCAATATAAAATCCATTGGAAATTATTATATCTTTATGCTGAATATCAAAGTATAAATTGGTGTCATCATAGTATTTTTCAGTTCTCAATATTGTAACAGCCTAGACTTTGAAATGCTGCATAAGAGATATTGGTACACCTTTCTTAAGTCCATTTTTATCTCTGCTTGTGATGCGCAAGTAAATGGTATTGATATGATACTTTATGAGGCTCTTATTATAAACCGGCGTAGCATGCTATTTTTATAGGAAAAAATAAAGCTATTTGATTGTATAGATTAAACTTAGTATTATTTTCATAAATGATGACAAAGAGTATATTTTTAATGGCCTTAACGGACAGAATTATTATAGCTGTGGTTTGTTATTGAATTATGATAGCAAAAAATGCTTGGAAATTCCTTTGGTGTTGTTATTAAGTCCATTTTTTCTTTTTTATAAGTTTCATAAGGGGCTTTGTCTTAAGGGGAATTTGTGTTCGTATTTTTGTTTGAAGTATTTACTCTATGATAATGGAGAGAAAATACAGGAAGGCTTTGGGGGTGTCTGCATGTTGCAATAAGTTATTGATTGGGAGAAATTGCTATTCATGACACAGAGAACAGTTACATTAATAGCAGGGCCAACGGCAAGTGGGAAGTCAGAACTTGCCTTGCAAATGGCTCAAGAAAAAAATGCTCTCATTATTAATACTGATTCAATGCAGGTTTATGATGTTTTAAATATTTTAACGGCACGGCCGAGGGAGGCTGACACCGCGATTGTTCCCCATTATCTTTATGGTCATGTGAGTCCTACTTTGAACTATTCAGTAGGGCAATGGTTGTGTGATGTCGAGAAGCTATTGGCTACTTTTTCTTTAAGATCAGTTATTTTTGTTGGTGGAACAGGACTTTATTTTCGTGCTCTTTTAGAGGGGATTTCGGAAATCCCTCATGTTCCAGATGTTGTGCGGCAGAAGTGGCGTTTGCTGCTTGATAAAGAGGGACCTGAAAGTCTTTATCGCCAGTTGTTGCAGATTGATGCTGTTGTTGCTGAAAAAATTTCTTCGCACGATAGACAGCGTATTGTACGTGCTTTGGAAGTTTATGATGCAACCGGTAAGTCGCTCAGTTGGTGGCAGAAACAAAAAACAACACCTCTCATTGCGCCAAATTTGACCGAAAAAATTCTTCTCATGCCACCACGTCCTCTGCTTTATGAACGTATTCATAAACGCTTGGATTCTATGATTGAAAGAGGAGCTTTAGAAGAAGTGGTGGCTATGAAAAAACTTAAACTTTCCCCTTCTTTACCAGCAATGAAGGCTATTGGTATACCTGAATTTATGGCTTATTTGGATGGATATAGAAGCTTTGAGAATGCTCTTGAAGCGGTAAAAATACAAACGAGGAGATATGCAAAAAGACAAATGACATGGTTTCGTAATCAATTTGATGAAGAATGGATGCTTACTTTTTGATGAAAAACTGGAGCTTTGCAGAAAAATTGCGAAAGATAAAAGATAATTCGTGAAGGAGAAATTTTTTAGAAAATATAATTTTTTATTGACGAATGGTATCAATGGAATTAAAAATCTTTCTATAAGGAATGTTTTTATATACTTTATGCGTTGCAATAGTGGGGTGATCATACAATATGTGTTGTGTAATAGGCTCCTTGGGAGTCTTTTTTTATGGGCTCCGTTAGGGGCTTTTTTATTGTCCTATCAAGTAGGTGAGTGGGAAAAATGAGAAATGATCCAAGAAAGCAAGAGAGTACAGATGGAAAAATAATGTCTGGCGCTGAAATAGTGGTTCAGGCTCTTATAGATCAAGGGGTTAAACATATTTTTGGTTATCCTGGTGGGGCTGTTTTACCTATTTTTGATGTTCTTTATCATCAAGATACACTCCAGCATATTTTAGTGCGCCATGAACAAGCCGCAGGGCATGCAGCTGAAGGCTATGCACGCAGCACAGGGAAGGTAGGGGTTATGCTTGTGACGTCTGGTCCAGGGGCAACGAATGCTGTTACACCTTTGCAAGATGCTCTTATGGATTCGATACCTCTTATTTGTTTTTCTGGGCAGGTGTCAACAACGGTGATTGGAACAAATGCTTTTCAAGAGGCTGATACAGTTGGAATTACAAAGCCTTGTACGAAGCGTAATTGGCTGGTTAAAAATGTCAATGATCTTGCGGCTATTATTCATGAAGCTTTTTTTCTTGCTCAATCAGGTCGTCCTGGGCCGGTTTTGATTGATATTCCTAAGGATGTTCAATTTGCTTCAGGATTTTATAGAGCACCTCAAGTTCAGGAGTCTTTACATTCTTTTCCATCGTTGAAAGGGAATACTAAGGCTATTGAATCTGCCGTTTCTCTTTTAGTTGAGGCAAAACGCCCTATTATTTATTCTGGTGGTGGTGTTATTTCATCGGGGATGAAAGCTATACAGCTTTTACGTAATTTGGTTCAATTGGGGGATTTTCCGATTACTTCAACATTAATGGGACTTGGTGCTTATCCTGCTTCCGGTAAAAATTGGCTTGGAATGCTTGGAATGCATGGAACCTATGAGGCTAATATGGCCATGCATGATTGTGATGTCATGTTAGCTGTTGGAGCACGATTTGATGATCGTATCACCGGGCGCCTTGATGCATTTGCACCTCATGCGCGTATTATTCATATTGATATTGACCCTTCTTCTATCAATAAAATTGTAAAAGCAGAAGTTCCAATTATTGGTGATGTGGCTTGTGTTTTAGGAGATATGACGCAACTCTTAAAGATACAGCAACCAGCGTTTAACAGTGAAGTCCGTGAGGCGTGGTGGACGCAAATTAACCGTTGGAAAGCTCGTAATTCATTGGCATATGCGGAGAAAAAAGATGTCATTATGCCGCAATATGCTCTTGAACGACTTTATGCTCTGACCAAAGATGTCTGTCCTTATATTACAACAGATGTTGGACAACACCAGATGTGGGCAGCGCAGTATTATCACTTTGATGAACCAAAACACTGGATGACTTCTGGTGGTCTTGGAACGATGGGATATGGTTTACCTGCTGCTATAGGTGTTCAAATAGCGCATCCTGATGCGCTTGTTGTGTGTATTTCTGGTGATGCCTCCATTCAGATGAATATTCAAGAGCTTGCAACAGCTATTCAGCATGACACACCGGTGAAAATTTTCATTTTAAATAATCAGTATATGGGAATGGTCCGCCAGTGGCAGCAATTGCTGCATGGTAATCGTCTTTCTCATTCTTATACGGAATCTATGCCTGACTTTGTGAAATTGGCACAAGCTTATGGAGCCGTGGGAATTCATTGTTCAAAACCCGATGAACTTGATGATAAAATTCAGCAGATGATTGACTGTGATAAGCCTGTTCTTTTTGATTGTCGTGTTTATCATTTAGAAAACTGTTTTCCTATGATCCCATCGGGATGTGCTCATAATGAGATGTTATTACCCGATGAGGCAAGCGAAGAAGCTATTGCAAATGCTATTTCTTCCGAGGGAAAGATTCTTGTATAAAATGAATACAAAATGGTGAAGGATGGTGATGATGAAGTCTTTGGAGTCTTCATCTCTGTCACTTCTTTGTGGAGAGTTCCTATTATCCTTAGAGCTCATTTTATGATTTTCATTCTTTGTTTAAAGACATGGGGTGTATTATTATTTGTTCATCTAAAAAATGTTATAAGTCGTGTGCACAATTATGTTTGAATTTATTTGTACGCGATGTTTGTTTTTTTAATTCATATGTTCACATTAATAGCTATTTCGTTGCATTTTTTAGATAATACATTGAATTATCTGTTATAAATTAATTATGTTGTCTCATATATGAATGATTTCATCGTGCAAGAAAAAAAGCCACAGTGCTTGAAGGGTGCAACCATGCAAGCCGTCGTACTTGTGAAAACAATAGAAAAGTTTGTTACTATGTTTTGGTTTTGCATTATGAAATTACTCCAAATAGCTCTTTCAGGGGCTTGATAGGAAAATCCCCTAGCGGTTTGAAAGGAAGGGAAAAAATAACAAAAATCAAATGCAGCCATAGAAAACCAATAGGTCACCATAGCTTATAATCAGGTATGATTATGCGGGAGAAACCTATACATATGAGATGTATCGTCAATATATAAACCAGAATAATACTCAACATCATATCATTATCAGGATATTAACATTGAAAATTAAATACTCTTTCTTTTATTTGTTCTATATATCTATGATTCCATAAATCTGCAGACACAAACACTCTTTGAATCCACCGCATTGGATTTTCATAACTATCAAATGATCCAAAAAATTTATCTCTAGAGTGTAGGGTCATTCTGTTATCAATGTATAATAATCTTTCTGGTTGTACATCAATTCCAAAAGATACAGCCTTAATAGCTTCATAAAAATGATCTGAAGCTTTCTTGGCTTTTTTGACTGTGGCTCTAACATGCCTAGATAAAAAACAGCGCTGATATCTGGGAATTCACCGTCCCCTTGAACTAGGGGCACTTTACTTGTAGAGGTTACCCCATTTTTTCTCCATCTATAGGGAACATTAATTATATATAAATTATCCCTTAAGCTCCTCAAATCCTCCTCACTTAAAAGTTTTAAGGCTAGACGTGCATCAGATATTCTCGTTAACGGGCCATCAACACCATTGCGAATACCAGATAAAAGTATCACCTTTAGGAGATAAATTTAAATCCGTTATAAATTTTAGTGCAGCATTTTCATATGAAAATCTAACTCAACTTCAGATCCTAATCCTGTATAATCTTTTTTATTATCCTCTAAAGGAACTAGGTTATTTACTATATGTTCGCCTTCAAACTTAATTGAATAAGGCTCTCCGATCAATAAAGAAAACATTATAATTAAATTTTCGCTAATATAGCCACTTTTACAAGACACATCTAAATTGTAAGGATTAGGTGACATAATTAATTTGTTTATCAACAGGAAGGTTTTCAAAGATTAAATATGGTCTAGGGGTAATAGACACCTTTTGGTTCATAAGAATTGTCAATATTCTATGGGGTAGCAGCGAAAATGCTATTTTTTTAACTCAACCGAATATTCAATACCACCGTATGGATCATAAATAACATGGTCTAAAGCCTCTCAAAGTTTGTCTCTTTCGACATTGCTCAACTAAAAAGTATTTTCCATTTATCATTATAATTTCCCCAATTATATTTCCCTACTTTTTTATTAAAAAAGTGAAAAAACAATAATTAAAATCAGCTATGTTAGTAAATAAGTGTCTGTAAAATCTTGGATTAATCCAAATAATGGTGGAGTAGTAATAATTGCGATTTGATTTACAGATATTGCTAAACCCAGAGAAAACACAACGCTTTCTTTCGGTTTAAGAGTCTACAATATAAGCAGCTCAAGGGCCATACCATTCCATTCCCAAAAAACTAACCAAGCAGATAAAATAGTTAAATAAATTATGGATCCACTCATGCTCAAAATTAATATTAAAAATCCAAAAACGATTGCAATCATGCAAAACAAGACAGGAAAAAATCGTCCTTTTCTACAATGATCACTCCACGCTGCTAAAATAATTCTTCCTAAGGCACCAGAAGCCTGTGAAACAAAAAATAAATAAGCACTTTTATCTAGAGACAGGTGATAGATTCTATAAAAATAAATCGTTATAAAAATGGTTAAAACATATTAAATGATCACAAGTGAAACGTTTGAAAAAATATTATTCTTCATATGCGGCGCAGCCACATCGCAAGACGTGACCTTACATTTGCATAGAACGAAACTTTTGCCTTGCTTTCTGGAACGATAGTGATAACTTTTGCTGGTGAGTGATAAAAATAATAAAGATACATCCACCTAAAAAAGAAACTATGGTACCGACCAAAAACGCACCTTGTATGCCATAGACAAGGGCACTCGCAGGAATAACTATACCCAGCTAATGCCCTCTACCTAATGGTAGCCCCGCCTGCCTTATTCCCATTGCAAATCCGCGTTGCGATTGTGAAAACCATGAAGAAACGGATTTAGTACTACCGAGTTGAGCAGAATTATAAATCCCCCTACAATTAGCAAACAAACCAAAAGGGAAATATAGTTATCTGCGATTGCTTCCAACAAAAGAGCGACAGAAACGCCGATCGCGCCAACTCCAATAATATAGTGCTCGTTAAACTTGTCTAGTAATTCACCAGCTACAAGTAATCCAATAATAGGTAGGAACTGCGCTGCTGAAGATAGTAAACCTATCTGAGAATCACTAAGCGAGAAATCCTTCTTAAAAAATTCAGCTAAAGGACCAATCCCTTGAACAAAGAAGCAGGCTGATGCTTGAGCGATAGTGGCAACAAGCAATATAATCCATCTATAATAATTCTTTTCTATAAATTTATTATTGCTCACTCCGCCCCCCTCCAATTAAATTGTATTCCAATGAGGTAGCCTTTTTTAATGATTGCAATAATAAATTGTGTATTTTATGCTGATTACATAAAAATCTGTCCATACTATTGGTATTAATATGAAAACTAAGGAATATGCTTAATTTAAGGAAATAAGCTATTATGTGTCGTGCAAATTTGATACGCTAGCGATATAAGATAAATTTTACAAACATTGGCTCAGCCGGCATTAAGCGCTCTTCATAAAAGATGCTATATTTTGGCAAGCTTTTTCAATATAATTCTCAAAGCTTTCTTCAGTCACATAGCCCAGATGTGGCGTGCAAAGAACTCTATCTGATTGCAATAATTTGCTCCCATATACTGGCTCGCTGTCATAAACATCCAGTGCAAAGTAAGTTGAATTTTCCAAATTTAGTATTTTTTCTATCGCCCCTTTTTCAACCAAAGCTGAACGCGCTGTGTTAACAAAAATAGCATGTGGTTTCATGCTCAATAGATCATCTAATTTTATGATTTCTCTGGTTTTATCGCTTAAACGTAAATGTACGGATATAATATCAGGACGTGTAAAAAATTCATCTTTTGAATGCGTAAAATGATAACCTAAATTTTTTGCTTCTTGCGTTGAACGCTCGCTCCCATAAACTAAAATGGACATGCCAAAAGCTTGAGCATATTGAGCAACCATTTTACCAATACGCCCAAACCCGAATATTCCAAGAGTAGCCCCTTTCATTTGGTTGCCAAATGTTGTTTGCCAGCGTCCTTTTTTCATATCAGACACAGATTTATAGAGTTTTCTACGCGCAGACATAATTAAGAGCCAGGCAAATTCAGCAGCAGAAGTTGGATCTCCACCACCGTCTAATATTTCAATTCCTAAGTCTCTACAAGCTTCTATATCAATATGTGAACCTATAGGGCCTGTTTGGCAGATTAATTTTAAATTTGGCAGTTTCAGGAGAAGATTTCTATCAACTATAGTCCGCTCTCTAATTAAGATAAGAATATCTATCTCTTTGAGCTTATCTTCTAAATTACATTCTTTAGCTAAATTATTTATAACCAGCACTTCATGCGATTTCATTAATTTTGTAATAGACTGTAATGTTAGAGTGGCTTTTTGATAGTCATCTGGAATTAATATTTTCAATTTAAACCTTCCGTTTCATTCATCAATATTTGAGCTCATTATTTCATTTCTAAAACAACCAAAAAGCAATCTCATCGCTGATATTTTGACATAACACCAAGCCTATTAACAAATTATACCCCTTGATTTATTGTTATTTCTAGCAATAAGAATAGCATTAATCAGTTAGTTTTTATAAACTTTAAAACATTGCGACAAAAAGAAAAAGTTTAACTCAATAGATGGAGAATTGCGCTTTTCTCATATTCTAGAGGACGAACCTGAAGCGCTACGCTGGACTGAAGCCATGTCCCAGTTTTCTATAATAGACTACCAAGAAGGCCATACTTACGAACCATATTTTATTGTTGAAACAGAAAAAGCTACATATTTGTGCGAGATAAAGCGTGCTTCATATAAGTGTGATGTCTCTCTTTATTCGTTGAGATATCACTTATTTGTAGCATGAAGAGTAAATTTATTAAAATCATGATGAGAGGGAGATAGGAACTTTATAGGTGTATCATCATAGGATTAAGTCGTTTTGTTGAGAGCTATTTTTATTTCTGCTAAAAGGTTTTTGATATATTTAATTATTATTTCGTAATAGTGGATGTACTTTATTTTTATGTGCAAGAAAGCTGATTGATTGTGTAAAATAGCGTTCAAAAATTACATTATTTTTATCCTGTTAAGGACATTTTTTCTAGTGAGGGTTTTGCAATTGCAATGCTCTTTTTCTCATTCTAAATTTTGGTTAGAAAAAGCGTATATAGGTGTTATTTTAAATTTAAGATATGCATCTTCCATTGTTGGTGTTACTGTTGTAAAAAATGATATTTTATTTGATACGCATAAGGTGTTACCAAGAAGATCGATGTATAGATAAAATTTAGATTGTTACAATATCTTGAAAAAACAATGGGTAAATAATTGATAATTGTGCTACGAAAGTTGTTAGATGGGCGTGTGTCAGCAATTCTTAATAAAAAGGTTTTTCTTGATAGTCGTTTTTTTTCAAAATACTGCTCTTTTTATGCAAATCTTATGTTGGTAAGCTATGCAGTTTTCGCCGGAACAGGATAATGCATTGAAGGCTGTTGCCGCGTGGTTGAAGGAAGGGCGTTTTCCTCTTTTTCGCCTTTTTGGCTATGCGGGGACGGGTAAGACGACGCTTGCACGCTATTTTGCAGAGACAGTTGATGGTTCTGTTCAATTTGCTGCTTTTACAGGGAAGGCGGCGCAGGTTTTGCGTTCTAAAGGTGCAAGCAATGCTTGTACGATTCATTCGCTGATTTATTGTCCGCGTGGAGAAGAGGAAGTTTCCGATGAAATAACAGGAAAAAAGTCTATTGCTCCAACATTTATGTTAAATCGAAGAAGTGCTGCTGCACAAGCTAAACTCATTATTGTTGATGAGTGCTCGATGGTAGATGAAAAATTGGCCCGTGATTTAATGAGTTTTCGAACGCCAATTCTTGTTCTTGGTGATCCAGGTCAATTGCCTCCTATATCAGGTGGAGGCTTTTTTTCTAATGGAGAACCAGATTTTCTTCTTTCAGAAATTCATCGGCAAGCGCGAGATAATCCGATTATACGTCTTGCTATGGATGTACGTGAAGGACGCGATATTGCTTATGGTGACTATGGAGAAGCGCGCGTTGTGACACGTAAAGAGGTCAATCAACAATTGGTTTTGGATGCTGATCAGGTCTTGGTAGGGGTTAATCGTACACGCCACCTTTATAATCAGCGTTTGCGTGTGTTAAAGGGATTTACAGCAGATTATCCACAAGCGGGAGATAAGCTGGTGTGTTTGCGAAATGATCCGATTAAAGGTTTGTTGAATGGCTCTTTATGGAAGGTGATGACTTCACAGAAGGAGACCGTTAAACCAAGTATTAATCTTCTTGTGAAACCAGAAGAAAGTGAGCGTGGGGTAGCAAAGATTAAACTTTTAAAAGCAGCGTTTGAAAATCCTGATCAAGAAATTTCATGGCAATTAAAAAAGCGATATGATGATTTTGATTATGGGTATGCATTAACGGTTCATAAGGCGCAAGGTTCTCAATGGAATAATGTCGTTTTGTTTGATGAAAGTTTTGCATTTCGTGATATGTATGCGCGCTGGCTTTATACGGGAATTACCCGCGCAGCAGAACGTTTAACGATTGTTCGATAGAAAAAAGATGTGTATATCATCTAAGTTTCAGATGGAAAATGCCTTTTTTCTATCTTGTTACACACTATAAAAAAATGGAAATGGGCATGGCGGTAAAACTTTCGGTTAATCTTAATGCTGTTGCTGTTTTGCGTAATCGACGTAATCTTCCGTGGCCAAGTATAACGAATATTGGGCATATAGCGCTTGCTGCTGGAGCAGCAGGTTTGACGGTTCATCCGCGCCCTGATGAAAGGCATATTCGTTTTGCGGATTTGTCAGATATATACTGTTTAATAAAGAACAATTTTCCTACGGCTGAGTTTAATATTGAAGGTTATCCCAGTGATCAATTTTTGGATATCGCTAAAAACTATGCGGATCAGATTACCCTTGTTCCTGATGATCCAGATCAGTCAACGTCTGATCATGGTTGGAATTTTTCTCATGATGCAGAATTTTTAGCACCTATTATTCAGAATTTAAAAAACAGAAAGATTCGTGTATCCCTTTTTGCTAATCCTACTGTCGATGGTCTTGATATTGCTAAAGCAATGGGCGCTGATCGTGTGGAATTTTACACGGGACCTTACGGTGGTGCATTTCAGGATAAAACAAAACAAGATCAAGAGCTCAATAAACTTGTTTTAGCAGCAAGAAGAGCAAAAGAATTGCAGTTAGGTATAAACGCAGGGCATGATCTGACACTTATGAATCTTCCTGCTCTTGTCAAAAATATTCCTTGGCTTGATGAAGTTTCTATTGGCCATGGGCTCATTGCTGATGCATTAGAGTATGGAATACATGAGACTGTTCAGCGTTTTATCCGGTTATTATCGTAATCTTTTTCTCTCTATAAAAATTGGAAAAGAAATTTTTATAGAGGTTTGCCAATTTATCTTAAAAAACAATTTTATATATGTTGATATAAATAGCACTATTATCGTGCATTATAAATATTCTATTGTTCCTCTATTTATTGGTTGCTTTCTATCTTTTGTTTTTGAGTGCATGCGATGTTTTTTATTTGTACTATCCATTATGAGGAAGTTTTAAAATCTTCTTATTATAATTTCTTTGAATGGAGAAGAAGTAGGGTTTTGAAAGTATTTCCCTTATAAAAGGAGTGCGTAGGATTTTAATGGATTAATACACAAATTTTCTTGATATTTGAGCTCATTTTTGGGTTATCTGTAAATAGTATAACGTAAAATCTCCTTATGAATAAGCTTAATGCAATAGGAGCTGTTAAATAGAATGATGATATCGACTTGTAGCTTTATGAAGTAAAGAGAGTGATGTGCAATAAATCTTACACTATTATAGGGAATTTTTGAAAAGGGCTTGAGCATATTAAAATTTTTTTATAAGGCGCCATAAATGGATAACATAATAGCCGTATGGGGGCTTCTTCGTGTGAGAGGCGTGGGTATTAAAAGAACGTAAAAAGTAAAAACATCCTCTCTATTATTCTAAAGATATTGTTGTATATGCTTTTGAAGGTTGTATTAAAACAATACTTGTTATTTTGTAATTTTTCTTGCTATCCGTATTGATTTGGTTCATGTTAAAAATTGTATGTTGTATCTTAATTTTTAGAATATAGCGTTTTGTTGCACGATAAAAGAGTAGAATATTAGCTAAATTTTCTTTAGAAATCTTATTTTGTGTAATTATTGTTTTTGTAGAATAGCAGTTGAAGTTTATTTGGGGATCCGTATATGTTTTAGAAATGTTTGGGGACTACAGTTTTTTCTATGCAATATGTAAACTTTAAAATTATTCAATTGCTGTGTTCTTATAAGCGGTTTTTTTTTGTCTTTATAAGTGTGTGATGCACTGTAGATAATGTTTCTTATTGAATAAAAGTAATCTGAAATCCAGTTTAAATAGAGAAAGAAGGAATTTTTTATGCGTGTTTATTATGATCGTGATGCGGATGTTAATCTCATTAAAGGGAAAAAAGTAGCCATTGTTGGTTATGGTTCTCAAGGGCGTGCGCACGCTTTAAACTTGAAAGATTCTGGTGTTAAAAATGTGCAAATAGCTTTGCGTTCAGGGTCGGAAACAGTAAAAAAAGCCATGGCTGATGGTTTTGAAGTGGTGAGTGTTGCTGAAGCAGCAAAATGGGCAGATCTCATCATGATGGCAACACCAGATGAATTGCAAGCTGATATTTATAAGGAACATATTCATGATCATTTACACGATGGGGCAGCGATTGCTTTTGCGCATGGTTTGAGCATTCATTTTGGCTTGATTGAACCTAAAAAAAACGTTGATATTGTGATGATTGCTCCTAAAGGTCCAGGGCATACAGTTCGTCATGAATACCAACGGGGTTGTGGTGTTCCTTGCTTAATAGCGGTGGCGCAAGATGCTTCAGGGCATGCACATAATGTAGCATTATCTTATGCATGTGGACTTGGTGGTGGACGTGCTGGGGTGATTGAAACAACATTTAAAGAAGAGTGCGAAACTGATCTTTTTGGTGAACAAGCGGTTCTTTGTGGTGGTCTTGTTGAATTGATTCGAGCAGGTTATGAAACATTAACACAAGCAGGTTATGCGCCGGAAATGGCTTATTTTGAGTGTTTGCATGAGGTTAAACTGATTGTTGATCTCATGTATGAAGGGGGCATTGCAAATATGAATTATTCGATTTCTAATACAGCTGAATGGGGTGAATATATGTCTGGTCCACGTGTGATTACGGATGAAACCAGAGCAGAAATGAAACGTATATTGAAAGATATTCAAACGGGTAAATTTACATCGAATTGGATTCAAGAATATAAAGCTGGTGCTGCTCATTTTAAAAGTATGCGGCGTTTAAATGATAATCATCCTATTGAAGAAGTTGGTAAAAAACTTCGTTCTATGATGCCTTGGATAAAATCGAATGCTTTGGTTGATAAAGAGCGTAATTGAAGATTCTACAGAGATATTTTGTCAATAGCTTTTATAATTTTATAGATAAATATCAAAAAAAGGGTAACTTTAGTTACCCTTTTTTATATGTTTTTGGAAACATAAGCTTTATTTTTTAATTTTTTGCATAATTCTTTTTCCCAAAAAGAAAGTATACAATTCCTAAAAATATGAACCATGCTGGAGTGTATTTTAAAGCTATGGCAGTGTCAGCTTCTAATGACAATAAATAGATAATGAATGCAAAGAAAACAAGAAGCGCCCAACACATAACAACACCTCCTGGCATTTTATAAGGAGAGACAGTATGCTGGAGAGGACGATTGCGGCGATAGACGATATAGCTGATCAAAATGATAGACCATACAAATATAAACAAAGTTGCGGCAATTGTCGTAACAATTGTAAAAGCAGCTATGAGTGTTTGAGATAACGATACAACGGCATAACCAAATAAGATGCATATACATGAAAAGAATAATGCGTTGGCTGGAACGTGGTTACGAGAAAGTTTTCCTAAAAATTTAGGAGCACCTTTTTGTGTTGCTAGCCCATATATCATACGGCTGGTAGAAAAAATTCCACTATTTGCTGAAGATGCGGCAGCTGTGAGGACAACAAAGTTCATCAAACCTGCAGCAGTTGGGATACCAATAAGTGCATACATTGTTACAAATGGGCTTTTTTCTGGACTGATTTGATCCCACGGCGTCACAGACATAATCACAAGAAGAGAGAATATATAAAAGAATACAATGCGGATTGGTATTGAATTAACAGCCTGTGGTAAAGCTTTTTGAGGCTCTTTTACTTCAGCAGCAGCTGTTCCAGCGAGTTCAATGCCAACAAAAGCAAAAATAACAATTTGAAATCCAGCAAAAAAGCCTGTAATTCCTCGCGGAAAAATATTCCCACCGTTCCATATATGGCTAAGAGAAGCAACCGTACCGTTTGGAGAGACAAAACCGGTAAAGATCATATAAAATCCTACAACGATTAGGACTAGAATTGCTACGATTTTGATAAAACCAAACCAAAACTCAAGTTCGCCAAATAGTTTTACGGCGACGAGGTTAAGAATTAAAAAGGACATAAGACCAATTATAACAGGAATCCACGGATTGAGCTCAGGCCACCAAAAGTGTGTATAAGTGACAATAGCAATAATTTCAGCAGTTCCAGTGACAATCCAACACAACCAATATGTCCAGCCGATAAAGAATCCGGCACATGGCCCTAGAAGATCGGTTGAGAAGTCAATAAAAGATCGGTATTGTGTATTAGAAAGCAATAACTCTCCCATAGCACGCATGACAAAGTATAGAGCACAACCAATAATTGCATAAACGAGTAGAATTGAGGGGCCTGCTACACTGATTGTTTTTCCTGATCCCATGAAGAGACCTGTTCCGATCGCTCCACCAAGGGCTATAAGTTGTATGTGTCGGTTATGTAGTCCACGTTGCAATTTCTTCTTAGGTTTTTTTTCTAAATTTTGTTTGTTCATTTTTGGGGAGTTCTCCTTAGTTATTTTTAAATAAAAATTACCCTAAAAAAGGTAATTCCTTCTATCGGAACACGCTATGGTTAAGGAGTAAAGGAATTTTTTTCTATGACTATATGTGAATAAAGCAAAAACATTATTAATTAATGGAATAATTATTTTATATATAAGAAAAAAAAGATAAATTGTATTATATTTTTTTGATTTTTTATGTTTTATACATAATTAATATATATAATATAATTTATATTATATATTATTATATGTATATAAATAATAATTTATATTTTATGTATATTTATTTATAGTAAATTTTTATATAAATATATTTATATTTAAAATTATTTATTTATAGATATTGTTATCTATATAAAAATATAAATAAAATTGTAAATTTATTAAATATAAAACTTTGTATATAAATAAAATAAGTTTAAATAGTTAAACTATTATTTAAAATATTAAAAAATATATTTAAAATTTACATTTAAGTATTAATATTTAAAATTTATTACAAATAGAAAAATATTTTCATAGAATCTTTTTTTATTGCAGATAGCTATTAAGATATATTCTGTTTAGAGCTATATTTTTAATTTTGATAAAAAATTGAATATAAATTTTTTGGGGGGGAAGTTTTAGATAAATCTCATGTTTTATTAGTAAACAATGTCAGTGAAGTTTATAGAGAATTTTTTACAGAATAGCTCGTTTCTTATCCTATTGTGCAGTAAAATACTGTTGTGTAGAGTAGTGATATAAAGCATATAACGTTTTACGCATTAAGTATTTTTAGAATGGGTGGTGAGTGTTCAGGGCAGGGCTAGCCCATAGAGCCTTATGTAGGTGAACCATATAAATGATCAGCAGCATTCCCCCTTAATAAGCCGGTTTGTTTACAAACCGGTGCCGGTAGGAGTCGTCGTTTTTTGATGTTTGGGGAGGAGGTTAAGTAGAAAAAGGGTAACTAAAATTACCCTTTTTTGAGATGTTTTTATGTATAGACTTTATTTGTTACCTTGAGTTATTTTTTTCTTTACAAACATAAAATACATTATACCTAAGAAAACAAACCAGAATATACTATATTTTAAGGCTAGTAGAGTATCAGCTTCTAATGTCAACAAATAGAGCATGAAAACAAAGAAAACTAAAATTATCCCACACATGATAACACCTCCTGGCATTTTATAAATGGATTCAGCGTGTAGATGAGGGCGATTGCGACGATACACAATATAGCTAATCAAAATTACAGACCATACGAATAAAAATGCAATAGCTGAAATGCTTGTCACAATTGTAAAAGCACTTATGAGGCTTGGAGAGAGTGAGGCAATTGTATACCCTATTAAAATACATAAACAGGAAAAGAATAGAGCATTGGCTGGAACATGGTATCTGGAAAGTTTACCTAAAATTGGAGGGGCACCTTTTTGTGTTGCAAGTCCATATATCATACGGCTGGTAGAAAAAATACCACTATTTGCTGAAGAGGCAGCTGAGGTGATAACGACAAAGTTTACCAAGCCAGCAGCTATCGGAATGCCTGCAAGCCAAAACATCGAGACAAAGGGGCTTTTATCTGGAACAATTTGATCCCAAGGTGTGACAGACATAATTACAGCGAGAGAAAAAATGTAAAAGAGTACAATACGGACCGGTATTGCATTAATTGCTTTGGGGAGCACTTTTTTAGGTTCTTTTACTTCAGCAGCGGTTGTTCCAGCAATTTCTATACCAACAAAAGAAAAAATAGCAATTTGAAATCCAGCAAAAAAACCTGTCATTCCTCGCGGAAAGATATTTCCATCGTTCCATACGTGATTGAGAGAAGCAACCGTACCATTGGGAGAGGTAAAGCCCGTAACGATCATATAAAATCCCACAACAATTAATGCTAAAATTGCGACGACTTTGATAAGACCAAACCAGAATTCAAGTTCACCGAATAGTTTTACGGCAAAGAGGTTAAAGATTAAAAAGACACTAATGCAGGTAAAAACGGTAAACCATGGATTGAGTGTTGGCCACCAAAAGTTCATATAAGTGATGATGGCAATAATGTCAGCAGCTCCAGTTACAACCCAGCTCAACCAATAGCTCCAGCCAACAAAGAAAGCGATTCCCGGTCCTAGCATATCGGTTGAAAAATCAATAAGAGATCGGTATTGTGAATTAGAAAGCAACAATTCTCCCATAGCACGCATGACAAAGTATAGAGCAAAACCGATAATAGCATAAACGAGTATGATGGAAGGACCTGCTACACTAATTGTTTTTCCTGCCCCCATGAAGAGACCTGTTCCAATAGCACCACCAATGGCTATAAGTTGTACATGTCGGTTGTGTAGTCCACGCTGTAACTTATTCTGAGAATTATCTTTTAAATTTTGTTTGTAGCTCATTTTTTGGGGGTTCCCTTTAATTATTTTGAGATTAAATTACACTAAAAAAGCATTATTTTGTATCGAAGCATGATATAAATGAGGTGTAAAGGAAAAAAACGTTTTTTATGATTTTGTGTGGATAAAGAAAAGAATATGTTTTAGGAATATGCTTTTGAAAAAAGAGAATGTTGTCCTCTTAAATAACGTAACAGATATTTGAATGGGGAGCTTTTTATTGTTATGAATAACAAATTAATTGTTCATTAAAAGACGTGGGGCTTTTAAAATTATTTCAGAAAGTTGTCAGGAGTTTTTATAATTTTTTGAAACTTATTATTTGTAATCAGTGCATTATTTATTATTATTCATAATGGTGAGAGTTTACTTTTTGCTCAAATAGCACTCGAGAGTTCTCATCTTAGTTTAAGAAACAATTTTTAATGGAAAATTAAAATGATTTTTAAATCATTTTTTTGTTTGTATGGTGCTATCATAAATCAAAAAGTTACTTTTGTTTCATAAGCGAAAAGAGGAATATCATAGCTTATTTTTTTTAAAGTGATGAATAAGGATTTTGTTTAGATATTGGTAACATTTTATAAAATATTGCGAGAAACTCACATTGTTTACACAAACGCCCTTGAGAGTATGATAAAGAAATGCAACGTAATTCAGTTATATAAAGAAAAAAAGAACTGGGGATTGTATAAGCTCTGTTAGAGATTGAGCTATTCATAGTGAGAGACAGAATCAGGAAAAGATTGCTCTATTAACTTTACAATTTGTTATCAAAGATAAAACTATCCAAAGAAAATGAAAAAAGAAAACAGAGATAAAACTGTTCCTGTCGCAATGTTAATCGAGCCTTTTACCCGCTGCTTTTTTAAGGCGGTACTGGCAAATGATATAAAAATGGTCATTAAAGTAAACCATGCAAAGATGTTGAAAGAATGTATTGTGACAAGTTCAAAACCTTTTTTAATGCTACCTCCAGAAGCTAAGAATTTTGGAAAAGCTGCTATATAAAATATAGATACTTTGGGGTTTAGTATTTGTGTCAGAAAACCGTCCATATAGCTGGTTAAAAGCTTTGTTTCACTCGTAGCATGCTTTTCATTCGTTGAACTTCTTTCTTTTGAATTTAAGCTGTGTATTCCAGATTTAATTGATTTAAAGCCCATGTATAATAAATAGCTGCCACCCATGAGTTTTACTAAAAAAAACAGCGTTTTGTTGTTGAGAATGAGCGCTGATACACCTAGGTGTGGAAAATGCCCCATGCACATATGTTGCTGTACACAATCCTAAAACGTTTACAAATGCGTTCTTTCTTCCCAATCTCGTTGCATTATCGATGATAAGGGCCATATTCGGCTCCGGTGAGATGACTAAAAAAAATGAAACAATGAAAAAGGTCAGTATTTGATGATTCATTTTACTTTTAGCTCTGAAATTAATTGATTTTCGAGATACAATTCTATTCTGTCAAACTGAGAAAGTTTTCCTACACCCTGTGGAGTGCCTGTGTATATGAGATCACCACGTCTTAGCTGAATGTAGTGACTTAAAAATGAGATTATCTTCTCAAAGTTAAAGATCATATTTTTCGTATTGCCAACTTGTCTTGTTTCGCCATTTAACTTCATTGCAAAGGTTATTGGGTTGTTTATTTTTTCCTTGTTTATGAAGTCAGAGACGTATGCGGCGCCTTTAAATCCTTTCGATAAAAGCCAAGGAAGCTTTTTTTCTTTCAGTTTTGTTTGCAAATCCCGCGCTGTGAGATCAAGACCTATTGCTACGGCATCATAGCATTCTTCTGCTTCTTCCTCCATGATCATGAAAGCGTCCTTTGAGATTTTGAGTACAATTTCGGTTTCAAAATGTATTTCTTTGGAAAAATTAGGGAGATAAATTTCATTGCCTAAAACGAGTGAACTTTTTGGCTTGCTAAAGATAACGGGTTCATCTTCAACAACATTACCTAGTTCATGAACATGTTCAACATAATTGTATCCAACACAGTAGATGTCATTTATCATAGGGCGCCCTCCAAATTTTTCATTTTCTCTTTGTATAGGCAAGAGAGAACTTTGCAAACAACATTTTTTCTTATATCGCGTTGTGCGGTTTCTGAAAAAGAAGCATTATGTGGGTTGATGATTAACCATGATGACAGTTCTTCGCATTATCCTCTTTTGAAGAGTGCCCAATCTTATAGTCTTTGAGATTATTTTAATTTTGATTGCCAATTTCCCGAAATTACTTTATTATTTAAAGAGTGATTTTGCTCGTCTACGCAGCGATCAGTAGGGGTTGAAAGCCCTAAAGTTCGATCATAAATGAGCCCACTCTGTGGGTGTCTCGGAATTATGGGATATTTTTCTATGTCTAGGTGCGGTGAGCACTAAAAGCAAAAAATCTGACTCGAACTCAGTACTTTCAGGCTCTCGGAATACTAATGCGAGGGTGCTCGCACCCAGCGGGGGACTTGAAAGTGAAAAGCAAAAAGCCACATTTTAACGACATTTCTATAGGCAAAAAATCGCTTTCAAAAAAAATGCTGGGAATGTCGTAAAAGCAATTAGGGCACCAATTAGGGATAACTTTTCAACAAATCCAAAAGTATGAGAAAGTCTGTGATGGTTAAAAAGAAGCAGACCGTGGCAAACTTATTATGGCATTTGGAACGGAGAAGATTTTTACCAGCTTTAAGATAGCACAACAAATATCCGGAACTGGAGAGCGTGTTTTGTTTCTCGTGCCTTTTCTGGCTTTGATGTCATAAACAATAAGAGAATGGACACGCTATACAGAAGTGCCGTTTCGTTCCTTTGCGGTGTATTCTGATACATAAGTTGGCAAGCGTCGAAAAACAAAGATGCTGTTGTCGAACTTGATGTTTCAGATATTGCTCTATCAGCTACCAACGGATGTTCAAAAGCTTTGAAAAAAACAAATAAAGTCTTAGCGAATGCAATGACCGTGGTGTTTGCTACTTACCAATTAATCCAAGTGATTGCGGATGCGCAAAAGAAATACGGTTTACCAGAATTTGATCTGATCATTCGTGAAGCAGCACAGGCTAAGGCAGTAAGGTAGAACCTTTGGTTGTAGAAGCCAAGGAAGTAGCTGAGACTGCGAAGACAACAGCGGAAGAAGCGATGAATGTTGCGGAGCAAGCAAAAGAAGAAGCTGATACGACGAAGCAAGGGCTTGGAGAGGTCAAGAGTTCATTAGACACGGTGACAGCAACAACAAATTCTGCGAATATAGCCGCCTCTGAGGCAAAAGTGTTAGCGGAAGAAGCGAAGAGTGCATTGATAGAAGTTCAAGAGAAGGCACAGAGGAACAGTGACAGTCTTTCTGAGCTTCAAAGTAAGGTAGGTTCTCTTGCCACTAGTTATTTAGAGGATGTGCGTTTTCATCAACCTGACAGAATTCTGGAAGTCGATTCGAAAAATAGAAAAGGTCTTGTGATCAATGAAGGGGCATGTTTTCGCTTTTATCATGGTGGAGAGAATGGGGATAGGTCCATCTTTTACAGCGTTCCAGGGCGTGGAAGGATGACTTTTGACGAAGATCTTGAAGCAGGAAAGGATTATTATATATATCTCATCTTAAAAGATCAGACGAATGAGCTATGCTTTGAGCTTTCGCAAAATCCGACGGCTCCTGATGGCTATACAAAGGATAATTCTGAAAAGATCGGTGGATTTCATACGCTATGTGCGGATGTTGGTGAGATTGAAGGTCATCTCTTATCGGGTTACCAAGCGGGGGATGTTTTGCCCAATTCTGTTTGGTGTTTAAATCACTGTCCGAGGACTGATCCAGAGGGAATGGTTTACGATCCGTGGAAGAATATTTGGGTTGATATTTATCTTCAATCAGGGACAGATGCAAATGTAAAGTTGGCATATGGTGTTCCGATTACGACCAATCGTAGCTATGCGGATCATGCATTTGATTTTTGGTCTGTTAATAAGAGATTTTTGACGAGTGATGAGTTTTCGCCATGCATGTATGGAAGTAATCAAGCAACCAGTATTGTCGGCAATCAAGCGCCTTCTCTTAAGACGTCTGGAGGACACGTTGATACAAACAATAGACGGATGATTTCGCATATCGGTTGTGAGGATGGTTGCGGTTATGTTTGGCAATATTTGTCTGGTTGTTATCCAGTGACTAAATGGCATACAGGGGAGCAAGGAAGCAGTTTACGTGTAGACATAAATGTTATGTTGGAAGGAGGCGATTGGACTGGTGGCTCTAACAATGATCATCTTGTACGGAATTTTGCGCATTCTCGTTATGTAGAAGATGAAAAAATAGGCGCCCGTGGATGTAGCGAGCCACTTTATTATAATTAACGCGAGATTGATTAGAACATCATTTTATCCAGCCCCACTTTTGTGGGGCTTTTTTTATGGAGCGTCAGATGAGAAAGATATCGAAAGAAGGATAGGCACTTCATCTTGAAGTTTTAAAATCAAAGCTTTTTCTACTAAACTCATGATGTCAACCAGAGCAGTACAATCTTATCACTCATATTTTCATGTCTAGAAAATTGAGATAATGCCATCCATAAATCGCATAAGAAGTTAGAATCTACCTTCATTGCACACCTCCGTGGACTTGTTCTCTCAAACATGCCGCCAATCCTTTAGGTGTGATTTTTGTTGAAGGCAGCACCTTTTCTGTTCCATCCGATTTTTGAATGGTGATGGCAGAACAGTCCATGAATCCTTTGTTGATTTTATCCTGATTAAGGTAACAATGGACCACGTCGATACACCCAATCATTTTTACGTAAGTAATCTATTAAATCCTTTGGTCTTATCTCCAACATCTTCGCGGCTTCAATCAAACCAAACAAACCATCAGAGCGTTTTAAGCCTTCTAAAGCTTTTGCTTTTGGTGCTAATTCTGAAATAACATGGTTTTTCTGCTTAATTTGATTTTGTAGATGATTTAAGGCGCCAAGTAATACCTCGGGTTTGGAGTAATCAATTTGTGGAATAGCTACTTGTCTTTCCAACTCTTTCCAACGGTCAATTATCTTTGCTCGTAAGGCAGTGCTGTAACTAGAAACAAGAATTAAGCATTCACGCTTTGGCAGGTTATAACAGGGCGGCTTTCACTTTTGTTATCAAGGTAGTGCCCACCAAAATCAACCTCCTCAAATTTGAGGGCGTTAAGTTCTTCAAGCGTTTTCTTGATGTCACGCATAATATTGTCATGCCTTTTGCCACATAATTCAGTAATTTTAATAATGGTATTCATAAAGAATTCTTAGATGTTAGACGTTCCTTAATGACATTCTAAAAGAGTGCTGGGCACTAAGAAACACGGCATCTAGTCCGTCGTTACGCCTTTCCCCGAAGGGTATTGTATAGCATAACTACACCCGACAAAGTTATTATATGCGCCTAACATACAATGAGTCAAAGTCTTTAAT
>NZ_JBHIRN010000009.1:0-80560 GCF_042197205.1 Bartonella sp. AA2SXKL
CGAATGGTGTGTTTTCAGGAATGCGAGTTTCCATGTTTTATCTCCTTGAATATGCTGGAGATACAATGCCTTTTTGCAAATTATGTTCCAAAAGTGAATAGATATGCGCCAAAAAGGAATAGGAAAAATCTAAAGCTAAGATCGAGATCATCATGGTGGGGCATTTTCTTTTGAAACTTTGTTTAAAGCGCGTTCATAGAGAGTTTTTGTTGATCATAAAAAAGGGGGGTGAAAACGACAAGGCATGTCTATAGGGCTTTATGAGGTCATTATAATATAGATGCTGTTTTGTTTATATTCTTTCATAAATTTGAATTTTTATCTCATGACAATGTTTTGGTTGATAAACATATGATAAGCGTTACGAATGGGAATATATTTATGTTTCATAAATAAAAGCACATTTTGTATAGAGAGATCTTTCTTTGTGTTTTCGCTATTGTATTCTTTTGACAAATGCTTTTCTTTTTGATTGTATCAAAAAGTTTAAAGAGAGATCTTGTTAGGATATAAAATGTTTCGTTCAACTTTTTTTAAAAATCGTGAAATCTATGGACCTCTTTGTATTGGCTTTGATCCGAGCCATAAAGTTTTGCAATCGTGGAAACTAAGCTTTGATTATAAAGGTCTAAAAGATTTTTGTGATATTCTCTTAACAGCAGTTGTTGGTAAAGTAGGTATTATAAAGCCGCAAGTCGCATTTTTTGAATTATATGGTGTGGAAGGTCTTCAAGCTCTCAAAGAACTGATTGAAAATGCACACGAACAAGGCATATTGGTTCTGGCGGATGCAAAAAGGGGGGATATTGGCTCTACTGCTGAAGCCTATGGTAAGGCTTGGCTTGGTCCAAGTAGTGCGTTCAAGGTGGATGCCATGACAGTTAATCCTTTTTTGGGTTTTGATGCTCTTATTCCTCTGATAAAGGTTGCAGAAGAAACAGGAGCAGGGGTTTTTGTGGTTGTTCAGTCTTCTAATCCAGAGGGGAAACAAATACGAAATGCCCTTATTGGTGATCAGACACTCTCTCTTCATCTTGCACAGTGTATTTGTGATTATAATAGTCAGTCTTCGGTTATTCATCATAATATTGGCCCCATAGGTGCGGTTATAGGAGCGACATTAGGATCTGAATCAAAAGACACAATCGAGCAGTTAAAAAATAGTCTGTTTCTCGTTCCGGGTATTGGCGCTCAAGGTGGAACAATGACACAACTAGCAAATCAATTTCCACAAAGACTTTTGCAGAATGTTATTCCCTCTGTATCACGCTCTATTACAGATGCTGGACGAAATATTGTTGATTTAAAAAATGTTATCAATCATTTTGCAGAACAAGCGCAAAGCACACTGATGTCTTGAGGATTTTTGCATCTGTAATAAATCTGAAGAATTCTGAGAGGGAGGGGTTTTGAGGGGGATGCTTTCGATTTATCAAGAATCAACTGTCGCTTTGAGGTTTCTTTCAACAAGCACAGATGTCTTTTCATTGAATGTTAAGCGGGCATTTCATGTTGAGCGGGGGCTATGTTCTTATTGAAAATGCAAATATTTTCAGTAGATTGCCTTAAGGGTAAAGGTTTGCATCTTTTAAAAGCAAAAGCTTATGCATATTGTTACCAGTTTCCAGTTGATAAAGTTATTGCAGCGTTTGTTTCTATAAGATAGACACACGTTATCGGTGAATATATATTGTTGTTAGAGAAAAACATGTCATCAAAACAAGAAAAAACCAAAGCCCGTTTACCCCGTGGGTTTGTTGATCGTACAAGTGCACAGTTGTATGCAACTGAAACAATGATTGCGCAAATTCGTGAAGTTTATGAACTTTACGGTTTTGAAGCGCTAGAAACTCCAATTTTTGAATATACAGATGTGCTGGGTAAGTTTTTACCGGATTCAGATCGTCCAAATGCGGGCGTTTTTTCGCTACAAGATGATGATGAGCAATGGATGTCTTTGCGCTATGATCTTACCGCGCCTCTTGCTCGTTATTTTGCCGAGAATTTTGAAATTTTGCCAAAGCCTTATCGCAGTTATCGTCTTGGCTTTGTTTTTCGCAATGAAAAACCAGGTCCAGGGCGGTTTCGGCAATTTATGCAGTTTGATGCGGATATTGTTGGAACACCAACGGTAGCAGCTGATGCCGAAATTTGTATGATGGCAGCTGATAGTTTGGAAAAACTAGGGTTTCAGCATCATGAATATGCCATTCGTCTGAACAACAGAAAAATTCTCGATTGCGTTTTAGAGAAAATTGGTTTGGGGGGAAATGAGCAGGTTGAAAAGCGCTTAACTGTCTTAAGAGCAATTGATAAACTGGATAAATTTGGTTCTGAAGGGGTGTGTTTGCTTTTGGGAAAAGGGCGTTTGGATGAAAGTGGTGACTTTACAAAAGGGGCGGAGCTTAAGGATAAAGAGATTGAGTGTATTCTTACCTTAACTGCTGCTGGAGCTGAAACAGCAGAAGAAACGCTTGAGGCTCTTAAAGAAGTGGTTGGTGATCATGTTCAAGGGTGTGAGGGAATTCGTGAGCTTGAGGAAATGCAAGCAATTTTTGCCGCAAATGGCTTTCAGAATCGTATCAAGATTGATCCATCGGTGGTGCGTGGACTGGATTATTATACAGGTCCTGTTTTTGAGGCTACGTTGCTGCTTGATGTTTTCAATGATGATGGGCAGAAAGTTGTTTTTGGCTCCGTTGGTGGTGGTGGGCGCTATGATGGATTGGTGGCACGCTTTCGTGGTGAAAACATTCCAGCAACAGGTTTTTCAATCGGGGTCTCGCGCTTGATCGCTGCTTTGCAAAATCTTGAAAAGTTGCCTATGAAGGAGACAACAGGGCCGGTTGTGGTGCTGATGATGGATAAAGAGCCAGAGGCGGTTGCTGGTTATCAAAAAATGGTGATGCAGTTGCGTGGTGCGGGAATTCGTGCTGAGCTCTATTTGGGGGCATCGGGGATAAAAGCGCAGATGAAATATGCAGATCGACGCCAAGCGCCTTGTGTGGTTATCCAAGGCTCACAAGAACGTGAGAGCGGAAAAATACAGATTAAAGATTTGATTGAAGGGGCGCGTTTGTCTCATGAAATTAAGGATAATCAAACATGGCGTGAAAGTCGACCAGCACAAGTGACGGTTGATGAAGATCAATTGGTCAAAACAGTACAGGATATTTTAGCCGCCCAAAAATGATAATGGTAAAAGTCTTTATCGAAGTGATTGTTTGAAATATTTTGGAAATTTGAAATTCAATTTTTAAAATTTGTGCTTTGCTCGTTTATACGTGTTGGTGCACGCGTTCAAAAGCGCGGTTTTGAAGTGTGTGCGGCATAAAAGAGAGATTTTTTAAGAGATAAATAAGCGCTATTTGCTATAAAACGTGCCCTTCTGAGGATGCGATGGTAATGCGTTAAAATGAGCAAAAAAAATTGTAACGAACAAAAACTCTGAGAAAATTAAAGGGTTTCACGTAACGCTTCTGAAAAAGTTTATAAAAATATTGACAAGTTCATATTGGCTTTATCTTTGAATTCTCATCTATGAGTATCAAATCCTTTGATGTTCTCTTCTTGGACATTACAAAATCTAGCCTTATTGCAAAAGGAGGGAGAACTAGAGCGTTTTATCCTAAAAGACTTTTTAAGCTTCAAAAAACAATGGAATGACTTAAATCGAACAATTTTTTACAGGAGCATGTTTGGATGAATTGTAAGCTGCCATAATGGTAACTTACTGATAATATGCATTTTTCATAAAGTCAATTCTTTAACGGAGAAATGAAAATGGTCCAATATGATTTTACTCTGCTCTATGAACGAAATCCCTTTATTCTTGAAAGACCTGAGAATATTGGAAAATCATTTAAACTTCCTCCTTCAAATTTCGGATTTGAAGATCTTCCGCAAATTACCTTTTCAGGCGCCTCGTCGTGTCGGCGTATGATTTTTGGGCTATCATTTAGTGGTATGAAAGCATTTTTTGTGATGTTGTGGCAGGTAGGGAAAATGTTAGATGAGGGGGATGATGTGGATTTATGGTTTGATCAGATAACATTGGATCATGATATTCTTGAAGAATTTTTGACTTGCGATCTTTCAATTCAAGAACCAGAATATCTTAATTTTGAAAGTTTTAAAGAAGGTATCAAAGAATTAGAAAAGAATAAAATTGTAGCGAAGGGGACAAAAAAAGATTGTTATTTCATCAATCCAGATATTTTTGGTCTTCCTGAATGTGATGAAGATTTTGAGTTCGATGAAGAGGAAGAGATAGAAGCACACTTTACGGTAGAATACCCGAATAAACAACTCCTTTAATCGTTTTTCTCTTAGAGAAAAATAAAGGCTTAGAATAAATGGCTATGAGAACAGCAATGAGTCTGTTTAGGGTATGTGAATTGGAATGTTTGCGGGATCTGTTTTGATTTAATATTCTCCATGAATGGTTCTTTATGCAGAGCGGTTTTTATGCCATATTTTCTTCTTTTTATGAGACATAAGTTAATTTGAACTGTGCACCTCTTCAAACAAATGTTTGATCTGTATTTTCTTTCTTGGTACTTTTGTGAACTTTGCAGTAATGATGTTCATAGCTCTTGTATTTTGGCGCGTTTACGAGAGGTATTTTTACTCTTTTTAATCGTTTATTCATATGCCAATCCCGCTTGCTAATGAGCAAGAAAATAGTTTTAAGGGATTCAATATAAGAAGGGATAAAATAAAACAATCTTATGATATTCGGCTCCTCTCATTCAATATGCAAAATTATAAATTATCTTTATAAATCAAAGTATTGTTTAATACAAAGTTTTTCTCAGTATGAGAAATTTAGCATTGATCTTGCATATTTCATCAATACGTTAGTCCTTGATGTTTCTGAGAGAGTTTTGCATGAATTTGCGCATTTGGCAATTGCATCCCCATTTTTTGATAGCGTGCAACAGCTTTTAACTCTTTGATTTTTTAGCCCCACAACGGGTCCAGATTTTTCATCAGCAATTTTTCAAACTTTTTCAAAGCAGTTAAAACATAAAATATTTATTGAAAAAATTATTGCTGTAATCTTTTTTCACAGAAGGCGTACAATCAACTTATCGGGTCTGTTTTCACGAATAGAGGTTGCAAAAAGTAAACGACACAAATTCCCTGAGGAGGGAGATTTGTGTCGTAAAATTTTGTTTAAATAGACGATTGGGGGAATTAGCTTTTCAAGGCTTTTAAAACATGTTGTGGTGAAGAAACTTCATAAGGATCTGTTGCACAATTATCTGAAAAACCTGCTTCTTCGAACCATTGTTCAACCACACCATCATTAATAACAGCTGCATAGCGCCATGATCGCATGCCAAAACCAACATTGTCTTTTGCAACCAGCATACCCATTTTGCGTGTGAATTCACCAGAGCCATCGGGAATTAATTTCACATTTTTGATATTTTGTGCTTTTCCCCAAGCATTCATGACAAAAGCATCATTGACGGAAAGACAATAAATTTCATCAATACCCGCTTGTTTAAATTCATCATAGAGTTTTTCAAAATCAGGCAGCTGAAAGGTTGAGCAAGTAGGGGTAAAAGCTCCAGGAAGAGAAAAAAGAATAACACGCTTTCCTTTAAAGTAAGCATCGCTGTTAACTTCTTGCCACCGATAAGGATTGTCTCCAGCCATTGATTCATCGCGTACGCGTGTGTGGAATGTTACATTGGGAACTGTTTTTTTCATCATCATGATGCTCCTGTATTCTTTTACGAAAATTTTGTTTTAAAACAGCCTTCGTATTTAAAAACATATGGTAAAAAGCGTTTTAAACAAAAGGGCTTCTTTAAAAATTCTTACTTCTAACGAGTGTGCAAATATTTCACACTTCCGTCAAGTAGAATTAATGGTCGACTTTGGATACTCTTCACCTTAAAATTATAGGAAAGAATATAAAGGTATTGATATGACCATAAAGACAGTTTTAACCACGGCTTTTGAGGGGCAAAAACCGGGAACGTCTGGTTTGCGCAAAAAAGTGTCTGTTTTTCAACAACCCCATTATGTAGAAAACTTTATACAGTCTCTTTTTGATAACATTGGGCCTCTTGAAGGAAAACTGTTGATTCTTGGGGGGGATGGGCGCACTTTTAATCGTACTCTTCTTCAGATTGTGTTGAAGATGGCGGCGGCGCATGGTGTTTCTTGTATTAAAATGGGAAGGGGCGGTATTCTTTCTACACCTGCTGTTTCGCATCTTATTCGTAAAACTCATGCCCATGGTGGACTTATTCTTTCTGCAAGCCATAATCCTGGTGGTCCAGAGGGAGATTGTGGTATCAAATACAATGTTTCCAATGGTGGACCGGCTCCTAATTCTTTATGTGATGCTATTTTTGCAACATCGCAACGTCTTTCCTTTTATAAAATTCTTGAAGCACCAGATATTGATTTAGATAGGCAAGGTACGGTCTTTATGGGAGCCATGCGGATTGATATTATCGATCCTGTCGCTGATTATGTTGCTTTGATGCAAGAGCTTTTTGATTTTGACTGTATTGCTAAGGCCGTTGCTCGAGGTCTTACTTTACGGTTTGATGCCATGCATGCGGTAACAGGGCCTTATGCTCATGAAATTTTTGAAAAATGCTTAGGATTTTCTGAAGGGACAGTGGTTAATGGTATTCCTTTGCCAGATTTTGGAGGCAGTCATCCAGATCCCAATTTGGTTTATGCCAAGGCTCTTTATGATTTATTGATGTCAGAGCAAGGACCAGATCTTGGCGCAGCCTCTGATGGTGATGGAGATCGTAACCTCATTATTGGTCGTGGGCAATTTGTCTCGCCTTCGGATTCTTTGGCTATTATGGCTGAACATGCACACCTCATTAAAGGATATCGAAAAGGTGTTGTGGGGATAGCGCGTTCTATGCCAACGGGGCGTGCTGCTGATTTAGTTGCGGAAAAACACGGATTAAACTTTTTTGAAACGCCAACGGGATGGAAGTTTTTTGGAACCCTTTTGGATGCGGGGAAAGTAACCTTTTGTGGTGAAGAAAGCTTTGGAACGGGCTCTCATCACATCCGCGAAAAAGATGGTTTATGGGCTGTCCTATTTTGGTTAAATCTTTTAGCGGTAACAGAAAAAACTGTCGCACAGATTGTTCAACAGCATTGGTTCACCTATGGGCGTTTTTACACGTTACGGCATGATTATGAAGAAGTCGAAGCAGACAAAGCCTTGGCACTTATAGAGTATTTGCGTGCGCACTTACCACATGCAGGAACTGAAATTGCTGGATTTTTCGTCAAAAAAGCAGATGATTTTACATATCATGATCCCGTTGATCAGAGCGTTAGCACGCGGCAAGGTATACGTATTTTTTTCGAGAATGGCGCACGGTTGGTGGTTCGTTTGTCGGGAACAGGGACGCTAGGTGCTACTTTACGACTTTATTTTGAACAGTATGAAAGTGATCCGCGCAAACACAATTTTAATCCGCAAGAAGTTCTCCAACCTTTGCAACAGGTGGCACTAAAACTGTTAAACATACAACAAGCATTGGGGAGAGATCACCCTGATATTATCACCTAAGATCATTGGAATGTTTTTTTGTAAAGGTATGATGATTGATTACATGGGTGTGATTTTAGGGGTGTGATTTTATGTGCATAAGGGAGATCTTCCATTTTCAAGCTCTCTTTGTTTTTTCCTCCCTTACATATCAATCGGATTCCTCAAACTGCCGGATTCTTAAAACTAAATGCTGTAGGAAATTATAATCGAGCATAATCGGAGCATTTATGTCCAATGGGTTTGCTCAATGGCTTGATAGAAATTTTTGTTTAATAGGGGAATGTTTCTCATGCAAAATAAAATACGATCATTGTTGCACATTTCATATGTTTGTTTTAAAGAAGCTTCTCTCTCAAGACGCTAAAAACGCATCTTATGCGTGCTGCTTTGAAAGGTATAACCGGCCATCCATTGAGCAGCAGCATTTTTACGCTTATGAGAGAGTAAGACGGCACCATCATTCACTTTGCCCGCTTTCAATGTTGGCTCTTATATTTGAGAGTGTTTAGTATTTTGGATAATCGTTTTACACGGATTTTCCTACTTGTAACATGCAAACAAAAGGCTTTGGTTGTTTCAATGTAAAAGGGGTTGAGAGAATCTCAGCTTATTTATCGGCTCTCATTCAATATACAAAACCATTAACTATGATCATAGATCAGTCTGTTCTCTAACATTATGACTGTTATCTTTACTTAAATAAAAGGTTAAGTTGGGGACATCATTTTCTTGTTTCTCAATGCTGCAATAGTTTTTAGCTCTCTGAGAACGTTTTATTCAGAGATGTTCCTTTTCTAATTGTTTTGTTATCCATTCGTTAATTGCATTGGTGATGTATAAGAAAATGATTTTGATTAATTTATTAGAGAGAATGAAGTGCGTAAATTTTATGATATGCGGGGGGCTTATTTGAGTTGTATAATGATCAATCATTTTTATAAACTTGTGTATAGTATGTGATGATAGCATTCATGAACACAGTTGGCAGATGAGGATTGAAACAAAGGGAAACATTTTTCTAAAATAATGGACAATAAGCACTTCTTGCTTTATGACCAGTCATAATGAATGTTTTTTCTAAAAAAGGGGAATTTATGACCCAATATCCCAAATGTCCTCGTTGTGATTGTCTTTATACTTATGAAGATGGTGAAAATTTTGTGTGTCCTGAATGCGCGCATGAATGGCCACAAAAAAACGATGATACGGTTCTTGCCAATACTGTTTATGATGCCAATGGTCAGATTTTAACAAACGGAGATACCGTTATGGTGATAAAAGATCTGAAAGTAAAAGGCGCTTCATCTGTTTTAAAAGGGGGGACGAAGGTAAAGAATATTCGCTTGGTGGATGGGGATCATAATATCGATTGCAAAATTCCAGGGATTGGTCAGATGAGTTTAAAGTCGGAGTTTGTGAAAAAAGTTTAAGCATTTGTCCTCTTGCAATTGTTTTTGCATTTCGTTGGTTTTCTATTTTTACATTCTTCTCTAATTGGACATATTTTTCTCCAATGGCTTCTTTTCTTGTTTCATAGATTACACCAATCAGATAGGAGCAATATGTTTTCCTTTATTGTAAGGCCATGTATAGCAGAGAAATAGCGACTCTGTCTTTTCTTTTAATATGCGGTTATGAGGGGACTGGATGTTGACTCATAAGCAACAATAAAAGTATGCGCTTTATGAGAAGAACAATACCGTAAAGTAGACAAACTTATTCCTGCTGAATTGAAAAAATATTCTCATTTTTTTAATCAGATAATTTCTCAAACAACCATAATAGATCTGGCTTCAATGTATTTATTTTTTATGGATAGTTACACCTTTTGCGTCATATTTATGGAAATGAGATTGAAAATGATAGAGGAAATTCTTGATTTTAAGAATGGAAAAAGGACGCTATGATCTTGATAAGGTCTTATTGCCATGCATTTTCCAGCTCTTAGTACTGCAACAGTCTCTTATAAAAGTGTACATAAGAGCTATTAAAAATAGTTTTTGTTATTATCCAGTTTGTGCTGTGTAAGCGGACGATTTTGATTGATGCAATAAAAACATAATTGAAATAAGAAGAATGTCAGAATTCTCATTGCAAGTTGCAAAATGTGATCTTTGTCGAGTGTCTGAAACAACATATTGATTTATAATAATAAATTAGCGTTATTCATATTGAATTAGAACCCCGAATAACGTGGGATTCTCTCATTTCAAATCTGTTCCATGTTGAATCAATTAAAATCACTTGCTTGCACACCACACGCGGGGCTGGCGTGTGGGTAAAAATGAGGAAAGAAAGGATTAAAAATGACTCTTATGAATCGTCTTAATGAAAGAGCTGTCGCATCATTAGGGGCTGGCAGATATGATGATGGTGCCGGCTTGCTACAAGAAGTATTTTGCGTGATTTGTCGTTGGAAGCACTGAGAAAGATAGAGCAAATGAGCACTCTATCTTACAATGTTTTCTTTTTTGGGTTTTCTTTTTTTTAACGAGGTCGTGTTTTCCTCGTTAAAATTGCATGACAAGATTATAAAACAAAATAAATTTAAAGTGCACACCCATGCATTGTACTTCTGTGTACGATTGGTTTGTTGAAATAACTTATGCTTCTTAAAGGGGGCTTTGAAATCTTTTTAAGGCATATGTGGAGGTGAAAGGTGAGTGAAGGTATCATTATTGGACAGATTTTTTTAACAGTACTCTATTTTTATGACTGCATGGCTTACTTCGAAAATTTCAGGAATAAAATGACGTAAGATTTTTGCACTCCATGTTTGAGCGCTGTTGAAGAGGGGCAATCGGTGTGGTTATTTTACCTATTGAGGTCAATATTTATTGTGGCATGGCTTCAACATTTATTGTGGCATGGCTTCAACGCCTAAAACTTCAGGGATAAAATGGCGTAAAAGATTTTCAATACCATGTTTGAGTGTTGCTGTTGAAGAGGGACATCCAGCGCAGGAGCCGCGCATATTGAGATAAACAATACCATTTTCAAATCCACGAAAAGTAATGTCTCCACCATCGTTGGCAACTGCGGGGCGGATACGTGTTTCAAGGAGCTCTTTAATGGTTAAGACAATATCAGCATCTTTTTCGTCATAAAACTCTTCGTTAAGGGCATGGGTTTGTGCTTGTGTTGTGGCGTTGGTGGTGATCACTGGCTCATTGGATAGAAAATGTTCCATAATTGTGCCTAAAATGACGGGCTTAAGATGTTGCCATTCCCCTTCTTTTTTGCTTACGGTGATAAAATCATAACCTAAAAAGACACCATTGATATTGGGAATATTAAACAGTTTAGCCGCTAAAGGTGAGTTTTTAGCTGCTTCTTCACGGTCACGAAATTCTAATACGCCCTCAGAAAGAACCACGCGTCCTGGCAGGAATTTAAGTGTTGCAGGGTTTGGGGTGGTTTCAGTTTGAATAAACATAGATTCTCCTTTTATAATGAAGGCTTGGGAAGATCTTACATTGTAGAATATTATATTTTTTAGGCAATAGATCTAATATCTTCATCGGCAAGATTGCTAGGAATAACAATGACAGGGATTGAAAAAGCTGTTCCTTTATTCCCGATTAATTGAACAAGGGGTCCTGGTCCTTCTGTATGTCCACTGGCTGCTAAAACAATCAGTGCAATCCTTTTATCTTCGTCGATCAGTTTAGAAATCTCATCAATTTTTTTTCCTTCACGCACTACTATTTCTGTTTCAAGCGCATGGGTGGTGCGGACTTCACTGGCAATGTCTCCTAATATTTTATGAGCACTTTGCTTTGATTCTGTACGCATAACGTTGTTTACACCCAGAAAATGTTGAAATTCTACACTATCAACGACACAAAGTAATACCAATGTTCTACTGGTATTTTGGGCATGCTGTGCGGCAAACGCAACGGCACGCCGACACTCTGGTGTTTCATCGATAATAACTAAGTTTTTTTTCTTTGGTTCTTTTTTCGGATTTTGGGGTTTGGAAATCATGCACTTTCTCTATTTTGTACAAACGATTTTTTTGCTCTCTACAGTTTTTAGTTTTATTATTTTTATGTATCTTGCAAAAATCCAATAATTTCACGAATTTTTTTCATATTTTCTTCTGCGAGCATACTAGCACGTTTAGCGCCATCATGCAAAACAGAGTCGATATAACCGCTTTCTTGATGAAGGCGACGTAATTCTTCTGTTATAGGGGCAAGCTTATGGACAACAAGGTCGGCTAGAGCTGTTTTAAAATGCGAAAATTGTTGACCAGAAAATTCTAAAAGAATCTTTTCTTTGCTAACTTTGGCAAAGGCGGCATAAATACCAAGCAGGTTATCTACTTCTGGTCGTTCTTTTAAAGCGGCAAGGGTATCGGGAAGTGGAGCCGAATCCGTTTTGGCTTTGCGTATTTTTTTTGCGATAAGATCAGCGTCATCGGTCAAATTAATGCGTGAAAAATCTGAAGGATCTGATTTTGACATTTTTTTCGTCCCATCGCGCAAAGACATAACGCGTGTGGCTGTTGTTCCAATCAGTGCTTCTGGAAGAGGAAAAAAGCCTTGTCTTTTTTCTTCATCTGTTTGCATAGAGATGCCAAAATTTAATTCGGCAATACGCTGTGCATAGTCGTTGTTAAATTTTTGTGCAATATCGCGTGTGAGTTCAACATGCTGTTTTTGATCTTCGCCTACTGGAACATGCGTTGCACGATAGACTAAAATATCAGCAGCCATCAAAGTGGGATAGGCAAAAAGCCCGAGGGATGCTTTTTCACGATCTTTTCCCGCTTTATCTTTAAATTGTGTCATGCGTTGAAGCCAGCCAATGCGGGCAACACAATTTAAAATCCAGGCGAGTTCAGCATGTTGAAAAACACGTGATTGATTAAAAATAATATGTTTTTGAGGATCAATACCGGCGGCTAAAAAGGCTGCTGTCACTGTTCTGGTGGATTCGCGTAAAGTAAGGGGATCTGGGTTGACGGTGAGCGCATGCATATCCACAACACAATAGAGACAGTGATGAGAGTTTTGTAGTTCAACCCAACGCTGAATGGCTCCAAGATAATTGCCAAGATGTAAGTGACCACTCGGTTGTATGCCGGAAAAGACAAGTGGTGTGAAGGTATCCATAGGAGTGCTCTTTCTTCAATTAAGGTTATTCATTTTATTGTTTTTGACAAAGTATAGATATTATGAGCGTTTTTTCAAATTTTTAAGCGTGTGAAAAAAGGAACGGGTGTTGAATAAAAAATAGGCACTAAAATAGATCAAGAATATGCCGAGCATAATCCCTACTAAGGTGATCGCGCGCAAGAAAAAGGATGCTTGTGAGGATAAAGGAAAAGACAAAAAACCAAGCACATTCAATCCGTAATAGAGGGCTAGTGCACTCAAAAGAGTTGCCATCATGAGACATAATGTTCGCTTTATCAGTTGGAAGTCGTATTTCCAATAACCGCGTTTGATAAGGACCCCCCAAAGCAACAGTGTGTTGACCCATCCAGAGGTAATTTCAGCAATAACAATGCCTCGTGCAGATAGAATAGGAAATAATGTTAAGGCGAGACCGATATTGATAAAAACGCAAATACCTGTAAAAATCATCGGTGTTTTGGTATCTTCATGGGCAAAAAAATTAGGAATAAAGACCTTAATAAGAACAAAAGCTGGAAGTCCTAGTCCATAAAGCTCTAGTAATTGTGCAACATGGTGTGTTGATTGACTGGTAAATTGTCCTCGCTCAAAGAGTAAACTGACTATGGGAGTGGAGAGCAGCAAAAAAGCGATGGATGCTGGAAGTGTTAAAAATAGCGTTAATTCAATAGAGCGGTTTTGTAAATGGTGGGTTTCTTCATGCTTTTTACTTCGCAAAGCGCGTGTTAATTCTGGTAAAAGAACGGTTGCAACGGCAATGGCGATTACGCCTAAAGGCAATTGATAAAGACGATCAGCATACATCAAAGAAGAGACAGCACCCGATTGACTAGAAGCAATATTGGTATTAATAAGCAAATTAATTTGCGTGATGCCACCCGTAATGGCTGCGGGGAATGCTAAAGTTAATAGCTTACGAACATTAGGACTTAAATGGGGCTGGCGGAAGGAAATTTTCATGCCACTTTGACGCAAAGCAAGGGCAATTAAGGTGAGTTGAATAAGACCTGCTGCCAATACACCCCAAGAGAGATTTAAGCCGATATGCCAAGCGTCAAGTTTATAGATCCAAGCATAGGCAAGCACACCAATCAGAATAATGTTTAAAAAGAGTGGGGCAATGGCGGCAATAAAATAGCGTCGCAGTGCATTAAGCATGCCCCCCATCATGGCAGCAAGCGACATGCAGGTTAAATAGGGAAACATGATCGCCGTAAAATGAATTGTAGCGTTAAGCTTTGTTGCATCTTCGGTAAAACCTGGAGCAATAATGGTTCGTACCAAAAAAGGCATACTGAGTTCCATCGCAATCGTTAACAGTAAGAGCAGTGAAAAGAGAACGCCAAACACCTCTTCTGCAAACTTGCATGCCGTTTCGTGACCATCTTCAGTGATTTTTTTGGCAAAAAGAGGAATGAAAGCAGCATTAAAGGCTCCTTCAGCAAAAAAACGGCGGAATGTGTTGGGAAAACGGAAAGCAGCATTAAACGCATCAGAAACAGGACCAGTTCCTAGTGCTGCTGCCATAAGCATTTCGCGTACGAAGCCAAAAATACGGCTCATGAGGGTTCCGGAAGCAACTGTTGCAATTTTTTTAATCAATGTCATAAAGATATATCAACTTTGTTGTAAAAGAGAAGCGATGACAGGAGAAATAAAGCGTTTTAAATCGTAAAAATCTGATCTCTATCCTAATCAAGGATACTTTTTGAAAGCGTTTTACGACGGTGTTTATCTTTCTGTCAACAATGGTGCTTGAAGACTTTTTTTATGCTCCTTGTTTACTGTTGCATTAAAATTTTTATTGTTGCCATAAAATAATTAAAATTTCTTTTTCAAACTGAAATATGGGAGTGATATCATAACAGTTTGAAGAGACATGTAGGGATATATAATGATAATTTCTCTTTATGGTGTGATGTCGTGAATAGTGCAACCCAATGCCGTTCTGTTTTATGTGAGGGGTGTGACCCTATTAAAAGAATGCAAATAAAATAAAAGCGTGGAGCAATACGTAATTTCCATTATTTATTCATTATTAAAAAAAAACAGCGCTTTAGATGTTTTAAAAAGTCGTAAGGCTAAGCTAAAAGGTGATGGTAAAGCTGGTGATTACTTTTCACTTTTACGGCTTTATGTTCTCCCCAAATGTGGCTGCCTTCCCATTTTAGAGATTACATAAACAAGAGGATAGGAAGACATGATCTTTCAACAGCATTTTTCTTGTTCAGGTTTCTTTTCACAGTTGATGAGGATAAAATCTGAGAAAATAAGATAAAGTTGCTCTCTCATGGTTTCCATTCTCGTTGAGGTGCGATTGATTTGCCGATGAAGGCAAGGGGATAAAGGCTATCATTTTTACCAGAGGGGGCGAAAAAGTTAAAGTTTATGAACCTTTTAGACATTCATTGCCGTTGCTTTTGCGTGCGCCGTTTTGTGAGGTTGAATATTTTCTTGTCTTTTGGGACTCTGATTGACGTTTTCTGTCATTTTTTGCACTTTAATTGCTTCTTTATCAGGCGTGTTGGAACATTTTTTTTCATTGTTTTTCTTTATAGATTGATACTGGTTTGGTGCGAAGCGCTCATCGAATTTATGGTTATAAAAATACATGGGTTGTATATGCTGTTCTATCTCTTTTATCTGCTTGATTATTTCCATAATCTCTTTTGCTTTAATGGTTGATGTGCCAAGACTCTTCGCAAGTCTTTCAGGATTATTTTCTTTTATAGCTTCATGCTCGTTTGAAGATAAGCGCTCATTGATTTTTTTGATATAAGCCCTTATCTCCCCCCTTAATTCAGGAGAGTTTGATAACGTTTCTTGCTGTTGTGCTTTTGACAAGGAAAGGAGATTTTTCATCCAAGCCTTAGGGATTTCTACCGACTGTTCACACCGCCTTTGTTTTACATGATGGGTATGGAGAATGTCTCTTTCTGTTTGTTTAGAAATATTGATATAACGATCAATGGCTCTACAGAGGGGCAAAGTATTTGCTTCAGCATGGGCGCGCGCGTTGTTTTTTATGCCAAATACATTGCTACCAGAAAGCTTAGAAATAGATTGGGGAGAGGTGGCAATTTGATAGGTGAGTTGTTCTCCTTCAGTATGATTTTCATGGATCATCTCAATTCTTTCCCGCAAAATATGACGATTGCCATAAATGATTTGGCACAAAGTTTCTATTTCTTTTCTTCTTGCTTGAATGGAAACGTTGTTTTTTATCCTTGTGGCAATTTCATTGTTGGTAAGGGGGGCTATTGTTTGTGCGGGGATAAGCACTTCTTGCTGGTTTTGAATTTTTGGTGCTGTAAAGGAGAGGGCGTCACCGATTTTTAATGTCTGTATTTGCTCTGGGGTGAGATCTTTTTTATTTCCCAAGATGAAAGTTCCGTTAGCATCAAGCATAAAGCCATTGGGTCCACTGCCTCTGTAAAAGCCTTTATAGGTATGACCTTCTTTTGCTGTTATAATAAGATGATGATGAATACTCTCAAGCCCGATATGTTTCATACTGTCCATGAATTCTTTTAAAATAAGTATTTTTTCTGGATTTGAGATATCCTCAAGCAGATGTTTCATTTCTTCTTTATCTTTATGTTTTAGCGATGCAATGCTGGCAAGATTCATGCGTTTTTCTGTTACAAGAGAAAAGTCGAGTGTGTGGCCAGCAACTTGCCCAAGTTTTTCAAAAAACATTCGTTGTGTGCGTCCATTACCTTCTCTGAAAGGATGCGTATAGTTGAGTTGTATCAACATTTCAGTGACATGTTCAATAAATGTTTCGCGGGTTAAGCCTTTTAAACTATTCGTTTCAGCAAGTGTTTTATCTAAATTTTCTAGACCCTCCTGTATCTGTTTTGCTGAGGCAAAAGAAATACCAGCTTTTTTCATCATTGGCATATAAGCAACGGTACCATCTTCAAATGTAAATGGTTTTTCGCGTGTTTGTCCGGCCCATTCAAAAGTATTTTTAAATAGGGTGTGATGAATATATTGGAGATATGTGGAGGTTAGTTTTTGTGGTGGTGCTTCTTGGCGCAGATGAATGATTGCTTTTGTTGTATCATGGGCACATTGCACTTTTAATTTTCCGTAGTCTTTTATTCCATATTTATTCTTTAAGGTGATACTATTGGGGTAAAAGAAATTACGGTGTATTGTCTTATTTTCTTCGGTTTCAGGTGGTGATGATAATTTCTCCTGTAAGGTGAGAGGGATGGTGTCCGTTTTTCTTGTACCAGTATCCCAGTATGCCATTGCTTTTTTGATAGGCTGTTTTTCTATTTCTGGATGATCAGAGCGTGTTTCCTTTGTCATTTTGACAGATATTGGATCATTTGTCGCTGTATTACTGCTCTGTAAAATATTTTTTTGAAAATCTTTTTGCATTTGCCTCATAGCGGAAGCCGATTGAACAATTGGTTGTGCCATTTGTTCTTTTTCTTGTGCTTGCAAACTTTTGGGCATAACTTCAACGCTGTCATGTAAAACATGAGAGGCAATCCATGGTGAAAAATAGGATTTTCCCTTTTTCTTTGTTTGAATGGATGTTTTGTCTTTGCTCTTTTCAGTTATTTCATCGTTTTTAAGAGTGGCTCTTTTTTCTTCTTTTTCTTCTGGAAGCAATGTTTTTTTCTGGGTTTTTTCTGGTTTTTGAACTTTTGGTGCTGTAAAGGAGAGGGCGTCACCGATTTTTAATGTCTGTATTTGCTCTGGGGTGAGATCTTTTTTATTTCCCAAGATGAAAATGCCGTTGGCATCAAGCATGAAGCCATTGGGTCCACTGCCTCTATAGGTACCATGATAGGTTTCTCCTTCTTTTGCAACGACAGCGAGATGATAATTTTTTTCATCTAATCCAAGCTCTCTCATAGAGTTGGTGAATTCTCGTAATAGGAGCAATTTTTCTGGATTTGAGATATCCTCAAGAAGATGCTTCATAGGCTCTGGGTTGCCATGTTCCATGGCAGCGGCGCGGACAAAGTCTTTACGTTTTTTGCTCACAAGAGAAAAGTCTAGCTCATGTCCTGCTGCTTGAGAGAGTTTTTCAACAAACAGTCTCTTTGTGCGCCTATTGCCCTCTCTGAAAGGATGCAAGTGGTGCAAATCTATCATTATACCAGCTGCTTGTTCAACGAATTCTTCGCGCGTTAAGCCTTGTAAATTATTCTTTTCAGCAAGCGTTTTATCTAACTTTTCTAGTCCCTCCTGTATTTTTCTGCCAATCGCAAAAGTTTTTGTAAACTCTTTTCTTTTCAAAATGGGCATAGAAGCAACAGTGCCATCTTCAAATGTAAAAGGCTTTTCGCGTGTTTGTCCGGCCCATTCAAATGCATGGGAAAAGAGGCGTTGATGAAGGTATTTTAGATAAGAGGCATTAAACTGCTCTGGTAGAGGTTCTTGGTGCAGTTTTATCATTTCTTTTTTTACATCATTAGAACAGCATTCTTTTAATATTTCGTTATCTTTGATGCGGTATTTATTTTTAAGCACTTTGCTATTGGGGTAGAAAAAATTTTGCGCTTCTTCATTGATTTGCTTTGAAATGGCTGCATTAATTACAGAGTGTTGTTCTTGCAATTCTTCCTGTGTAGAGGAGGCACAATGTTCTGTGTTTTCTTTCATGCATATTTCCTTTCAAATGGTAACATTATTTTTTGAAATCTTCTTTGTTTACATTTTTTGCCTTATGTTATTTTCATAGCGTTTTCTTCAAAGAAGAATGCCTATTTGAATGATTGAAAAAATTGACCTTATTCGCATGGAACAAAGTTAAAGTTTATAATTTTGAAGTATTATCGTGAAATTTTATCAATGAATTCTGTAAAATAATGGGGTGTCTTATTCAAAGTTTTCTGTATTTCACACACCGTCTTTGATGCAATCTTGGCAAGATAATTGCACCAAAGTTTTGGATAAAAAGCCAACAATTAGGAGATTTATCACGACAAAGCCATTGCTTTTGATGTTTCGGCTCTGCGCGGTCGAACCTGCGGCTGGTCTTCTTGTCTAGAAGTTTCTGTAACCTCTTTATGCCGCTTTGCTGTTGAGCGTTCAGGCAGCTTCAGGGGCTGCGATAAGCTTTGCTGCTTTTGTAATTTTTTATCGAAATCGGTAGGTGGTTGATAACGTTTTTGTTGTTCTGCCTGATGGTTTTGCACAATGGTTTCTCTTAACTGTTTTACAGTTTCAGCATACTCCTTAATGACGGTACAAAGAGTAGGAAGATTTTCTTCAGCGGCTTTGCGTGCTCCATTTTTTACGCCAAGGACTTGCTTACCAGCAAGAGGAGCAAAAGATGTACAATCCTTTTCAATTTGAAATACAATTTCTTCTCCTATATCTGGAATTTTGTGCATATCTTCTAGTCTATATTGCAAAATAAATGGATCCTTATAAACAATTTGGCACCAATATTGGATCTCTCTTTGACCATATTGAACCGATGGATCTTGTTGAACTCTGCGGGCAATTTCCTCATTTGAGAGAGGCTTTATTTTCTTTTCTGAATTGAGCGGATTTTGTAAATGTTGATTTGTTAGCTCTTCCTCCTGTGCTTGTCGCTGATGTTGTTGTTCCGTGTGAGGACCTTGAGAAATATTTTCACTTTTTGTATATTTTGAAGTATACACATAACCGTTAATAGCAGCACATAGGGTGGGAAGAGTTTCTTCAGCTTGTTTGCGCGCATGATTTTTTATGCCAAGAACTTTTCTACCAGCAAGCTTAGAAATAGACTTAGGCCGTTCTGTAACATCCCATAAGAGCTGTTCTCCCATATCGGGGTTTTCTTTGATTGCTTCTATTCTTTCACTTAAAATAAGCCGTTCGCCATAAACCTTTTCACTCAAAAATCGTATTTCTTCTTGATATGCTACGAGCAATAGCTCTCTTTCCATTGTATTAATAGATGGTTTTTGTTCGTGAGACGGTTTTGGTTGTTCAATTGCTGTGTGTGGAGAGGAAGTTTTTGGGACGACAGTATCGCTTTGTTTTCTGTTTTGTATACGGTGCGGTTTTCTTGAAGGCGGGACGGCATATGTTCCACTGTCTTGTGATGATGAACTGCTTTGCTGCCTGACTTTCATATGTGATGATATTTTGGGTCTAACACTTGGTTCGTGTGTTTCAGGATTTTGAATTTTTGTGCTGTTTTGCACTCTGTCTCTCATGCGTGGGGGTGTTTGCGGAGCAGGCGTTGCATAGAGATGTTCTCCCTCTTGAGCTGTTGTTTTGTTTTGTTGCTTATCTTTTGCGCGTGGAGGTCTTTGTGGAGCTGCTTTTGTGTGCGGAGAGGAATGTTTTTGGATTTGTGAGCTGGTGATTTTTGTGCCGGTTTGTGTTTTTTCTCTCATACGTGGGGGCGGGGGCGGAGCCACTTTTGTCTGTAGGGAGGGGGACTCTTGAACTGTTGGTTTATGTTGTTGCCTCTCTTTTGCACGCGGGGGTCTTTGTGGAGCTGCTTTTGTGTGCGTGGAGGAGCTTTCTTGGTTTTTTGAGTTGGAGATTGTTGTGCTGGTTTGTGTTTTTTCTCTCATGCGTGGAGGAGGGGGCGGAGCCACTTTTGTCTGTAGGGAGGGGGACTCTTGAACTGTTTGTTTATGTTGTTGTCTCTCTTTTACACGCGGAGGTTTTGGTGGAGCTGCTTTTTTTTGTGGGGGAGGCGTCTCTTGGTTTTTGGCGTTAGGAAGCATTGTGCTGGTTTGAGTGTTTGCTCTCATGCGGGGGGGTGGCGGTGGCGCAACCTTTGGGTGGGGGGATAAATTTTCTGGGCGTTTTTCTACAGTTGCTTTTGGCAAACTTTGAGAAACTTGGGAAGGAGGGGTTCTGGTGGGGGATTGTTCAGCCGGTTGTTGAAATTTTTCCATCATTTCGGTGATAAAAGGGGAGGGATTTCTTTTTTTCATGCATGTTCCTTTCAAACTCTTCCAATATTGTTTTTAAATACTATTTAAAAATGTACGTTGGTTTTTATTCTGTTTTATGCTTTTTCATTTGCTTTTATGAGAGAGGATATGAAACTGAATGGCTTCGCATGATTTGACTCTCTTGGCTCAGATCATAATCATTCTCTAAAGATTGTTTTCTCCAGTGTTTGGGTTAAGGGACGGAAAAATAAATTTTGTTTCAATTTTCTCTCTTTCTTGGCGCAAACACCTCTTTCCTGTGTTGCGCCAAGACGTTAGATTCAACGTGAAAACTTATGTCTGTTTAGCTGGCAAAAGCCATCGCTTTTGGGGCGGCAGTTTTACGAGGACGAATATCTGTTTCTCTTTGTTGCGTAGAGGGTGTTGCTCCTTCATGCGTTACTATTGAAGGCTCAGGGCGTTGAGCAGACTGTGAGACGCTTTGTTGTTGATGCAAATTTTGCGCTCTGTCAGAAGATGCTTCATCGTGTTCTTGTTTTGCCTGCTGAGTTTTTGAAAGGCTCTCTCTTACTTGTGTTACAGCTGTTGCATAATTGTCAGTGGCGTCAATGAGGTGAGAAAGACCCGCTTCAGCATGTCTGCGTGCTTTATTTTTGAAGCCACAAAAGTTACGACCAGCGTACTTGTGAAAAGATTGAGGATTTCCGGCAAGTTGTTGTGCGAGTGCTTCTATTGTTTCAGGGTTTTGGAAAAGCTCGTCTGTTTGTGATTGCAAAATGTTTGCGTTACCAAAAACAACTTTACACCAATATTGGATTTGGGCATGGTGTCTTCTGACTTTTGAATGTTGTTGAATTTGGGTAGAAATTTCTGTCTCTGAAAGCGTTTCTTTTTCACGATGATCCGGTTTTTTTAGAAGTTCAGCGACGGCTTCCTTCCCCATAAAGCGTTCATAGTTTTTGAGTTCTTTCTCTGGAGATTGTACGAGGCTCTCTCTTGCCTGTTTTACAGCTTCTGTATAACAATCAATGGTGATACTGAGAGCGGAATAACTCTCTTCCGCTTGTCTACGCACTCGATTTTTAAAGCCCAACATGCTGGTGCCGGAAAGTTTAGCAAGACTTTCAGGATGGGCTGCCATGCGCCATGAGAGCTCCTCTCCTGCAGCGGGATTTCTTTGAATTTCCTGCATTTTTTCTTGCAAAATGTTTGGGTTACCATAGGCACTTGCGGATAAATGTTGGATTTCTTCTTGATAGGTTCGAACCAATGAATGGTGTGGAAGCAATAGAATGATCTCTTCCTCTGAGAGAACTCTTGTTGCCCTTTGTAATGCTGCTTGTGAAGGAATTGTTGCGTGTGTCGTTTCAGGTTTTCTCTGCCTTTTGGTAGAGCCGCCTCTTGTTAACGAAGCTGTTGGATTTGTTGATGCATATACAGTTTCTTCGCTTAAAAGAGATTGTCTTTCCTCATCTTCTTCCGGTATGGATGACAGTCTTTTGCTTTTTGAAGGCGTTTCTTTAGGAAGGGGGGCTGCAGCGCCTGAGACCTCTGCCGCCGCTTGTTCATAGAGCTTTATAAGTTCTTGTATTGAAGAGGATGGAAAAGGATGAGGGTGTTTTTTTTTCATGCATGTTTCCTTTCAAAAATTGTTTTAGAAAACCTCTTTGGTGCATTCTTGCCTTTTATGCTTGGATCGCTTTGAGACAAAAGAAATATCGAGCTGAATGAGCTTCCAAAGATCTGCGCTATTTGCAATCAGCTTAATGGATATTTGTGTCTTTTATACAGTTTTTTTGTGAAATATTATCAATAAGTTATCAATATTTATCGTGAATTACAGGCGTCATTTTTAGGACTATTTTTTGTAACATTCTAAAACAATTCTTGGCGCAATCGCGATGAAACGATTTGCGCCAAGAAACTCACTGAAAAAAAGATTAAATGAAAAACAAAAACTATCTGTTTTTATGTTTACGCCCCTTTACATGGCATAAGCCATTCCTTTTTCTCCGTGTCTTTGTCGTTGTGGACTGTGTTCTGGACTATTTTGTTCTTGTCCTCTTTCGTGATGACGATGATGATGATGGTGATGATGGCGTCTTTGTTCCGCTAGAGGGGTTTGCAATAGCTGTTCTTTTGCGTTTTCTACAGCTTTCGTATAACCATCAACGGCATCAACGAGCAATCTAAAACCATCTTCAGCTGCTCTTCGTGCTTGGCTTTTTATGCCAAGTGTTTGGTGGCCCGCAAGCTTATGTATAGACTCAGGATTTTCAGCAAGTTGATTTGAAAGGTCTTTTCCTTTACGGGGATCTGTAAGTATGTCTTGCAAGTGTTTCTGAAAAATATTGTCCTTTCCATAGACAGTTGCACCCCAATGTATGACCTCTTCCCCATATGCTTTAACATGTGGATCTTTTAAAAGTATGACAGTTATTTGCTCCGTTGTGAGGGAAGATGGAGATCTTCCTCTTTGGTGCGGAGCAACCGTTGTATAGTCGGTTTCAGGACTTTCTCTTCCCCGATCAGGATGTCTCCCTCTTGAAAGAGGAGAAACGCTGCTCACTGATGCGTATAGAACTTCCTCTTCACGTTTTGGGGGAGCAACCGTTGTGTAATCGGTTTCAGTTTCTCGCTGTCTTTGCTTAGGGTGTCTCCCTCTTGAAAGAGGGTCAATTTCGCTAACTGATGCGTATATTAGCTCTTCTTCTTGGTTTTGGGTGCGCTGGTTTCCTCTGTTTGGTTTATTAACTGTTGCATAGAGGGCTTCTGGATTTGCAGAAGGATGTGAATGATGTTTTTTCATACATATTTCCTTTCAATATTTTTAGAAAACCTCTTTGGTGCATTCCCCACTTTTAGTTTTGATAACTTTTATATAAGGAAGATATCCAACCGAATGACCTCCAAAGATTTCGCGCTATTCAATATTGATATGTAATGAACATTTATGTCTTTTATACAGTTTTTTTATGAAATTTTATCAATAAGTTATGATAAATTATAGGATTCTTTTTTAGAACTATTTTTTGTAATATTTTAAAACAACTCTTGGTGCAATCACGATAAAATGATTTGCACCAAGAAACTCACTGAAAAAAAGATTACATGAAAAACAAAAACTATCTGTTTTTACGTTTATGTCCACTTATATGGCATAAGCCATTCCTTTTTCTCCATGTCTTTGTCGTTGTGGGCTGTGCTCTGGACTATTTTGTTCTTGTCCTCTTGCGTGACGATGATGGTGGTGGTGGTGTCTGTGTTCTGCGTCTCTTTCTGGACTTTCTTGTCTTTGATCTCTTTCCTGTTCACGTGTAAACTGTTTATGGAGCTTTTGTACCGTACGTATATGCTTCTCAAGAGCTGAGCAAAGGGGAGAAAAACCATCTTCAGCTGCTCTGCGATTGGGGCTTTTTACGCCAAGCACTTGCCTACCAGCGAGCTTAGCAGGGCTTTCAGGATGTTCTGCAAGGTCCCATAAGACTCTTTCTGCATTCTTGGGATCGTCAAGAATCTGAGCAAGTGGTTCATTCAAAGCATGTGCGTTACCATAAACAACTGTGCACCATTCTTGGGTTACTCTTATACCATGTTGAAATTCTCTGCTTTGTAAAAGCTTTGTTGTAACCACATCTTTTGGGGTTCTGGGAGGGGGTGTTGCTCCTCTGCCAACACCTTGATAGATGGGATTTTCTCGTTGTTGGGACTCTTGCCCGCCTTCAGCCCCCATGCCAACAGTTGCATAGACAGATTCGAGTGGTTTATGGGGAGAGAGTCCACCATTTGCACCAAAATCAAGCTCTGCGTAGAGATGTTCTGGTTTTTGAGGTTCTTGACCGTCTTCAGCGCCCATGCCAAGTTTTGCATAGACAGATTCTAGTGGTTTTTGAGGAGAGCGTCTACTATTTTTGCTAAAATCAGGCTCGGTATAAAGATGTTCCTCTGGTTTTGGGGAACGTTGCAAATCCTGAGTACTTTCCCTCGATGTATCGTAGAGGGGGTTTCTTTGTTCTTGGAACTCTGTTTCACCCGATGTTAGATTAACGACTGCATAGGGATTTGTAGGGTTTTCCGGAGAAGGCTCACGCGAACCTCTGCCAACCGCTGCATGGGTAGCTCCTAATGGGTATTGGGGGGCATAGATAGTTCCTAGTGGCTGTTGAGAAGGGGGCGTGTTATATGCACCTGTTCTTGGTGTATTGTAGGGAGAATTTTTTTGCTCATTTGTTCTCCCTCTCGGTCTGTCGTAAGGAGATGCTTCGCTTGGTATGCGCCGACCTCCGCTTCTTTGTGATTTATCCACTTGTGCGTATAGAGCTTCTGGGTTCTGGGGAGCTGGTTGTGGATGACTTTTTTTCATGGCTGTTTCCTTTCAATATTTTTAGAAAACCTCTTTGGCGCATTCCCCACTTTTTTGATATTTTTTAGGACAAAAGAAGAATATCAAACTGAATGGTCTCCAAAGACTTCACGCTATTCATATTGATATGTAATGGATATTTATGTCTTTTATACAGTTTTTTTATGAAATATTATCAATAAGTTATAGTAAATTATAGGATTCATTTTTAGGACTATCTTTTGTAACATTTTAAAACAATTGGTGGGCGCAATGGAGATAAAATGATTGGCATAAAGAGTTCTGTTGGAAGGCAAAAGTTTACGCGTTTTTAGCCGGTAAGAGCCAGCGATGAGGAACGACTAACTTTCAAGCTGCGAGCTTGGCATTGTGCTTCTTGGGTGTTCTTTACTGTATTCGCAATTTCTTTTGCTTTGCTTTCCGATGTCCCAAGGAGGCACGCTAGTCTGGTATGGTCTTTTTCTTGTATGGCTTTACGATCTTCTGAGGATAGACGATTGTGTAGTTGTCGTGAAAAGGTATGGAGTTCTTGTCGCAGTGAATGAGAATGCAATAAAGCTTCCCTTTGTTGTTCTTCTGGTAAGGCAAAAAGGTTTTGTAAATTTTTTCTAGGTTTTTCGACAGTGTGGTTCAGGCGATTTTGTTCTCTTTGGTGTTGCTCTAGAATTGCATCTTTTGTTTGTTGTGTTATTGCGCCATAATTTTTAAGGGCTTGGCTGAGTTGTGGAACAGCCTGTTCGGCTTGTCTGCGATTTGAACTTTTCATGCCAAGTATTTTACTCCCAGCAAATTTAGAAATTGATTGAGGGTTTTGTAAAGTTTCATCGGCAAACTGATTTCCTAAGTTTGGAGCTACCGTTATGATATCTAATGTTGTCTTTAAGGTGTGGGTTTTACCATAAACAGTCTTTGATAAATTTTCGATTTCTTTTCGGCTCCCTTCAACATAAGCGTCATTTGAAATCCTTTCAAATAACTCTTCATCGGTAAGAGGGGCTAATGTTTCTTTTGGGATCAGTGTTTCTTTTAAGCTTTGAACGTTGGTTTTTTGAAAGCAGAGGCGGGCACCGTTTTGTAATGTTTTGACTTGTTCTGGGGGAAGATCATCTTTGTGTCCGACGACGAAAGCTCCCTCTACTTCCATGACAAAACCTTCTGCTGAAAAACCTCTAAAGATGCCTTCATAGGTTACATCTTCTTTTGCAGCAACAACAACACGATTGTTAATTTCATCCAATCCAGCGTTTCTCATTTGGGAGATGAATTCTTTTAAAACAAGGGATTTTTGCGGATGCGTGATATCTTCAAAAAGATCTTTCATCGGTTGGGGATTGCCATATTGCATGGCTTCAATACAAGCTGCTGTCATGCGTCCTTTTGTGATGAAAGAAAAGTCAATGGTATGTCCTGCGGCTTGTCCAAGTTTTTCCATAAACATTCGATTGACGCGCCCATTGCCTTTTCTAAAAGGATGTGCGTGCTCTAGCGCCATAAAAACTTCAGCGGCATTTTCAGCAAATTCTTGGCGCGATAAACCTTTTAAATTGTTCTTTTCATTAAGTATTTTTTCGAGTTGTGTGAGTTCTTTTTGAATCTGCGTTCCAATAGCAAAAGGAATTTCATAACCTTTGGGACGCATCGCCGGCATATGGGCAGAGGTGCCGTCTTCAAATGTAAAGGATGTATCGCGGGTGTGGCCCGCCCATTCAAAAGTTTCGTAGAAGAGGCTCCAGTGGATTAGTTTTAGATAGGAAGCATCAAATTTTTGTGGGGGTGGTTCATGGCGAAAATTTACGGCTGCTTTAGTGACGTCATGGGTACTGCGTTGATACAGTTTTTTAGGGTCTTTGATGCCATATTTATTTTTGAGTGTTTTGGTTCCTTTATATAGATAATTTTGCTCTAACATGTAATCTCTCCTAAGTAGGTAGGGTGGTGGTTGATGAGCGTCTTAAACGCTGCATGTGAAAAATTCCCCTTCGCGTATTCTTTTGAGATTTTGGTTGTTATGAGAGGGAGCACTTTTCCCTCCAGTGTATGGGATGTATCAATCGTTTTGTGATGCTTTTGAAAAGCTTTTCTGATGTTTCCTTTGTTTATTATCTTGTACTGTAAAATGCTGGTATTTAGGACGCTGATATGAATCCCATAAGTAGTCAGAAAATGGATTTTCTATAAATTGACTCTGGGTAAAATCTTCGTTTTTTGAGGTGTAAGGAAGAGGTCAAAAAGAAAAATGTTGCTTAAAATTGTTTTTTTCCTTTAACAAAGTTGTTTGCAAGAGCGCTTTGATGAGGAGCGTGGATATAGCGGGTGTAATCGCTCTTGGTTAGCGGATGGTGCTGGTACTTTTCATACACAGCTCTCAGATTGGTGAATCTATGGGCAAAAGCAGTCATCAAAAATTTTTCTCCATTATGTTTTTCTTATTGTTCCATATGAATATCTTGCCATACGAACATCTCTTTTGTGTATTTTTGCAACAAAATGTTTTTTATTTTTGTATTGTTGCTCTTATTATATTGCGCTGCTTTAAGATCCATAAGAGAGGAAACCCTTTCTTTGGTTGGGGAGAAAAGCCTTTTTCAGCGCTTTATCATTAAAATAGAACACTTTATGATATCGTAAAGAGGGAAAAGCTTGTATAAGAATGATTTATTCATTTTGATGTATATCTTAAATATTTTTTGGGAAAAATCGATGTTCTTGAGTGTAGGTGTTTTGAGAGTTGTTGTCTCAAAGATCAACCGTTTTTTTTTCTTAAGTCTTGATATTGGTGATTAGCGTTGTGAAATGTTTTTGCTTGTTTGTAGGGGATAAATTATAAACAAAAAGCTTTGTAGGAATGTATTTTCAGAACGCTCTCAAGTGGAAATGTTGGTTTGGTTATAGGTGATTTGAGGGGGGGGACTTTCTTGTAAAGACGATGGGTATTGGTAAAACGATACACAAAATACAAAAAGGAAAAAACACGGATTTTTTATCATGTTTTCCTTATGTATGAAGAAGCGGTCAAAAACTTTTTGTTAACGGGTTTTTAAAAAATAGAAATGTATGTTGTTTTTGTGGTTGGTCTTTTCATAGTCAAGATCTCGTAATAAGAAGTTAGTTTTTCTTTTGTGGAGCAAAGCGGTTTTTTGCAGCTGCGGCTAACATTTCTTTCCTTCTGAAATAGATGGCGCAACCACATCGCGAAGGGGAGCCTTGCATCAGAATAATTTGTTCATCTTGACGCATTTCTCGAATAACTTCGTGGGGTAAAATGAGTGCTCTTTTTAAAATATTCATATAACCACGAAAATCGACTCCATCTAAGACAAATAAAATAGGCTTTTGTAGCTTTCGTTGGTAGTAATCATGACGTTTAAAAGGAATTAACAATTATCCTGTCCAATTGCTTTGGACATGGTGTATATGCTATGTGCAAAATTGGTGGTAGGGCGCTTAAGTAGTCTGTTTTTTGCATGTATGATAAGAATATTAAAATATCTCTTTCACATAGGTGTTTAAATCAAAAAAACAAAGTTTCATATTTTTAGTTGGCCATAGCAAGTGTATTTGAACGATTTTGTGTGCGTGTGTAGAATTGGCTATGAGTGTTCCTTGCTTTTTGAACAATGTCGGTAATTTCTCGTGCTTTCTGTTCTGATATACCAATACTTTGTGCAAGTGTTTCATAATCTTTATTTGTGATCGCACTACATTCGTTTGATGAGAGACGATGTTCTAAACTGTTTATAAAAGTACGGAGCTCTTGGTGTAATTGAGGAGATTGAGACAAGATTTCTCTTTGTTTTTCCGGTGATAAAGCAAAAATATTTTGCAAGTTTTGACTGGGATTCTCTACCGCTTTTCCAAGGCGTTCTTGTTTAATTTTATGGTCTCGAGTGACTATATTATAGGTAGCTTCTACAGTATACACATAATTCTCAATTGCAAGAGAGAACACATCAAGATAATTTCGAGCGTGTACACGTGCCGGATTTTGTAGACCGCATATACTAAAACCTGCAAGAGGAGAAACAGAGTGCGGTGCCTGTTTAATCTGATTAGCAAACTGTCTGCCTAATTCTGGATTTTTAATAATCTCTTCTATCTGTTCGTTTAATACGTTTGCGTCACCATAAACAGCTTTTGCGTAAGCTCGGACTTGCTTTTGAGCTTTGAGAACGTAACTATCTAGCGCAACTGTTTTGGCACATTCACTTTTTGTGAGAGGCGCTAATGTTTCTTTTGGAATAAGCGTGTTTTCAAGCTCTTTGCTGTTGGGGGCGGTAAAGGTAATGATATCACCAGGTTTTAGTGTTTTTAATCGTTCTGGTGTGAGATCATCTTTGCTACCAATGATGTAAGTTCCTTGCATATCGAGTATAAAACCTTCTGAATAACAACCTTTATAAGTTCCTATATAGGTTTCTCCTGCCTTTGTTGCCATAACAAGGCGATCATCCACGTTGCGTCCCGTATTGTTTATGTGGTCCATAAATTCTTTTAAAAGACGTATTTTGGGGGGATTGGAGATATCCTCAAAAAGATCTTTCAACAGTTGTGTATTGCTATATTGCATTGCTTCGCTACAGGCAGCCATCATACGTTTTTGTGTGACAAGCGAAAAGTCAAGCTGATGTCCTGCAGCTTTGGCAAGATTTTCAAAAAAGACTTGTTCTGTGTGCTCATTGCCATCTATGAATGGGTGGATTTTGTGAAGAGAATAAAATAGACTCGTTGCTTCCTTGACAAATTCTTCGCGTGTTAAGCCTTGCAAATTGTCTTTTTCGGCAAGCGTTTGATCTAATTTTTGTAAGAGTTCAGGGATTTCTTCACCGGTTGCAAAATTATTGCCCCATTCCATTCTTTTCATTTCTGGCATGGCGGCAATGCTATCGTCTGTAAATGCGAAGGGGATATGGCGCAGATGTCCAGCCCATACAAAGGTATTTTTAAACAATTGTTGGTGGATATGGCATAGATAAGTTGAATTAAAATATTCTGGCAGGGGTTCTGCACGCAGATTGATCATGGCTTTTTGCCTATCATGTGAGCATTTTTCCAGAAAACGTTTTAAATCTGTTTCTCCATATCTATTTTTGAGAATTTGGGTACCAAGATAGATATAATTATGGGGTGAGGGAATTCCTTTTGTTTTTTCTTTTGCTTTGGGCATTGTTATATTCCTTATAATGTTACATTGTCTATGAGAGTGTGTTAAACTTTTTGTTTGAAAATCCCCCACGCATATTGTTTTGAGATGTTGAGACTTGGGTGAGGAAAAAATCCCTCAAATTCGTAGGTGTTTTTGAGTGTATCAATCTTTATCTTGGCACTTTTTTCTTTTACTGAGAGAGAATGGTTCATTTGGGTTGTTTTCATGCATATTGTCTTTTAATTTTTTTGTAGAAAAATTTCCCTATAAAAGCGGTGCCTTCAAAAGTTTCCTGATAGGATTCTCAAGGCATAGATATGATTGGTATTTATTATTTGGAGATGAGGAGAGTGCTTTATAAAGAAAATTGGCATTGGTAAGCACAGGCATAATACCATCATTTAAAGACTTTTCCCCATATTTTTCTTGTTGTATCAAGCGGGAATTCCTTCTTTATAGGCTTTTATGAGATAGAATCTCTGCTTTTATCCTTTGATGTTTTTGTTTTGATGCATTGCCTCCATTAGAGGGTGTTTTTTAGTTTTTCTTTTGTGGAGCAAAGCGGTTTTTTGCAGCTGCGGCTAACATTTCTTTTCTTCTAAAATAGATCGCTCGACCACAACGTAAAGGGGGTTGTCCTTGCATCAGAATAATTTGTTCATCTTGACGCATTTCTTGAATAACTTCGTGGGGTAAAATCAGGGCTCTTTGTTGGTAATTGACGTTGTATGAACTCTTTCCTAAAGATAAACCTCTTGATTTGTTTGTTCCGGTTACTTCAACGGTCATTTGGCCACAGCGTTCTGAAATGTCTTTGGCAGTTTGGAGATCTTTAATGGCAGCATAGCTGACAAAGGAACAACTTTCAAACCATGAACGTGCTCCTGCTTCTCCAAAGTGGTTGACCAACTGGCCAGAGGATTGATAGAAGAGCATCAAGGATGTACCGTATTTACGTCCACGGTCGCGGGCTTCTTCTAAAATATTCATATAGCCTAAAAGATCAACTTCATCTAAGACAAATAAAACACGCTTTTTATAGTTACCGTCTGCTGTAACCATGGCATTGAGAAAGGCGCCAATAATCACACGTCCAATAGCTGGATAACTGTTTAAAATGCTTGCGGGGAGATTGAGAAAAACATCTGTATTGCCATTGGTAATATCTGAGGAAAAAAAATCATCTCCGCAGACAAGATCTGCATAATTGGATAAAGAAAGCCATTGGGTGTCTTTTGAGGCGGTGGTATAAACCCCTGAAAAGGTTTGCTCTGCCATTTCTGTAAAAATACCAACCATTTCACGAATAAAAGGAGAAGGTGTTGTTTCTTGAATCATGCGTAATTGATTAACAACAGCTGTTTCTGATTGAGAGAGAATACCACGCAATGTTTTTAAATTGCGCTCGCTGTCTTCATATTCATCAGAAAATACAACATGAGCAAGAAGAGCTGTTAATAGATTATGGGCTTGTGTTGAGAAATATTCCGCTGAAGAATTATCTGATTTTTTATCTGTAAGAAGCAACTTTGAAAAGCTTACAATATTTGCTTCGCGTTGTGTGCGTGGTACGCTGTCGTCTAAAAGCCAATCGATGACATTAAAGTTTTTTGTTAACAATGAGTTAGGATCGAGAACAATGACATTTCTATTTCCCATTTTTTGACGCGCAAATTTGACCATTGGGGCAACTTCTGTTGAAGGATCAAGACAAATAATAGACCCTGGATAGGTTAAACACGTAGGAACTACTGTACTTGTTGTTTTATAGCCACCAGAACCAGCAAAAAAGATCATATGAGTTGAACCAAAATCAAGATTAAAGGTTAGCAAAGGGGCTGTTCCACCCTTTCCCCATGTTGTTTTATTGCCAGGTGCAAAGGGAATGTTGCACACATTATCTTGATCGACACGGTATCTTTCACCCACAACAATTTGCCCATTGGCAGGAAAGATTTTTGCTGCCTCTCTTAAATTCATCCAAGCGGCCTCACCAAAAATACCTTTTTTTGCACGCTTGACCTTACTTTTAGGGGGAAGGGTTGTTACGAATTGAATGATGGAAAAAAAAACACCAATGATGATGCCAAAGACAACCATGGGGTCCATGAATTGAAGAGCATAGCCCCATGTTATTCCTTGTTGGCCAACATAGGGACTTAAACGTTTTATTTCACCACCAATATAGTAAAGAGCGGTTGTTCCAAAAAAGACAACCGAGACAAAAGTGATTATTTTACGTAAGTGCAGTTTTTGCGACAGACTATACAACAATGAAACAGCAGCCGTTAGTGCTAAGACTAATAAAGGCTCAGAACGAAGAGTCCAATAAATTTGATCGCTCTTTAGTCCATTTGTTATTAACAGTAAAAAATGAGGGACAAGGAATATCGTTAAAGCACCTAAAGCGATTGGTGTTAAAATAAGTACCATTTGTGTTTTGGTATATTTCATTGTATTTTACTTTCAATTCTGTCAGAATATGTTGCGAAGTGCTCTTTTCCAAGTGTGTGATATGAACTCTCATCTCTTTTTGCAAAGGTGCAGATAACGCCAAACAGTTTTCGTTTATGAGCCTTTCTCATTAAGGAGGAAGGTTTTGTCTATTCTTAGCAGGCCATAGCGAATGCTTTGGAACGGTGCATTGTGCATACTTGTGCTTGCTGGTGTACTTCTTTGGTTTGCTTAATAATTTGTGTAATTTGTTTGGCTTTATTTTCTGATACACCAATGCTTTGAGTCAATGTTCCATAATCATTATTTTGAACTGCGTTATGTTCATTTGGTGAGAGACGGGTGTTGATCTTTTTTACAAAGTTGCTGAGCTCTTTTTGACATAAAGGATTTTTTGCTAAAGCTTCTTGCTGTAATTCTTTTGGCAAGGCGAAGAGGTTTTGCAAGCTTTGACTTGGCATTTCTACCATTTTTGCAAGGCGACTTTGTTCTGTTGCATGTTCTTGCGTAATTTCCTTTTCAGCATGTCTCACTGCATGGGCAAAATTTACAACGGCAGTACAGAGCATCTCAAGATGATTTTTAGCGTTTGCACGTGCCTGATTTTGTAGTCCACATAAACTGAAACCGGCAAGATGAGAAATAGAGTGCGGTGCTCTTTCAATCTGGTTGGCGAGCGGTTGGCCTAAGTTTGGATTTTTGATGATTTCTACCATCTGTTTGTCTAATATTTTTGTACTACCATAAACAATTTTTGACAATTGCTGAACCTGTTTTAGGCTTGCGTGGACACAAGAATCTTCTGCAACCATTTGGGCCGTTTCATTTTCTGTCAAAGGGGCTAATCTTTCTTCTGGAATGAGAATGCTTTCAAGCTTTTTTGTTTTGGGAACGGTAAAGGTAAATCTATCACCAGGTTTTAATGTTTTGAGTTGTTCTGGCGTGAGCTGTTCTTTATTGCCGATGATGTAAGCGCCTTTCACATTGAAAGCAAAGCTATCATAACCAGCACCCCTATAGGTACCTGTGTAAGTTTCACCTTCTTTTGCAAGCATAACAGGACGATCATTAACATTGCGCCCAAGTTCTTTCATGTTGTCCATGAATTCCTTTAAAAGAAGTATTTTATTGGGATTAGAGATATCTTCAAACAGATGTTGCATTGGCTCTAGGTCACCATTTTCTGCTACAGCAACACTGGCGAGCATCATGCGTTCTTTTGTAACAAGTGAAAAGTCAAGCTGATGCCCTGCGGCTTTGGCGAGATTTTCAAAAAAGACCCGTTGTGTACGTCCATTTCCTCCCCTAAAAGGATGGAGTTGGTGAAGGAAGTTAAATAAGCTTATTGCTTCAGCGTTAAATTTCTCACGCGTTAAGCCTTGCAAATTATCTTTTTCGGCAAGCGTTTGATCTAATTTTTGTAAACCGTCTTGGATTTCATCGCCGAGTGCAAAAGGATTTTCCCATCCTGTTCTTTTCATTTCGGGCATGGCGGCAATGCTATCGTCTGTAAATGCGAAGGGGATATGGCGCAGATATCCAGCCCATTCAAAGGTATTTTTAAATAAGTGGTGATGAATAGAGCATAGATAGGAGCTATCAAACTTTTCTGGTAAGGGGGCTTCACGCAGATTAACCATTGCTTCTGCTGTATCATGTGAGCATTTCTCCAGAAAGGATTTTAAGTCTTTTATTCCATATTTATTTTTGAGTGTTGTGGTGTTTGGGTAGACATAATGATGGGGAGAAACTGTCTGTATATTTTTTGTCTTTGCTTTTGCTTTTGGCATTGTAGCTTCCTTATAATTTTACGTTATCCATAAGAGTGTTAAATTCCTCGAGTGAAATATTCCCCTTTGCGTATTCTTCTAAAATTTTGAGTGTTGTAGGATGAAGCGCTATTCCCTCTATCGCATGGGTGCTGATGGCTGCTTCAACGGCTTCACGGCGTTTTTTTAATTCTTCTTCTGTCATCGATAAAAGGTTTTCTCTATTTTCTGTTTCGTTGATTTTCATGCATTTTTTCTCTTATTTGCAATCGTTGCTTTAAAAGAGCCTTTGGCAGCCGGTGTAATCTTCTTTTAGTCACCTCCAAAGATGTTTCGTTGTTTGAAGGGATCGTAATAAATTTCTGTGACCTTAAATTTTCCTTCAATCCGTTTGCATTGGATGATGATATCAATCATTGAAATCAACAGTCCTCGAATATCATCACGCTCTAAATCACCACCGCCTTCACTTTCTTTGACCAAAAGGGTCATCTGCTCAAAGGCTGCAAGGGCTGTTGATGCGTGAACCGTCGTAATGGAACCTGGATGGCCTGAATTGACATTGCGGATATAATAAAAGGCTGTACCATCTCGAAGTTCTTGCAAAAGAATACGATCAGGACGCATCCGTAAAGATGATTCAAGCAACTCTTTGGGGCCAACGGAGGCTAAGCCTTGTCCATCTTTTGAATAGAACATTGAGACATGGTTAGGGTGTGGTATCACCAATTCTTGCGTGTCTTCAATGGTGATAATACGCTCTTCTTGAGGGATTTTGGCGATTAATGCTTTTGATAATGTTGTTTTACCCGAACCGGTTTTTCCCGCAATTAAAATATTTTTCTGGCATGCTACAGCTTGATTTAAAAAAGAGACAAAGTCTTTATTACAGTAGGCATGAGCTAAGTTATGCTCGATGATTTTGAGTTCGTTAAAACGAGAATGATAGTCATGCAAGGGCGTGAAAGAGACCTGTTCACAGAGCGAGAAGAGGCCCTTATTTGCGAGCTCTTCGAGAGAAAAACTCTGCGATGACGGTTTGCGAATTGTCATACTAATCGTGTCTTTTTCGACAGCGGGTGGAATGACAATTTGAATACGCTCATTGCCTGGTAGCGTTGCAGATAATATTGGGTTTTTGTCCGATATGTTTTGCTTGGAATAGGATGCTACAACTTTCGCAATCCCCATAAGCTCATTAAAAGAGAGCCCCGGTGCTTCTATTGTTTTCCATCCATCAAATCCTTCAGTCATGACTTGATAGGGACGATTGATAACAATTTCAAAGAGTCTATCATCTTTCAAAAAAGCACTGATGGGTTCAAGTTTTGTGAGAACAATCGCAACGGTTTCATCGCTCATGGTATGTAAGTTTGAGTTCATTCTAAAGTTACCGCCGAATTTTTGTAAAAGTTTCTTGAAACAGCTCGATTGATAATCTGTTTTTTGTTTTCGATGACTTTCAATTTATAAACGCTGGAAAAATCTAAATCGCGGGCAACAAAGATATTCACCATTTCCCCTTGGTTTTTGGATAATGTTGGAGGAATATTGGCGTAATTTTCTACGAGAATGTTTGCGATGTTTTGTCCTGAAGAGATTGTTTCAGTTTCTTCTTTTTCCTGTTTTTTTGATAAACGTTTATTGGCATAGTGTGTTGCATCTTTTATTAGTGAGACAAGAAGCGCAGACCCAATCCTCTCGAGCCAATGGTTATCAATATCTCCATCCATACCAGAACGCCCTAAAGCATCCGTTGCCGGTGAAGCTAAAGATATAATGATACCATTGGGGGTTTTTGCTCTATTCCATAGTACAAAGAGACGTGTTTGGCCTTTTTTCAATCCGGCGCGATATTCACCAACAATTTGGGTGCCTTTATCAAGAAGCACAACACGACCATTGTCTGATAAGATATCTCTGGAGATGATACAACTGGCAAAACCTTGTTGATCACTGTTGATGGCTGTTTCTAAAATACAAGGAATAGAAGTTCCCATCGCGATGATGTAGTTTCGATTGCCAAGGGTTGAAGCACGAATACCTTCAAGCACTGTGGGTTTGAGAAGATGATTAAAACGTTGTGTCGTTTCATCAGGTTTGCTTTCAAGTTGGTGAGGCAAAGCACCATTATTTGTTTGTGAATCTATTTTGCCTTGTTGTGTACTTGCATAAGCTAATACAGGAGCACGTTGTGCTGCTTCCAGCAGTGAGTTATCAGAATTTAATTGATTGATGTTTGGTGTTGGTAGCTCGACTTTTGGTAATAGAGCGTTATTTCGTTGAGGCTGTTCAAAGGGGGGAGGGGTAGGCTTTGCAGGACGAAAAAGCTCTGTTTGTTTTATAACTTTTCCTTCTTTTGAAGATTCAATTGGTTGCTTTTTGTCTGTAACAAGTGTTGAATAGGCTAAATAAAGACAGACACTGAAAAGAATAATAAGAGCAATAGCTTTCCCCACATTGTTCTGTTGACTTTTCCCTTGAGCATTTTTTATTGTATCGCGATCATTAATGCTTTTTTCATCCACGGTGTTATTCATGGCTGCTTCCTAGGTTCACTTTACGTTGTACAGATGGTGATGTCGTACCTGTTTCAGGATTAATTCCTTTTGGTACGAACCTTTTGTTAAAGATGCACAATACTTCATTCCCACGTCGTAGCGTGAATTGTGCAGCTGTTGCATGAACAATAACCTTGTTGCCTTTAATCGATTTGGGAATAAGCGCTTCTTGCCCATCAGGCGATACAATGTAAATGGCAGGGATTTCAATGTTGCCTAAAAAGGTAAAGGTTGTTGTTTTCCCATTATCATAGACAGAAGCAGGTTCAATAAGAGATGAGCCTTGAGCTTCATAAGCCCAATTGCGTGGTCCAAAATCTTCATGGATATTTAAAATATCATTGACAAAGTTTTCTTCACGTTGTTTTTCTTTTTCTGCTTCGGCTAATTTCTTACGTAAGGCTTCATCTTCTGGATAACGAAACTTTACCAAGAAATACGTCTCATTGCCGGCTGAAACATCGCCTTCACGGACTTGTAGCTCGAATTGATAAGAGCGTTGTGTTCCATCTTGACGGCTTGTGACAATTTGTAAATTTGTCACAGGCTGAACTTCACGTGGTTTGAGAAAAACAAAGTGTCCAGCCGGTGCAACTTGCCAAGCAACCGAATTTCCAATTCCTACATAGGTTACTTCTTCATCAACGGCAAATTCTAGTTGAACCGAAGAGCGAATGGAGCCAATGATTTGTACGACGTTGTAGGGGTCATAATTGACAAATCTGATGCGGTTATCTTTACGTGCACTGACAGGCGCTGTTTCCGCAAGTGAGAGAGCTGTGTGAAAGCTGACAGTGATCGTAAAAATTAAAGAGATTGTTTGTAAAAGTCTGATCATTTTATCACCTCTGGATCAGATCTATATTCCGATACTTGAAAACCAAGAGGGTTGATAAGACGATCAGACGTTGAAATGTGTGCGTTCACGTAGGAAAAATTTAAGATTGAAATCCAATGGGAAATATTTTCTTTTTCATTCAAGTCTCTGATCGTTTTATAGTAACGAACTTGGATAAGATCTTTACTTATAAAAGAGATTGATTTGATTGTGATCGTAGCAATCATGTTATGATAAATATTTTGCGGACTTTCTGGATTATTGCCCGCGTACCATTTTGCAAAACGGTTTTGTTCTTTTGGAGAAGATAAAAGAGAGACTAAGCGAAAATTGTTTTCTGCTTCTGATGCTTGAAAACCTTCACGAGCGCGAACGTATTGGCTGGCAAAATAACGCGTTATCGCTTCATCATAGTCGTTAGGGGATTCTTTTAGGGCGCTTACAGTATCAATAATACCTGTTGAGTTATCAACGCGGATAACAAAAGGCTCTACCGTTTTCAAAGGTGTCAAAGCTGCGACAGCTAAAGCCAGCGCAATTGTCATCAATCCAAAAAGCACTGTTAAAGCCATGGAGATTTTCATCCGCACGCGCATGCTATGCATGCGATCAATGTCAAATGAGCGCGCTTCTTTTATATATTCTTCAAGGGCATCACTTTTCACGCATAACCTCCACAGTTTTATCAGATCGTGCTTCATGAATAACCGACTTTAATAAAGCTGAATTGGCTGTTACTTTTTCACTTTCCAAAGTATTGAGAATGATGGGAGTGGTAACAGGCTTTACACTCTTTTCTGGGTAGACAATGTTTTTATTGTCCCAATTCCACTTATCTTTATTTAAAGCGCGTGTATGTTTGCCATTACAGCGTGGTGGTTTTTTAGGGCCACTCAAAGAGGCACAACCAGTAAGAGCGATTGTTAGGACCATAACAAAAGTTATTTTTCGTTTCATTTTTTGAACTCACAAATATCTTGGAATACAATGCATGAGAGCCTTTGTTCTGAACATTTTTACAAGTTTATGTGATGCAAGGTTTTGATTGGTTTTATTGTTAGACCCAAGATGTTAGATCTTATCTGGAACAGGATCATGGCGTGTACGCCAAAGGGCGCACACAAGGCAAAAACAAAAATGCTTATTCTTTTAAAGAGGTGTTTTATCTTAAAATCGACCACGACCGCCTCCAGATTTACCTGCTTTTGCTGCCGCCCCTGCCGCACTTCTAACAGCGTTACCGGCAGCTCCTGAGATTTGTGAAGTGGCACTTTTTACTGCATTGCCACTCGCTCTTGCACCATTGGAAAGCATTGTAAAAATCTGTCCTCCTGAAGAGACACCAGCGTTAAAGTATGGTCCGCCAGAGGCCAGCGCTGTTGCAATACCAGGAAGCGCACGGAAGATAATAACTCCTATGATCGAAATGACGATGACAGGGGGAAAAAGAACATAAATTGATTCATATGAAACTTTGAGAACCTGTAGGATAACTTGACATATAATGGTTCCAAGCATGATTACGAGAACTTGTAAAATGGTAAAATTGATCAAAGTTGTAATCCATGCATCGGAGTATTTTCGCGTTGCATTGAACAAATACAAACTAATGAATAGAGGCCCAAGACCTATAATCATGACGAGTGCAACTTGTGCAAACATTTGCACAATAAAACCACCTATACAAAAAAGAATAACCGCGAGAAGCATGATAGAACCAAGAAGACCCACAATGATCTTTTCAAAAAACCAAGCATTGTATAAGACTTCTTGATAACGTGAACTTGCCTTTAACAAAATATAATCAAAAACATTGGAGCTTGCAGGATTACTGTTAAGCGCATTCCCAATAGCATTGGATAAATCATTGAAGAAAATATCCTTGACATAAGTATTAAATGTATCCGCATTCGTTGCCATTGTTGTAACAACAACGATTTTAACAACATTATTGAGAAGACTATGCATGGAAAGCGCAACGCGACCTGTCATAACATTATAGCCATAAAGAAAGATAAAAATGATTGCGGCGAGATTTAAGGGCGCTGAAATAGCAGAAGATAGCCCACTCACCGTTGTGTCCATCACATTATCGAGGGGTTTTAAAATATACCCAGAAACGCTTTCAAAGGGAGAAAAACTAAAGTCTGACATCTGTACGCGCACTTTCAAGTTTTTCTTTTAATTGTTTTTCTTTTTCTTTTAACTGTTTTTCAATATGTTTATGCTTTTGTTGTTCCTTTTCTTCACGCAATTCGTCTTTTGTTTTCGTATCTCTTGCTTGAATCATATCAAGAGACTGAAGTTTTAAAGAATTCACTTGAAGATCGGCTTGAAGAAGAGAAAGTTTTATTTGAAGCTCTTGTTGAAGGGCTTGCAATTCTTCAGGCTTAGTGTCTTTTTTTGATTGAATATTTTCAAATTGATGATTTATTTCTTTGATTTTATTTGCAGTGTCAGTTGCTGTTTTATAAATAGTTTCAGCTGTTTCTGATTTTGCAGCATTTAATTTTTGTGTGTTCTCGAGTGCTTGTTTATAATATTCATCTACATCGGGTGGCGTTTGTGATATTGCATGAGAAATAAAAGAAAAAGATAACAGTGTAACTAAGCCATATTTTTTCATTGATTTTTTCTCCTTTGATAAAATATGGGCAGCCATTTGTCAGGGTCAGCTCCATATTCGTTGATAATTTCATTCATGAGTTCAATGTTTTTTGTTGTGCCGCTTAAAACGGCGATCTCATCATTCATTCCACGTAAGTTAAGTTCTGCAACGACGGAACTTTGTCCTTGTTTGATGAGAAAACGACGGGATTCTCTGCTTAACTCTGACTGTATCAGTTCAAATTCACGCTCAGTAAGTTTGAAAGCTTCGACATAATCATTGTAATTTGCTTTTTGATTTGGAAAAAATATTTGGGTGGGGCATTGCTCAATGATTGTGTGCGCGATTGTTGAGTTCAAAGCATCTTTAGGGCTTTGTGTTGCAAAGAGCATCATGCCATTTTGTTTACGAATTGTTTTTAGCCGATCTTGCGCAAAAGCTTTAAATGAATCATCTTCTAAAGCTTTCCAGAATTCATCAACGACGATAATGATGCGCCGCCCATCAATCAGATCAAGAATGCGGTGAAAGAGATACATCATTAAGGGGCGCCGAATTTCTTCATTATCTAAGAAATCGGTCATGTCATAGCCAATGAACTGCGCATTTAAATTGAGATCATCTTGGTCATTATCAAAAACCCATCCTAAATCATTGCCTCTAATCCAGCGTTGCAGCCGTATGGCAATTCCTTCTTTGGATGTGTTGTCAAAAAACAGTTGAAGGGCACCAAGAGAGCGCTGGGTTGGGGGTAAGTTTTCCAAGGAATCAATGGCTTTGGCGATATCTTGTCGCTCTTCTTCTGTTACGATTTGCCCTTCAGCGGTCACCAGCTTTAAGATCCAATTACGAAGAAAGATTTTATTTTTTTCGGTGTATTCCATGCCCTTTAAGGGAGCAATACCCGTGGGCTGCCCATTTTTTAAAGGTTTGTATTTCCCTCCTCCAGCCCGTACAAAAATCTCTGCTCCTTGATCTTTATCAAAAAAAACCATAGTTGGATTGTGTTTTTGTAATTGTGCAAGAAGAAAATTAACAATCACTGTTTTACCAGATCCTGATGGACCACAAACAAATGTGTTTCCAAGATCGCCATAATGAAAATTAAAATAGTAAGGTGAACCAGCCTGTGTTTTTAGCAATGCGACAGCAGCTCCCCAAACATTATCGTTCAGTTTGCCAACAGGGAAAGAATGGAAGGGCGATAAAGCAGCAAAATTTCTGCTGGTAATGGCGCCTGAACGCGCACGATAGCTAAAGTTTCCAGGAAGCTGTGCCCACCATGCTGCTTCCAATCCTAAATCTTCTCTGGCAATCACGGCTCCCCCATTGGTTAAATGGGAACGTGCTTTTGATAAGTTTTCAGACAATATTTTGGGATGATCAGCAAAAACAGCTAAAGAAATGTGGTGTTCTCCCAAAACAAAACGGTTTGATTCTAAATCATCTAGCGCTTCATCCAGTGCATCGATTTGTGAGCTAGCACGGTCAGCTGCATTGATCATTTGATTTTGTTTGCGGCTCATAATCGCACTGGCGGCTGCCTTACTTTTAAAGACAAAGGATTGTGTTAAAATGAATTCAAATGGCACCGTAAGCAGACCATCAGTCATACCTGGGCGTGTTTTAGAAGGATACTCTTTCCATCCAAACATGCCCACAAAGCGTTCATTGCTTTCATGGCGAATTTCGATAATTTCTTTCCCAAAAATAACACGATCCGAGTAAATTGTTGAAGCAATAGTTCCAAATGTGAGAGGAATACGCTCACGTCTTCCCCCCACTAGCTGGTGGAGAAATTCACTTTGTTCGGCAAATAAAAGTCCTTCATGTTCATAGATTGATAGTAGACGGACTTCATACTCTTCCAAACCTTGCATAAGATCTTGACTTAACTCTTCGAGTTTACGAATAGCTTCTTCATCGGGCTCAGATTGTGTTTTCTTCGCTTTGCTCAAGCGCTGAAAAAATGAAACCAGCTTTTCTGTTTTATCCGCAGCCGGATTCCAAACCAGTGAAATAAATAGATCATTTCTATACAGTTCTTGCGAAACCATTTTCTTTTTATATTTTTCATCTAATGTTGTTGCAAAAGATGAAAGAAAATGACCTTCTGGGTATATCGTTTCACGGCGGCGGATGATGTGAGAATATAAAGCAAGCCGTTCATCTGCGATATTTTTTAAAAGGGTGTTTAATTGGTTGTGTAAAGAATTTAATTGATCAATATCCGCGGTGTCGAAATTTATACCCTCAACAGCCATCACAACCATTAAAGAGCGTGAATTTAAAGCAACGACATGTTGGTTGATGTAGCGTATATAGGGAATATATTCTTCAGGCAAAGTTTCCCGTTTCATTATTGACATCTGTTTCACCAATTTCGTTCCTTCAGCTTAGTTCCTTATAAGTGCGGATAAGGCGTAAAGGGGAGGTTGAACCTCCTCCCCATCGGTTGAGGTTTTTTTGTTTTCCTCGGGTATTGAGCCATGCAAATAATACGCGAAATTGGTTGTGATCGTACTTTGTCACTTCTCGCAAAATAAAGTGTATCCCAATCCCAAGACCAAACATGGTAAAATCACTGGTCAAAATGAAAAGAATGGATGTCGCCATGACATTGAGCGCCATGGCTTCCATTGTAACACCAGCAAACATGGCTGGGCGCGTACAGGCAAGGAAAAGAGTATCTTCGTTCATTTATGTTGTGCCCGCTAATTTACCGACAAGAGCAGGGGCACCAAAAACAATAGCAATCCCCAGAACACAGTAAGCTGCTTTGCGTAAATCAATAAAGCCGTACATCCAGCCAATCCCCACAGCAGCAACACATATAATAGCAATAAGCTTTGCCGTTGGACCCGTCATCATTGTGACAATGTTGCCTAAAACACCATCAAGATTTCCCAGACCACCTCCACCAGTAGTAGAAGAAGCAGCATAAGAAAAATCAGATACAAAAACTGCCGTAAAAAGCAGCATGGTCACGATAAAAATGATGTTTTGGAATCTATTATCTGTCATTTTACCTCTCTTTAACAAATAATATTTGTTCATATGTCGACATTCCATTGCCTCTAACAAACTGGAAAGTGCTGTCATTTGATGACAGTTTAATTCTTCTCGTTTGTTTGTTTTAAAAGCCTTGATCGCGGATCTGTTCACTCTCAAGCTCTTCTTCGTAAAGAGACAGAAGTCTTTTCAAATTGAGATTGTGTTACATGAAAATGGCAATTTTAAGTTGTGTATATTGGTAAAAATAACAATATTAAAATAATGAAAGAAAGAATATCATTCTTTACAAAATGTAGTTAATCTGCAACACTTATATTTGGATTTTTTCTTTAAAAACAAGGGGATTGCTGATCAATAATCTGACATGATAGGAAAAAAACGAATTTTTTGAGCGAGCGTGTTAAGAGATGCTATTTAAATTGATTGTTATTATTTACATTATGGGGGCTACGGTGTGGGGATTAAGCCAATATAAAGATAAAATGGATTTCAGCATTCTTAAAACATTTGAGACGCAAGATATCCAAGATATTGTCGATCTCTATCGAGAAGAAAAAAAGTTGGGTAGATCTATCACCAAACAGCAATTAGAAAAAAATGAACCAGCTCTCGATTTGCAGAAGAGTGTTTCATTAAATGATGTTGCAAATAATGCTGTTGTTTTTCATGGTAAGGCTTCTGTTACAAGTGGGGTTACATTTAAATTACTGACGCCTGCTGCACAATCTTGGCGCTCACATATCTCCCGTGATATTCATCTTTATGGTGTGGACACATGTGCACCCCGTCAAAAAGCAAGATTAAATGATCAAGAATGGCCCTGTGGTGCGGTTACAACGGCTTGGCTTGTCACCAAAACACTTGGGCAGGATTTATCCTGTAAACAGGCTTTGATGCACAATGGTGTTTATTATGCGCAATGTTTTGTTCAAGGGGTTGATTTAGCTGAGGAAGGTCTTAAAGAAGGTATGTTGGTACTCTCAAAAGAGGGGAAAAATCCTATTCCAGCCCAGTATCATCATGCGGAAGAAAAAGCACGTGGCAACAAGATTGGTCTTTGGTCGAGTGATTTCACTGAACCTTTAAAATGGCGGCGAGATAATGGATCCTATAACCCCTTTGCTAGTCCATGATTGGTTTTAACGAACATATTTACTTAAATTTTTATAGAGAAAACTTTATCAATAAAATTGTACCAAATCGTAGAGCAAATTTGAATAAACGGTGAGATTATTTTCGTTTAGGAAGTAAATGGATGGTACTTCCCTTTTCAAGGGAGGGTTGCTTTCAAAATCGCTTCTCTATTTTTACTTATGTGTTTTATAAAAGCAGGAAAATGTCATTGTTGGTGGCAAAGCATTTTTGAGTATTTGTGTTTGAAGGAGAAAGTGAGGCGATAAAAAACGCTCAAGAAACGGATTTCTAGAGCGGTGTTGATAAAAGTAAAAAATAAACAGACCCCAAAATGGTGTAACGTTTGATATAACGGATAAAATCTTTCACAATGCCTTAAAAGAATTCATAGCAAAAGTTTTTTCATCAGAATTTTTGTCTTCAGGATTGGATCACGTTTTTTACTTCTTTAAAAGTGATCAATCTGTTGCATTCCTTGAAAAGCTTTCATAATTATCTGCTTTTAAATTCAGATTTCCAAATGATGGATGGATTTCAAATAGACTCTACACGAAGAAATCTTCGTAAAATGATTTGCATTGCTGATTGTTTTCTATATATCACAAAACGTTTCTATTTAGGCCTCGATGGAGGAACAATAATCAACATACAAATAGGTAAAAAGAGTTCATACTTTTTTGTTATGGCTGCATAGTCCATTGATCGTGAGACTTAAGTATTATAATGCTCATAGGCTTTCTATAGGGTTAGGGGCGATGCCTATTGCAATGTAACTATTTGAAATCAGTTGGACAAAAGCATTAATGCGTCTTCTGATTTCATCATTTGTATTCAGTTTGGGCTCTTTCCCTTCTCATTGTATTTTATGACAAACTCATACGATGGCTATTGTGAGCTCTTCTTGCGTTATTTTACTCAGAGTATTCACTTTAAAAGCAAGCAAGTGATAGTGAGGCTGTATTCTCATACAGTGTGAAAATTCAACCCTCATTTGGGGGGATGATATTAACAGATAAGGTATTTAAAGAGGAGTAAAATGAAAAAAATTATTTATTATGCATGACTCTATTATTCGTCGTGGGGTGTGAAAAACCTATAGCGTAGAAGATTTAAAAAAAGATGCAAAATTAAGAGAAGAATGGGGAACGAAGTGTTCTCTTTCAGGACAAGCTGTTAAGGAATCTAAAAACTGTCAAAATGTTTTACAAGCAGATACTGAAATGTTTTTCTCGCCAAAGCTTGATGTTACAGACCGTGGTCATGCATCTCAACAGTAAAGTGTGATATAAAAATTCTAAAATAAAGAAGTTACGGCTCAACGAATGCTCGCTTCTTCAATTGTTATAGCGGATTTTTTATCATTTTTTATCTTTCAGATGAGCTCCCCAAATCATATTCGCAATCCTATTGTTTGTTTCATCTTTGTTAGATTGAGGATTATGATCATGAGAAAACAGGATAGCATTGTCTTATAGAAATATCTCTCAAGGTATTCAAGCCTATTTTGCGACGCTGTTCGTAAAGGGTATAAGGGTAAATCCATTGAGCCCCCATCTTTACGCTTCATAACGGAGTAAGCCTTGCACCATCACACAGTTTGTCAGCTTGTGGGTGTTGCTTACAGCTCTTGGTAATTGAGACGGTTCGTTTGAGGCATTTTTAATTCTTACTTAATAGTTTTTATCCATACGCCTCTTCCCACTTGTAACCTGCAAGAGATATAGTTTTGGTTGATTCAACATGGAACAAGTCTGAAATGAAAGAATCTTACGATATTCTGGATTCTCATTCAACATGTAAAATAATAAATTATCTTTATAAATCAATGTGTTGCCTTATGATAGAGTTGGTGTAGCATTGAGATTTTAGAGGGAAAATATGCCTTTAAGACTTTATAACAGATACTAAGTCTTTAATAGCAGGTATATTAAATGTACATCATTTAAAATAAATAGAGCGTCCATAGCGAAAAGGGGGACACTCTTTAAATACAGATAAATACTTATTCTGTTGTGCTGTAAAACGCTATTGTTTGCGGGTGTGGTGATATAAGACATAAAACTTTATACATGGGGTGTTTTGATAAGAGAGTGTGATGAATATTCAAGGGAGGGCTTGTTTATATAATTTTGTGAAAGGAACCATATGAAATGGGAAGCTGAGAAGGAGCTATTTTTGAAAAGGCGGATCGTTTATCAACCGGTTTGAGGAGGGGGGCATCCTTTTGGGGTGTGGGGAGAAAGACAAGAATAGGGTGTGTAGCACTTTATAGCTATGCTTTTAAAGCGTTTTAATTTTGATCACAAATTAAGTTTAAAATCGCTTTCTGCTTGACAGATGTGAGGACTCTAAAACTTTTTAAAAGCAAATATTCCTCTTTGCTCGAGGCGATTTCATCATAATGGTACGGGGCGTTGTCTTTTTTGATGATATCAGTGTAAAAAAAGGCAAGTGGAACATTCAAAATATCGGAAATTTCCTTTAAACGTTCTGCGCTCACGCGATTTAAGCCTTTTTCATACTTTTGGATTTGTTGAAAAGTGACACCTAAATGATGCCCTAATGTTTTTTGAGACATTTTTAGCACTTTTCGCCTAAAGCGAATTTTTTTGCCTACAAAAAGATCAATATTAAGATTTTGAGCTTGCATTTTCCTCCTCCAGGTGCGAGCGCCCTCGCATTGGTATTCCGGGAGCTTGAAAACACTGAACCCTAGTCAGCATTTTGCTTTTAGTGCTTGGAGCACCTGGACATAGCAAAATCTCCCGGAATTCCGGGATACCCACATAGTGGGTTTATTTTTACGCTAGGGTTTCGGGTTTTCAAGACCCCTTTTGATCGTTGCGTATGCGATCAAAACATTTTTCGATTCATAAAGTAATTTTAGGAGATTGGCAATAAAAATAGTTTTTCTTGAGACGGATAGATTTTTTTAAATAGGAGGTTGTTTGCCTTTCAAAGTTTTAAGGTTTGCTTACTCAACTCATGACATCAGATATGCATTTTACGAAGGTAAACCTTGGTTTTTAAGCTCAAGTTACCGCTTACGGTGCTGTCCTTAACCAATAATCAAAATGATTTGTTTTGATGCGTCTGAGATATCATGATGATAGGGGAAAGCTTTTATGAGTAAAGAGCCCTCATGCAAAATAAACTCAAAACATTATAGATCTTATTGTTGTATATTCACATGTTTGTTTTAGAAGATATTTCTCAATGTTAGCGCCTATTTTACAATGGTGCTTCGTAAAGTATATAGCGTAAAAGCCTCTATGAATGGGATAAAAGCTATATTGCTATCTTTACTGAAAAAAAGATGCTCGGACGACACATACTCTCTGCCAGTTCAAAATATTACGACAGTTTTTGCCTTTGAAAGGGAGCCTAAGAGCTATTTTTTCTTTCTTCACGTGTTTTTATCTGTACGCTCTCTGCTTATAATATGTAAGCGAATAGGTTTTGATTGATTCAATATAAACAAATTTGAAATGAGAAAATATATTGGGCTTTCTCATGATGCATATTTTTAAGAGGGGGATACGTTTATTTTCTCAGTGAAGAATTTGAGTATTTTAGATAAAAAACTCTATCAACGTCGTTGTTGTTAGAATTAAAATTTTTATGAGAAAAATAGCATTGGGGAATGATAAGCTTTTGCTATCAAGCATTTTAGAATTTTGCACAACTTAATGATAACTTAGTTATTTTATTATTTCTTATGATCTCTATAGACGATAAAAAGTTGGGATATGGTTTGAGAAAGCAGATGACACAAGTATTATCTTTCGGTAAGTAGTTTTGAAGTAAAAGACAGCTTTAAATGACAAATAGAGATAGGTGCTCCATGAATGAACTTACCCATATTGAGACTATTATAGCGCATTATGATGCTATTTTTTGTGATGTGTGGGGTGTTGTGCATAACGGTGTACATGCATTTGAACCAGCGTTGAAGGCGTTGTATAAAATCCGACAAATGGGAAAAACTGTCATTTTATTAACCAATTCTCCTCGGCTACAGGAAGATGTTGCTGCTCAATTACAAAGCATGAATGTTCATAGCGACTATTATGATGCCATTATCACTTCAGGGGATGTAACGCGCGATCTCATTCAGACTGCTCCACGTAAAGTTTTTTTCATTGGTTCACAACGTGATTTGGTGCTGTTTGAAGGGTTAGAGTGTGAATTTGTTGAAGAATGGGAGGCTTCTGTTGTCGTCTGTAGCGGTTTTCTTGAAGATTTTGACGAAGAACCCTCTGCTTATGAGGAGATGTTTCGTCGTATGCGGTCGCGGAATTTACCTTTTATTTGTGCGAACCCAGATGTGATTGTCCATTATGGAAATAAAGAATTTTGGTGCGCTGGTGCATTGGCTCGTCTTTATCAACAATTAGGGGGGGAAGTGCGCATTGCTGGAAAACCTCACGCGCCTATTTATGAATGTGCCTTTGAAAAACTTCAAAAAATACGGGGAACAGTAGAAAAAAGTCAAGTTTTAGCTATTGGTGATGGTCTTTTAACGGATATTAAGGGGGCGGCTCATTTTGGTCTTGATGCCCTTTATATTATGGGGGGGATTCATCATTATGATTATACGCAAAAGGGTGTGGTTGATAAGCAAGCTTTGCATTCTTTTCTTGAACATCATGGTTATAAACCACAAGCAATCATGTGGGCACTTCAGTAATGACTAATTTTTTGCGTCTTCAGGGAATTCATATGTTTCCCTCGGCTTGGCGGGGAGCAGTGTTGGCACTTGGAAATTTTGATGGTGTTCATTGTGGGCATCAGGTGGTGTTGCAAAAAGCACTTGATTTCGCGCGTATAAAAAAGAAACCAGCTGTTGTTTTAACTTTTGAACCCCATCCAAGAAGTTTTTTTCAACATTCAGCTCCTGTCTATCGTTTGACAGAGGCAGCTGAAAAAGCTGAAATTTTTAAAACCCTTGGTTTTGACGGCGTGATTGAACAGCCCTTTGATGCACAGTTTGCCGCTCTTTCAGCGGACGAATTTATTAAGTCGTTTTTAAAGGAAGTTTTTGATGTTTCAGTTGTGGTGACAGGCGAAAATTTTCAATTTGGTCATCAGAAAAGTGGAAATGTACATCTTCTTTGCCAAAGAGGAGAGAAATATGGATTTGAGGTTGTGCAAGTTCCTTGCGTTGCTCGTCCTCAAGAGTCACAATCTTTGATCATTTCCTCGAGTTTTATTCGGCAACTTCTCTCACAAGGGGAAGTGGGCAAAGCAGCCCATTTGTTAGGGTATCACTATCGGATACGCTCCAATATTATTCAAGGTGAAAAACTTGGACGTCTTTTGGGATTTCCTACCGCTAATCAAATGTTGCCTCCCCAAGTTCGTTTGGCTCATGGTGTTTATGCGGTACGTTTGCGTCGTGCGAACGGTGTTTTGTATGATGGTGTTGCAAGCTTTGGTTGTCGTCCAACGGTTGTTAAGGATGGGGCGCCCCTTTTGGAAACCTATTTGTTTGACTTTAACGACGACCTTTATGGGGAAAGCTGTACCGTTTCTTTTTTCCAGTTTTTGCGAGGACAAGAAAAATTTGATGGGCTTGAACCTTTGATTGCGCAAATGCATCGTGATGAAAAAAAAGCAAAAGAAATTTTAAAGACAGTACAACCATTATCAACGTTGGATAGGCTGCTTACTTTTAAAAATATGTCCTAAACTGATCTGAAAAAGAGAGAAGAGCCGTAAAAATAGCACTTAAAGTGATTATAATCACAAAGATATATTCCAAAACATCGTGGAATATATGTTTTTTCCGTTGTTGAGAGGGAGAATCGAATATCTGAAGATCTGATTTTGGCATCATTTTTTTCAAAGTTAACGTTATGGTTTTTGTTGTCATTCAAAACTTTACTGCTTGTTTCTTTCTGATCCGTTAAAACTTATCATAAAAGATGCAGTAAAGAATAAGCAACCAGCCTATTTAGCACTAATAGACGTGAAGAAGGAGAAAGGCTGTTTTTAAAATTTCTTGCGATCTTAAGCTTATAGTTTGATAAAATTTAATTGATGACTTTTTTTATTTAAAAGTTTATTGTTTCTTTTTTCTAATTTGGCTTATTATGTCATTTATGCTGTATCATCGTTTATGATGAGAGTTGGTTCGTGTAACCTTACGCATGTGATATTTTGTATTATGTAATGAATATTTTTAAAAAAGTTTTGTTTGTCGAGTCTTGTGAAGAAGATTAGTGGTCAGCAGCAGTTTTCGTGCTGACCAATCACGTAAACGAGAATGAAGCTGCTGGAAAATGCTTTAAGTTTCGTTTCTCTTGTATATTGTGATGGGGAATGCATATTAAGGAGACTGCGATTGATTGTAGATAAAAGAAATCATTGCGAGAAAGCAGGTGTATTGTTTCAAAATTTCTAATGCTTTTGATGGATAAAGGCACAATTTTGTTGTCGTAACACGTCAATCTTTCAGATTTTCAAGTTAAAAACTATCCATATATTTCCTTTGTCTTTCACAAATGTAACGCCCATAATGAAAAGGAAAGACAGTCTTGTAAGGATATGAAAATACAAAGCCAATAATGTTTTGTTGTTTTTTGATAGAAATATTGGATAAAAGTTAGAACATCTTTCCAATCTATGTTCGGTCTATTCGTGACTGTATCGTATTGTTTTTCTTATAAAACTTTTTCTTTAGTGTTCCTCAACGCGAGCAGTATGTTTGAGACAAAGATTAAAACGCTTTAGTGCTCTCTCTGCTGTTACAGCTTTTGTATACCAGATGGGGAGAGCCCTATTGCATTATCCATTTGCGTAATCTCTGAAACCGGTTTACAGCCTTATTGGGGAAAAATATGAAGTTATAAAGGGGAAAATCAGTCCAGATGACAGTCTTTTTTACATTCGGGTTTGCCACTTTCAAAAGGGTCCAGAGCAATATCTCTTAAATCATGAAAATAACAGCTTCAGGCTTTTGTTGTTCTTTGAATAGGATATCACGCCCTACAGGTAAAATAAAATGCTGGAATATCCTTGTTTTGCTAATTTATGCACTTCTTTTAAAGAAATATCTCTCAACGCTTCTCATATTCATTTTCATGATGGCTCTCATGAATGGTATCTTGAAAGCTCCGTTGAGCGCTATCATCTTTATGCCTAATAAAAGAGCAATCCGACACCATCCGTTATATTGACAAGCCTTTAGTGTTGTACAGTCTTAGCTATTTGAGAGCGTTTATGAGAGTTTGTTCTTAACTCGTTTTATTTCACACGAATATTTCTTGCTTGTGACATGCAAGAAACACGCTTTTGATTGATTCACTATAAATAGACTTGAGAGAATCTTACGGTATTAGGATTTATCACTCAACGTGCAAAATAATTAATTGTTATAAATCAATATGTCGCAGTTAATCATAGATTATGGCTTACGGCTTTTTTATAAAATACTCTGCATGCCTTTTATTCGGAATATGGGTTTTCTTAGTGGTTTTACTGTCGTTTCAGGTGTCTGTGGCGTACGAATGAGCTCGTATTGGTAAAGGAAGAGAAAAAGAAGGTGGAGCAGTGATAAAAAGTGAGGTGAAAATAATTTTCTTTGATCATCATATGAATTTTCATGCATTTTTATGGCTTCGGGTGTGCATGCTTGTTGTATATTGAGGAGCAAAGCTTGCTCATAGAGTTTTATGAAATGTGAAGCCTGAGTGGAAAGGTGCAAGACAAAGATTATTGACTGATTATTTTTTTACAGATCGATGTATATTTAAGAATCTTCGTCTTTTAAGGCGAGGAGGAAGTGTGCGAACCCTCTGTTTAAAGACGCGCTAAGCGATAAAGATGCAGCGAGCGTGATCCGTGATGACAATAGGCAAGAAGAGGCAGAGAGGCTGTTTTTAAAATTGTTTGCATGGCTTCAACAGCTGACTTTTCTATAGTTGGAGGAGAAATGGGAATGTGATAGGCTTTTATGCCATATTCATTTGCGACCGTTTTAATGCTAGAAAAGTCAGGTTGATGGAGCTCTTCGTGATCGGGGCGGTTACAGATAATTGTTTTAAAACCAGCTTGTGCCAATATTTTGATATTTTCTATGCTAAGTTGGGCGCTGATAAAAATATCAGGTTCAATTTGTTGTAAATTCATTTTTATTTATTCTCAATTGCACGATCTTCACGATACCCTCTGGTCTGGTATATAGAAAGAACATAATGAAGGTAAGTTTTTCAGTGGCATCTTAACAAAAATATTCTTTTTGTCGAGAAAATCTATTTGGGAAAAATGAGCTATAAGATGCAAAATATCTCACTTCGCAACATGTTCGTTATGCGATTTATGAAAGACGGATGTTTGGTCTTTGTGGATAATCTATAGTGTTTACTAAACATAGACATTTCATTGTGTTGCTTGTTTACGCGCTTGCTAGAGGCCCCCTTATTTCTCTTAAGCCCATTTTACTCTGTCGAGCGTCAAAGAGTATAAAATTCATGGATCACCACCCTTTTTACGCTTATGAAGAAGGAAGTCGGTACCATTGTTATATTTGCCAACCCCCAATATTGTAATAGTTCTTGATACTTGAGATTCTGCATAAGAAGCATTTTAAATCCTTTCTTGTACAGTTTTTACCCACACGCCAGCCCTGATTGTACGTACAAGAGATATGATTTTGATTAATTTAATATAAGAGGCATGAAATGAGAGAATCTTCCTGATTTCGGCTCTCTCATTCAACGTGCAAAACAATGAATTCTCCTTATAGTTTGTTGTATATTCAGAGTGGAGCTTGTTTGTAGAGTTGCATTAAGTGGATTGCATGAAGGGAGAATCCCAAAAGGCCAGTGCAAAATAAGAAGCTGGATCATTTACAGCGCATTGTTTACAGATCGACATGGATTTAAGAATCTTCGTTTTAGGGTGGGGGGGGGAGAAGAGCATGCCTCTTTTAAATTTATTTTGTTATTTTCAAGAATATCATCTTCATAATGTTTTGCTCATGTTAAAGAATATTATAAAAAATTGCGGGCTATTATTATTTATCCTGAAAATGGGAGAAATGATTATTTTGCACGTATTGGATGCTTGTTTCTTTTATTACTTTCAGTATAATCGTAAAAACGATAATACTGAAAGGCGTAATGGATGATCATTGGACTTTTGAATCAAAAGGGAGGTGTCGGAAAAACGACGTTGAGTGTTAATCTTGCTGCCAGTTTTGCACGTACTGGTACACGGGTATTGCTTATTGATGTTGACCCACAGGGAAGCGCATTGGATTGGGCTGCTGTACGTGAAGATGCTCCTTTGTTTTCAGTTATTGGTTTACCGCGTGCAACGGTTCACAAAGAGATTACACAGATTGGTCATGGTTATGATCATATTATTATCGATGGTCCTCCGCGTGTGACGGATCTTGCTCGTAGTGCTCTTATGGCTTCGGATTTGGTGCTTATCCCTGTTTTGCCTAGTCCCTATGATATTTGGGCAGCGGATGGAATTGTAAAGCTGATTGATGAAGCACGCGTTTATAAAGAGAATCTCAAATCTGCTTTTGTTATTAATCGTAAAATCGTCAATACAGCGATAGGGCGCGATGTGAACGAAGCTCTTGGCATATACCCTGTGCATGTTCTTTCTTCTAGTGTTGCGCAGCGCGTGATTTTTGCAGAAGCAGCAGCACAGGGGAAGGCCGTTTATGAAGTTGATAAGCAAGGACCCGCAGCGGCAGAGATTGAAGCGGTTGCAGCGGAAATCAAGGAGTTAGCACGATGAGTAAAAAAATTAAAATTGGCACAAAACCAACCAATAAATCAATTCCTTTAACAGCGGATGCATGGATAGGAAGCCACAAAGGGAGCATGAGTGGAGGTATGAAACGCCTCACGATTGATATACCAGAAAGTTTGCATCGGTTGATTAAGGTCAGTTGTGCAAGTCGTGGAACTAAAATAGCTGATGAGGTCCGCGAATTGCTTTCACAAAAATACGGAAAAGTGTAAAAAATGATACGATAATTTCATTGCTTTGAGTGCTTTTTCTAGAGATGATATCGATTGTTTTTATACGAAGTTAATAATAAAAGTGCTCTTCTTTTTTCACGATGGTTGCTTCATTCAAGTTGTTTTTCATAAGGTTCTGTATCATCGCATGAAAGAGCTATGAGTTTGCGAAAAATTCTCCGTTTCAAACTTTTCCCTATAAATGTGATAATCATCATACTACTTGTGATCTTATCCGCTAGATGAGTAGATAAGTTTATTCTTCCATAAAAATTATCTTGATAATGATTTTAAACATCAGGTTATTTTTTTGTTTATTGTACTTAATACATGCGTAAATAATGTAATTAAGAGTAGCGTTGATTATTTTTTTCTGTTATTCAGCAATCCGTTTTATTAAATTATATTCATGTTTATAAAGGGGGGGATAAAAATAAGTAAAATTTACTGATATTGACGCGCTATAATTTTTCCTAATAAACAAAAGAAGTCATTGAGCATATTATAGACAATATTTCTTACATTTATATGATTTTATAGTCTTAAATAGTTAATGCCAGCTGTAATGGTACGCAAGGCAATAGGCTTTTTTCTTCAATTGGAATGTATAAGATTGCTTTTTTAGCATTTCTATTGGCTTTTAAAAAGTGCAGGGGGACTTAAAGCTTTCTTTCTTTTCCGGTGGTTTAGAAATGATAAGAGCGCAATTAGTTGACTAAAAGCTGTATTCTTTCGTTTGCAGGGAATTTGCAATGGGTATAGGCATGACGAATTTGGGGTAAGATATCGTGCTGCTTCTCGTTACCAAGAGGTTCTTGAAGGAAAAGAAATGATTAAAAAGCTTTTTGAGAATGTCAAGATATCAGAATTTTTGCTGAAGTTTTAACACTTCAAATACAAAGAGCTGCCGTGCAGATAATGTTACAAATGCAAGTCTGATAAATGAAAGCGGCTCTCATGATTTAACATGTTTGCGTTGAAAATGTGCGTATTTGCAAAGGAAAATTAGACGCAAGGTCACAATATAGGAGGGGATGTGAATCCAAAGATATTGTTAATAAAATATAAAACAAAGAGAGGGGTTAAATCATGAACAAGATCATTATAACAGTGCTGCTGCTTTGCGTAGGACTTGTCGTTTCTGGTTGTGAAAAAACTTATAGCGTAGCAGAGTTTAAGAAAGATAAAAAATTGATGCAAGAATGGGGAAAGAAATGCGATAAAATGGGCCCCTCTGCTTTTGAAACCAAGAATTGTCAAAATGTCATGCAAGCCGATATGGAACTTTTTCAAGAGCATTATAGAAATCTTGCAAAGGAACTTCGTGAAAGTAGCAAAAAGGGGAATGAAACTGAAAAAAAGCAGGACAACAATTAAATCATAAAAAATATATTGATAGCGGTATTTTTCTTTGTACGCGATTTATCATCATAGGTTCGGAAAAATCGCGTACAGAAGTAGATTTTTAAATTTTTGAAAATGCACAATGAACCGAATGTACAATTTTAATCGGGTGCTAAATTGTGTCCTAAACTTTGTAAATTTGAAAAAAGGGGAATTTTATTGATGAATAAAGCCATTATTACAGCATTGCTGGTTTGTACTGGACTTGTCGTTGCTGGTTGTGAAAAAACTTATAGCGTAGCGGAATTTAAGAAAGATCCAAAATTACTCAATCAGTGGTTAGAGAAATGTTTTATTGCAGGAAGTTTTGATTCAAAAAATTGTAAAAACGCAGAACAAGCTGAATTAGAAACTCGTAAAAAATGGGGAATTTTTGGCTCTGGAAAGGACGACCAAGAAAAAACTGAAGATAAAAAGGAAGGGAATTAAATTATGAATAAAGTCATTATTACAGCATTGCTGCTTTGTACTGGACTTGCTGTTACTGGTTGTGAAAAAACTTATAGTGTAAAAGAATTTAAAACAAATGAAAAATTATACGAGGAATGGGCAAAGAAATGTGAGAACGATGATTCACCGCTCAAATCCTCTCAAAATTGTAAAAACCTTCGACAAGCATATGTAGAACTTTTTTTAAGGCCCTAAATTGTGTCCTAAACTTTGTAAATTTGAAAAAGGGGAATTTATTGATGAATAAAGCCATTATTACAGCATTGCTGGTTTGTGCTGGACTTGTCGTTTCTGGTTGTGAAAAAACTTATAGCGTAGCGGAATTTAAGAAGGATCCCAAATTACTCGAGCAATGGGCAATGAAATGCATGATATCAGAGGATTTAGATTCTCAAAATTGTAAAAACGCAGATAAAGCGTATCGTGAAGTTCATGCCCGAGATTGGCCTGGTTCAAGCTTTGTACATGATGACGAGAAAAAAACTGAAGAGAAAAAGGAAGGAAATTAAATCATGAATAAAGTTATTATTACAGCATTGCTGCTTTGTACTGGACTTGTCGTTGCTGGTTGCGAAAAAAACTACAGCGTAGCGGAATTTAAGAAAGATAAAACATTACTCGAAGAGTGGGCAAAAAAATGTGAAAAGCTGGATCAATCTTCTATGGAGAAATCTAAAAATTGCCAACATGCCAGACAAGCATATATGGAACTTATGTTTGGCATTAATTAAAAACATACAGTTCAATAAATAAGGAATTTTTTAGTTCTTGATTCTATTGCGTTTTTAGGCTCTCTCTAACTTTTAGAGAGTCTTTTTATGGCTTCAAGAATTAGTCGTTTACGATCAGTACTCTTTGTGTAAACGTATGCTATACTGTCATTTGTTCAGCTCAAAAGTGCTTTCAATTGTAGATAGTATTGCCTCCCAATGAGTTGTTACGTGTTACTGCTAATTTTTTAATGTTTTGGTTACATGTATTTAAAATATGAGATTAAATCTATCTTTGGGGTGTTTTTTTGCGTTTATCACAAATAAATGTTTCATCACACTAAGATCGTCTTTAAGTGTTGCGGCTAATTTCGGAAAAATTAGGAGGAAACATTTGTTTGGAAATTACTTTCTCTGTTTTAATAAAGAGAAAAACATTCTGAATAGAATTATTATTGTTTCATACTCAAATGTTTTTCTCGAACTATTTTTAAAAAATTTCTTTTGATTTGAGAATATTATAACATTAGTTAAGTTGTGAGACAGTTTTGCTAGGACGGTTTTGCTGGATGTGTGAGGAATTGAGCGCTCTCCACATCTTTTCATTTTTCTCCTCTCTCTTTTCTGAGTTTACAAGGGTTTTCCTTGTTATTTTTTTATCTTAATTGTGTTGTAATATTATCATGTTGAGCGGTGGAGCGCATATAAAACTTTACGTATGAGGTGTTTTTTGTTCTCGAGTGTGTGATGAATGTTTTTCTGAATAACACTTTGATTTATAAAAATAATTTAATTATTTTATGTTGAATAAGGATCTCGAATAACGTAAGCTTCTCTTATTCCAAATCTGTTCTCGGTTGAATTAATTAAAACCATCTTCTTGCATGGTACAAGCGGGGAGAGCCGTGTGGATAAAAACTGTTGAAGAAAGACGTAAAAATGCCTTTTATGAATTATCTCAAGTGCTAAAGGTTTGTTGGCAACATTTGGGGCTGGAAAAGTGTGTGATGCTGCTGGTTTATTCTTTCATAAGGGTAAAGATGGTGTTCAATAGATTTATCATAAGCTTCATGAAATATTATTCTTTAGAATTGTGATATGCCCTGAAGGGGAAATTTACTCAATAAAGAGACAAATTATTTACAGATCATATCTGATAGAAAATTTCGTTTTTTAAGGTGGGAGTGAAGTTAAGATTCAAGATAGCGTGAAAAGACGGACACTGATGGTTAAAAATGCATACAAAAAGCAGAGTTTATACTCAAATAGTTGCAAGCGATGTTTGAAATTGGGTGTGTGGTTTATCTGTAGAATTAAAATTTTGCTTTGCTCTTATGTGAAATTAAGATGCTCATTTGCACAGATTATAAAAAGCCAAAAGAGTATGCTTAGTATATTTCTATTACGAGAACTAAAATAACAACAAAAGCATTGATGGTGATAATCAAGGTTGAATAAAGCATAGCGGCTTTTACGAGATCAGCCATAAAAACCTCTTTCTGTTCTTTTTGAGGTGATTTTATGAATAACAATATGTTACAATCTGTAATATATGCTGATACAACATATTCGGCAAGCTTAAAATCGTTCCTTTTTTTATAAAAGCTTAAGGAGTTGGAGTATTGTGAATCCTAAAAAAGAAAGCTTTAAAAGGACTATTGATTGATTTTGTAAGTTTTGTGTTGCTGGAAACTTTTTTTATCCTGTTATGCTATAAAGCACTGTCATTTATAACGGTAATATAAGACATATAAGTTTTCTTGGAACGTTTAAGTATTTTTTAGTGTACGATGAATATTCGTAGGTTTATTTGTTGAGTCTTTCGTTTAAGTGAAGCAGATGAGGGGAAAGTCAGGAGAAGATCGTTTGACAAAAATTCGGACTGCGTACAGAGCCGATTGAGTTAAGATCTTAGTCCTTTAAGGTGAGCGGCGGAAGATAAAAATGTTTTCTGATCGTTTATCTCATAGCAAGATTGGTTAATGCTGCTCTAATGGGGCATGTTTTGCACAAAAGTAAAGAACGCTCCAAAAGAAATATACTTATGTTGTATATTAGTATATTTGTATTGCATATTTATGTACTTGTTTTAAAGAAATATCTCTTAACGCACACGAAAGACATTTTACGATGACATTCATAAATGGTATAACGGTAAATGTGAATAGTATAACAGTAAAGCTCTCATGAAATAATATAAACTTTGAATAATATAAAAATCTATAAAATGCTATCATCTTTATACTTATGAAAGAGCAAGTCACAATCATCGTAGGCTTGCTTCCAATGTTTATTATAGTTCTTGGCATTTGCTAAGGTTCATAAGAAGTCTTTTTCTTTCAGCGTATTTTATTAACACATCAGAGCGTTGTTTGTGATGTGCAAGCAAGTGATTTTAATTTATTCAACATGGAATATATTTGAAATGTGATGATTATGAAAGAGAAGAGCTGCATTTAAAAGGTTGAAAACGAGAGAAAGATCGTAAACAAAAATTGTACCTTGATTATAAAATGATTGTTTCTCTGTTTTTATACCAGTAGCGCATGTAAAGTCGCGATATTAAGAGCAAACTGTGTTATGGAATGAAATAATCTGTAAGAAGATGCTGTGAAAATTCTGAAAATATCAATGGGGGGAGCGTTAAGCATTATGCATTGGATAATATTTTGATTTATAGATGATAATCTATCGTTATTCAACTTGAATTAGATCCCTTAATACTGGACATTTTTTCATTCCAAATCTGTTTCGTGGTGAATTAACCAAAACAATGTCTTTTGCAGTTACAAGCAGGGAGCTCCCATGCGCAGAGAAATTGTACAAGAAAGGCCATGCTTTATGAACCGTCTCAAGTGCCAAGGGTATCAGAACATAAGGGGTTAGAAAAATATGTGATGGTGCTGGCTTGCTTCTTTTATTAAGCGTAAAGATGGAAAGTGCTCAATGGATTTTATACATGTCATGGAAGATTTATCATTATACCATTGATGGGCCGCGGTGCGAAATAGGCTTGGGTGCACTTAAGAGATATTTCTTTAAAACAAGCGCGTAAATATGCGATTGAAGACGTATCGAACTGATTGGCTAAGAAACTCTTGAAAAGGTTCAAAAAATCTTATATAGTCGTTCATTGCAAAGAAAAGCGAATGATAATTTAAAAAAGGAAGATTGATGGCTGTTTAGCTATTTGAAGATGTCTTTTTTTATATTGCTGTATGGCTGATCTGTTCGAAAGAACATTCTTTTTGTGTTTTATGCGAAATACTGCATGTGTGCAGAAAGAGCATGGGAGAGGGGGTGTCCTTTTGAATGGGTGCAAACTGATCTTGTCGGGCGCCATCTTATGGGGCGATGGAAGGTATACAAGTTTAAGTGCAGAGAGAGCCATAAGGTTATGGAGGGTAAAGTGCTTCTATCAGTAAAATGCTGAAATTTTTAATGGGCTTATGTCTTTATATGCTGCAAGATAGGCTGCGGTTTTTTGTCGGCAGATATTTTTGTGGCTGAAGTTTTCGTGAAAGCATTGTTATTTTCTGTTGAAGATGAGTTCGTGATAAAATCGGCAAGGCGAAATAGACAGAGCAAATATGGAAATTTCGATATTGCTGTAAGGTTTAAGTCTATAGCGTTTTTATGGATTAGTATAGCCGCAATGATGGTTTTGGAGCAAAGCAAGAAAAATATTTGAGAGAACGCGTTGAAAGTTGAAGTGGTATACGCTTTGAAGGATTGTCGTGCTGTTGTTTGAGCAATGTTTGCACCACGAGCTTGGTTGAGTGTATCAGCATTGAAGAGAACCTGTTTAGTCTCCCTCATTTGAAAGTAAGATTGAACAATAGTGTTGAAGGGGAAGTAAAAATGTCTGTAGTGCAATATGGTGATGATAGTTTTGCGGCAAAAGCAAAAGTTCTTGATAACAACCTTATTGATCGTGATTGGGCGATGACAAAATTTGTTGCTGCTGTTAAAGGATTAGCTCAAGTTGTTGATTATGAAAGCAATATGCTAGAGAGTAGTGGTGTTCCAGATTACGAAGAAATAAATTTGCGTAAAATACGTGGTTTGCGTGATCTTAATAAATCCATGAGTGATGTGAAGCGCTATATGAATCAAGATATTGAGCATGAGGTTGAAAGTTTGTTGTCTGATTTACAAGAAAAATTACAGCGTAATAGTGAATTACTTCAAACACATTTAAATGCAGTTAATGATCTTTCTAGAGCTATACAACTATCTGGACGTGCAAAAGAAATAGAGGAATAAATTCAAATCTGATTAATACGGGCTGTTCTAAGTAATGACAATGATTAGGTAGGGCAGTTGATTTGGATAAATAGTGCGTTTAGTGAGTAGAGTTGTTTTAAGCGCATTTTTGTATTTAAATTATTATCCTGATGTACTGTAAAATGCTGTTCTTAAAACAGTTTCTTTTAAGGTGTCGTGATGTGAACCACATGCTTTGGGAAACTGACTGAAAGAGAACTCAGAGAAGGCGGATTATTTACAGAAAATTGTTTGCAGACTAAGTCTGTAGGGAGCTTCATCTTTAGTTTAGGGAGGCGATCAAGGGGGTATTTAGACCAGCCTGTGCTGCCTTAAAAGCAGCTTCCTTGGGAATGTGGTAATGTAAGGTTTATATATTAGAGTCTTTTGCATGCATTTAGCAGACCTAGCGGCGACTTACTCTCCCGTGCCTGAAGGCAAAGTACTATCAGCGCTGGAGTGTTTCACGACCGAGTTCGGGATGGGATCTGGTGCGTTCACTCCGCCATAACCACCAAGTCAGCAAAAAGCATGAATGATGAAGAGTATGTGATGAATATTGCCTATAAGCTTCATGGAATATTGTCCTTTAAAGTGTGATGATATGACGCGGTTCGTTGTTTAAATCTATAGGCTTGAGATAAAAATTAAAGCGGTTTATTATTTCCTTCTGTTGTTTTAGTTTTTGTATGTCAGATTGGAGAGAGCATCCAGATCTGAGTGGACATAGTGCGTATATCTTTGTTGGCGTAATATTTGAAATGGGGAGGCAATCTCATTGGGAAAGAATAAAGAGGTAGAAATCAGCTTCCCTCTGTTCCGCCGTTCTTTAATTTAGCTTTATGTCTTTCAAAAGTATCTAAAGCACTATCTGTTAAATAATGAAGATTCCGCATTGTTTCACGCTTTTTTTTATTGTGTTTTTTACTGCGGGCATGTCCTTCATGCACGACAAAATACTCAAAATAGAATGGATTTGTTATTCCTAATTCACGGCCTTGTTTTAAAGAGATATCTAAGCTCTCAAGTCTATTTCGTGATGGTGTTTGTGGGGCGGCGCAACGACATCTTGATGCAACGGTGCTTGTGAATGGTATAATAAGAAAGTTCCCATGGAAATAATATAAAATCTATAGGGCGCGACCATCTTTATGCTTAATAAAAGAGCAAGTTGATATTGTTATATTTTTCAAACACTGTCATATTCTTTGTTTGATCCCAATGTTGCTACAGCCCTTGGCACTTGAGATAGTTCATTAGAGGCATTTTTAATCCTTTCTTAATAGTTTTTTATCCCTATGGCTCTTCCCCCTTGTCACTTGTAAGAGATATGTTTTTTGTTGATTCAACATGGAACAGGTCTAAGATGAAAGAATCTGACGATATTCTCATTTAACATGCAAAACAATTAATTGTCTTTATAAATCAAATGCTTGTCTTATGATTGAGTTGCTGTAGTATTGAGATTTTAGAGGAAAAACATGCCTTTAAGAATTTATACCAGATACTAAGTCTTTATAGCAGGTATATAATAAAATGCACATCATCTAAAATAAATAGAGTGTCCACAGCGAAGAAGGGGCTGACTTTTTTAAATCGGCATGAATGCTTATTCTGTTGTGCTGTAAAAACATCATCGCTTGAGGTGTGGTGATAATATAAGACATAAAATTTTATGCATGGGGTATTTTGATGAGAGAATGTTATGGTGTTTAGTTTTTTATTCAATATGCAAAAGAAATATTATAAGTCAAAATCTTCTTTGATGTGATAATGATTTTTGAGAATTTAAAAAAATATATAAATTTAAATAAAAAAGCAGCACTTTGTGCTGCTTTTTTATTTAAGTTAAAATTAACTTCTGCTTTAGAAACGATAACGTATTCCGCCAGACAAATTGGTGCCAGATACACCGGCTTTTTGCAGTTTTTGCCGATAGCTGATATCGGCGTTTAGTACGATATTTTGAGAAAGATATGCGTTCACCCCCATGCCTCCCTCAACTGAGGAGCCGGTAGGATCAACATGAAAGGTATCAGCAATTTTTATTGTTTTACCATCGCCAAAAGTTCTGATAACATTCATTTTACCATAGAAGGAAACAGCCTTGTTTTCTTCAAGAGCCATTATCGTTTTTGTTAAACGTCCACCAAAACGGATCAACCATTGATGTGGATTGCCCATGTCTACTTTTAAGCCATTGGTATCTGAGAAAATATCAAACATGAGATTTTGATAAATGAATTGAGCTTGTGGTTCAAAGACAAGCCCTTTTGTATCGGTTGCTAATTTCTGACCAATGGTTGCAGATATATTAAGCATCTCGGTACCATCCAATTTTGCGGCATTCCCAACAAGAGCTGTGGTAATATTTCCTTTTAAGGTTCCGTAAGAAAGAAGAGCGTTGACATATATACCATTGCTATGCTGGATGCCGCTATAAGCGGTAAGTGACCATTTATCAAGCGTTGTCTTTTCAGAATCTTGCATCTCTTTTGGCGTAAAGGCAAGCTTTCCGTACGTTCCTAAAAGACCAAAATATGCGCTTATGTCTTTGCTTTCTAAGGCGGCTAATATGCCCCCTAATTGTAAGGCAGTATAGTTTACATCAGCACCATAACCATAGTGCAGTGGATCGCGGTTGGAAGATAGGGTGACCTTCTCGCCGTAGGAAGAGAAAAAGATACCATTCTTTATATTGTCTTTTGCCCCAAATACTGTTGTTCGCATATTGTCTAACAACGTGTTTTGATTGTTTACATCAGTAAATCCAGCAGAAAATAAAGTATTAGATATGGTTAAATAGTTTGCTACCTGTGGTAAAAGGGCTCGAACCTTTTTATCCTTATCAATGTAGGCATTCTGTAAGCGAAAATCCCAGAAATTACTGTTTTTACCAAAAAGATTTTGGCTCTCATGAGATGTTCCAGGTTTATAGCCTGTAAGTACATACTTATAAGGTTGTTTCCCTATTGTCATATAGTTTCCTGCTAACGTGAAGGAATTTTCATTTGCTTGTCCGGAAACTTGAATGATTGAAATCCCATGTGTCCCTAAAGGAAGTGAAGCCATCGTCTCTTCCCAAACAGCAGAGCTATCGGTTTGGAGATTGATGTGAACAACAGTACTTCCTGAGACATCACCATTAATCACAATGCGATCAGTTTGTTGTTCCGTGATAGGAGAATGTTTATCCCATTGAGTGTTTACATAAATCTCTGCAAGACCCGCTGTACTATAAATCGCTGCTGTGTGAGTTGTTTCGTCTTCTTGCGAAAGATTAGGTCCTATAAACAGAGTTTGATAATGTCCCTCAATGGGCTTGTCAAACATAATGGCGCTGTTTGTAAGGTGCAATTCAGAAAGATTAGAGTATGATTTTTCATCAACACCAAACTGTCTATAGTCATTTAAAATATTATCATTATTTGTGGCATTTTTATTCGCCTTTACAAGCCATTTCGTCCTCTCTTTTAGATCAAAAACTGTTCTATTATCTTTAGAAGTTCTTACCCGACCTTCTAAAGAAGAGTGGTCTGCAACTAATGTAATGGTGTTTGTGGAGGCACTTTCGTTCTTGATATTTTTTAATAAAATATCGGCATGAACTTCTGAATTTTTAAGGTTGACTTTCCCGTTTACGCCTGTTCCATAAAGGTTGATACCGCTACCATGTTCAACGAAAAGCTTTGTATTCTCTAGGGTTACTTTATCAGCAATATTGGCTACATCTTGTTCTTGAACGGCATTGGTGTTCCTTTCAGCATTGCGTGTATATCGTTTTCTAGGGGCATTATACGGATTGTTGCGGAAAATAATACCGTCTGCTTCATAATTTCCCGTGACATGGACGCTTGAATCCTTAAGTTTGATTGTGCCCTCCATGTTTACCAAACCAGCTGTTTCTGCTGTTACAGTAATGCCTGTAGCATCAATTTCTCCACCATCTGATACACTTAGTGCAACAAAACGCGCATCAACTGTTCCCCCTATCATGTTGACTTTTGAATTATTTCCCTCTGCATGTACAGCAAAACCATTGTCTTGAATTTTTTTGTTATGTAGCGTTATGGTCTTACCGTTTTTAGCTTCAACTCCAGCGCTTATATCCTCAATTTGTGTAGACTTTTCAGGTTGTTTTATTGGTGATATTGGTTTTTCAATCTCTGATTTTTCAGATATTTTTTGTGCAGATGAAGATTGCACTGGCGCTGGTTTTGCAGATTTTGGTGGTACCAGTAATGTTGGTTTTTCAGTTTCTACTCTTAAAGATATTGGCTGTGCGAGTTCTGGTTCATTAGATGTTGGTATTTGCTCTGTTGTTGGTTTTGTAGGTTCCGTTCTTGTAGGTTCAGACTTTGTAAGTGCTGGTTGTAAATTCGGTGAAGGTTGTGTAGGTTCTGGCTGTGAAGACACAGCAGAATTCGATAGTGTTTTTTCGCTGGAAGAGTCTGCAGAAGAGGAGGGCGCCCCTGAACGTCTTCTAGATTTTGCTTCCATTCTTGTTGTTGAAGATTGTATAATAGGAGTGTTTTGTGTTGTAGGGTTAGATTGTACACCTTCTGTAACTTTAGTCTTTGGTGTTTGTGTACTTCCTTGACTAAGATCAGAGTTTTGTTTTGAAGAAGAAATTATATTTCCAGCTGAATTTCCTTCAAGTTGTGTTTTGGGAGGTAGAGTGCTTGTAGAAGTAGGCGTTGTAAGTTTACTTCCTGTAGAAATAGGGCTTGCGCTCGTTCTTGTGGAGCTAGGTGCTGTAGGGGGAAGGAGGCCATTAGGGGTTGAAGATGGATATGATGGCATAATTCGCCCGATTCCATCATATGGATCTTTATACGGATCAAAAACTCCGGATAGATTTATTTGTGACTTGACACGAGCAGGTTGTAGAGAAGAAGAATCTATCGTTGTTGATGGATTTGTACTATGAATAGCATAAGACAAACCGCTGGAAGAATAAAACAGAACTCCGGAAACTGTGTATAGTAAGAAGCTTTTTTTCATATGGATGTATTCCTAAAATATTTCCCCCTCTCTCATAAAAAGTAAAACTTTGACCTCATTATGTCTCTTTTGTAAGAGACAAAACGAAACATAATGAGATCTCTTCATATTTCAAGATAAGGAATACAAGTATTTTTAAAAGTGATAGCGTATTCCAGCGGAAATATTTATTGCAGAGATGCCAGCTTTTTTGAATTTATGTTGATAGCTGAGATCACTATGAAGCTGAATATTTTGTGATAAGTGTGTGTGAATACCAAAACCACCTTCGATTAAAGATCCCATAGCTGCAAGCTGAAAATTTTTACTAAAAGTTTTGATCATGTTCAGTTTGCCGTAGAAAGAAACAGCATGTCCTTTGTTTTGCGTTAAACGTCCGCCAATACGGAGCAGCCATTGATAAGGATTACTTATGTCTATTTTAGAGTTATCGTCATCTGAGAAAGAGCTCCTATCTGATAAAGAACCAAGCATGAGACGTTGATAAACAAGTTGTGCTTGCGGTTCTAGGATTACACCTTCCAAACTGGTTGACAGTTTTTGACCAACAGTTGCAGCGGCTCCTAATGTTTTACTATTCTTCACTTTTGAGGTATGTTTGATGAGAGCTGTAGCGTGATTTTCTTTGAAAATTCCATAAGAGAGAAAGGCACTTGCATAGATGCCACTGTCATGCTGAATATTTCCATATGCGGTGAGTGACCATTTATCAAACATATTTTTTTGAAAGCTCTCCTTGTTTTTAGGAGTAAAAGACAGTTTCCCATATGTTCCGAAAAGACCAAAGTTGCTGCTGATATTTTGATCTTTTAGCGCTATTAGTGTTGCTCCTGCTTGCAATGCAGCATAGCGAATATCTGCTTGGATACCATCTTGTTTTGCTTGAACCTTAGAAGAAAAGGTGCTTTTATTGCCATAAGATGATAAGAAAACGCCTCTCTCTGGATGATCTTTGGGTTCAAACATTGTTATTTGCATATTGTCTAACAAGATATTTTGATTGTTGACATCACTAAACCCAACAGCAAACATCGCAATAGGCATGGTTAAAGAACTTTCTCCTTGTGGTGTAAGAGTTGTGCTTTTGTCTGTTCCATCAAGAGAAGTAGAAGCTGCGGTTGCTTTATCATCATCTGTAAGTTTAGAGGTGCTCTCTGTCGCAGCGGTAGCGGTATTCTCAACCTTTGGGAGCAATTTCATATGCGCTTTTTCTGATGTATTAAGAGTCGTTTTTGATTCCGAGGAAGTGGTGTTTGTTTGGGGATCAATATCAGATTGCGAATTTTCATTTATTTTAGGCTGTCTCATTCCATGATCTGTTCTTGTGAATGAATTGTCCTTGTGTTGGGCAGCAACATGAGCGGGTGGTAATTTATCACTAGCGCGTCTTTGTTTTGTACTGGAGTCAATAAGAGGTTGTTTATTCTTTTCAGATGCAGGAGGGGATGTTTTTTCTTTTCTCTCCACGTTGGTTATTCCATCCGCGTTCAAAGTCTCTAATACTGCTTTGCGTAAAGTATTGGAAAGTTCCTTGTTTTGTCCTTGTAAGGCAGTATCCACTTGTGCCGCCTTATGTAATATTTCTGCTGTATTTTGCAGTTTGTGCCAATCACGATTGTCTTGGCTTACCCATTGTTGGTGTGCAGCATTAACACGCTGTTGGTTATCAGCTTCAAGGATTGCTGCCGCCTTTACGGCATCGGAAACTGCTTTGTGGTAGCCACGTAATAAATTTTCTCTTGTTTTTAATCGATTCTGACGTAATTGTTCAAGTTTTGCTCTGGCTTGCATCATGATTTGCATATCTTGATGGTGTTTGTTTGCCATGGCTTGGGCACGTATATTATCCATTTCACGGTTCACCACGTTTATATGAGCACCAGAACCATAACGACCTGCACCTGCAAAAGAGCTGTTAATCGTATCTCTTACACGATCCATATGATTTTCAAGTGCTTGGTTGAAGTGCGAATTATCCTCCATCATGGCGCCAGAGGCTATCTTTTCAAGATTTTTTTCTGCTTGTGTTGGTGTGTTTATTAAATCAATAGCACGGCGATATTGTTCAGGTAATTTCATAATCCCTTCAATGGCATGGCGTTCCTGGGGGCTTAGACCAGAGGCGGTGCTGGTAGATGTGAAGTTAAAAGAAGAAAAAAATAAAGCACAAGCGGCTGTACATAACAAAAGATTCTTATGCATAGAGATGTTCCTTAAGATATTTTCTTTATTTTGCTAAAAATGAACCACTTTTTGACACATTACGGTTTTTTGTAATGTAGTTAAGCAGCACTGTTTTCATCTCAGCGCTGCTTATGCGTCAAAATAGAGAGCTAAGATTTCTAAAAGCGATAACGCATTCCTCCGGAAAAATTAATTCCAGAGAACCCAGCTTTTTGAAGTTTATGTTGGTAATTAACGTCAGCATGAAGTGCGATATTTTTAGAAAGCTGCGCGTTAATGCCAAGCCCACCTTCAAGGGAAGAGCCCATAGAATCGAGATGGAAAGATTCCATAACATCGATAGTGCGCTCCTCACCAAAAGCTTTGATGACATTCAATTTACCATAAAAAGAAAGAACACGATCTTTTTCAATAGGAAGCATTGTTTTTGTTAAACGCCCTCCAATACGGACCAACCATTGATAAGGGGGCTTTATATTAACTTGGAAGCCATCAATATCTGAAAGAGTGCCAAAGGCAATATGTTGATAAATAAGTTGTGCTTGTGGTTCAAAAGACAGCCCTTCAACACCAGTTGCTAGTTTTTGTCCAACGGTAGCTGATATATTTAATGTATCCGTATTGTTTAATTCTGTGGTGTTGCCGATAAGGGCTGTTGTAATATGTCCGTTTAAAATGCCGTAGGAGAAAAGTGCATTAATATAGAGACCATTGTCATGGTGGAGATTCCCATATGCCGTAAAGGACCATTTATCCAGTATGCTTTTGTCAGAACCTTCCATGTCCTTTGGCGTAAAAGCGAGCTTTCCATATGTGCCTAAAAGACCAAGATTCGCGGTTATATTTTGATTTTCTAACGTTGTTAATGTCATGCCTGCTTGTATAGCAGCATAGTGAACATTAGCACCATAACCATATTCCAATGGACTACGGCTGGAAGATAACGTCATCTTGTTGCCATAAGTCGATAAAAATATCCCTTTTTGTTTATGACCTTCTAATCCAAAAACTGTTGAGTGCATATTATCTAACAGTGTATTTTGATTGTTTATATCAGCCAAGCCAGAGGAGAATATTGCATTATGCATAACCAAATAGCTTGCCATTTGAGGAACAAGAGCTTTGATTTTTCCTTCATCATCAAGAGTCGCATTTTGTAGACGGAAATCCCAAAACTCTTCACTTTCTTGCAAGAGACTTTGCTGTTTGTCAGCTCTCCCACGGCTGGATGTTGGTCCATAGCCATTTAATACATATTTATAGGGCAATCCACCCATTGTAGTGTAGCCATTTGCCAGCGTGAAGGCGGCTTCCTCTGCTTTTCCAGACACCTGAACAAGTGAGAGACCACGCGCATTCAAAGGAATTGAAACTTCATCATTATCGAATGGTTCTGCACGCTTTGAAAGATTGTTGAAATAGATCGTTGTGGTGCCTGAGACATTACCATGAACGAGAACACGGTCAGTTTTTTGTTGTTCTTTTATAAGACCATTACTCCATTCGGTATTAAAGTAAATCCTTGCGTTGCCCAATGCATTGTAAACCGTTGTTGCATCGGAGCTTCTGTTTTGCTCTGCTTTCGCAGCTTCAGCTGTTGGCTGTTTTCCCACATGCAAGGTTTGATATTGATTGTCTGCTAGTTTATGCGGCGCATTAAATATAATAGAGCTATTATTAAGGTTCAATACTGAGACAATAGACTGTGCACGTTGTTTAATATCAGTGAGCAAGTATCCTTTAGAGCTGTCAAATTCTTTGTCTACTTCAAATTGACTAATCTTTAGGGACCACTTGCTGTTATTGTTGAGAGTAAAAATCGTTGTATTTTGAGGTAAAGTCTTTGCTCGTCCTTCTATAATCGAATTGTCAGCGCTTAATATAAAAGTGCGAGGATCGATATCTTTTGAGTTTTCTGGGATTTTATTTTTTAATAATATATCAGAACGAATTTCTGAACTTTTAAGTTCTACCTCAGCAACAGATTTTGCATAATCTGGTCCTAGAATACCAATACCATTTTCAACAAGAAGTTTTGTGTTGGTAAGAATTGCTTTATTGATAACTTTTTCGCCCTCTTTTACTTGGGAACTTGGGATGTAATCAAAAAGGATACCACGACTTTTGTGATGTCCGGAAACATTTATGATTGAATCTTCAATATGGATGATGCCGTTTGAAATTTCTAAACCACGGGAATTTGATTTTCCTACAGTTTTTTTAGCATGAATACGTCCACCTGTTGTTGCGGTAAATAAATTTGAGTCTGAACGCATTGTTGAATTTGTAATGGTGATAAAGGCTTTGTCATCAGCAACCACTGTTGTATATGCGCTGCGGATAAAAACGTTATTAAAGGTTTTTTCTTCTCCTGCTTTATCCGCACGAGCCATAACCATTGTAGGAGCTGATGTATTTGCATAAGTTGAACCGAAATGAGAAAAAATCAAAGTTCCAGCAATTGTACATAACAAAAAATTTTTCTTATAAATATATTTCTTACACATAGATATGCCTTTAGTATTTGGTATGCTTTGATGCTTACTTCATTCCCCTGATGGCGCAAGTACCCAGACAGTTTCTATATCATTATGTTTTTATTGTAAACAACAAAACGAAACATTGCGTCGTGTTCTTTATCGTTTAAAAAATGATTTTAGAATAGCTTTTAAAATAGAGATTGCAGTTAGAAACTATGAATTGCAGAAAAGCTAGATTGATCAGTATTCCGTTTAAAAGTGTTAAGAAACAAAATATTTTGCAAGGATGTTTGTTGCTTAAGGCTGTTGTTATGGAAACTCTACAAAGTTTTTGGAGAAGCTGTTGTTGTGTGCTTACAAAAAGCTTTTAATTGATTTTCTTACACAGAGAATTATTTATTACGTGTTTTAAAATACAAAAAATTTTATTAAAAGCATTTGATTTTTATAAATCAAAAAGGCAGCTCTCTTGAGAATTCAGTATTCATTTAGAGATAACAGATTTTATTACATTTGGTTTGAGTGAGATTAATTGGCTCAAGAAAGGTGGTAGAAAGAATAGTTGTTAACGGTTCTTTCCGATAGATTGTAAAAAGGCAGCACATTTGCACTGCCTTTTATTAAAATGAATAGAATATAAATTGTTTTTTGCGTTTTCTTAAAACTGATAGCGTATTCCACCTGAAAAGCTTGCTCCAGATATACCAGTTTTTTGAAGCTTATATTGATAGTTAACATCAGCATGAAGGGCGATATTTTGTGATAATTGTGCATTTACACCAAATCCACCTTCAAGGGCAGCTCCTATAGAATCAAGGTGGAATGGTTCACCAATCTGTATCGTACCATTGTTAGAAAAAGCTTTAACAACGTTTAGTTTACCATAGAAAGAAAGAATACCGCCGTTTTCAATAGAAAGCTTCGTTTGCGTTAAGCGTCCACCCACACGCACTAAGTATTGATAAGGATTTCCCATATCCACATCAAAGCCATCGACATCTGAGAGTGTGCCAAGCATGAGGCGTTGATAAACAAGTTGTGCTTGTGGTTCAAAGACCAATCCTTTCTTACTGGTTTCGAATTTTTGTCCAATGGTTGCTGATGCACTGAATGTATCAGCATTTTTCAATTCTGCAGTCTTTCCTATGAGAGCTGTGGTGATATCTCCCTTGAGCATTCCATAGGAGAAGAGCGCATGGATGTATATCCCATTATTATGGCGCAGCCCACTATATGCAGTAATTGACCATTTATTGAGTGTACTCTTGTCAGCACCTTCCATGTCTTTAGGGGTGAAAGCTAATTTCCCATATGTCCCCAAAAGACCGAAATTGGCGGTCATATTTTGATCTTCTAGAGCTGCTAATGTAATGCCTGACTGTAAAGCTGCATAGTGAATATCGGCACCATAGCCATATTGTAATGGCGTACGGTGAGAGGATAATGTTATCTTATTTCCATAAGTTGAGAAGAAGACTCCTTTGTTTTTATGATCTTTTGTCTCAAAGGTGTTTTCCTGCATCGAGTTGAGTAAAGTGTTTTGATTGTTTATATCAGCCAGTCCAGCTGAGAATAGTGCGTTAGGCATGGACAAATAGCTTGCCACTTGAGGAACGAGAGCTCTGATCTTTCCTTCATTATCGAGAGTCGCATTTTGCAAGCGAAAATCCCAGAAATTCTGATTTTTTTCCAAGATGTTTTGTGCGTTGTTTGCTTGTCCAAGGGATGATGAACCGGTATTTTGCGCTTCTTTCTCTTTTGGTGAAACACCTTCAATCATTGTTCCTGATGCTGATATCGTGTAGATTGTGTAGTCTTTGAGGGTATTTTCTTTTGATTCTTGTGATATTCCGCTAAAATGACTTTGTGTGCTATCGGCTGTCCCATGGCTGGATGTTGGACCATAGGCTTTGAGTATATATTTATAGGGCAATCCCCCCATTGTGGTGTAGCCGTGTGCAAGTTTGAAGGAATCTTCATTTGCATTTCCAGAAACTTGAATGAGTGAAAGACCACGCATATTCGAAGACACAGAATCTTCAGCTTTTAATATCTCACCTTTCGCAAGGTTCTTGATATGGACTGTTGTGCTGCCTGATACATCACCATGTATAAGGAGGCGGTCAGCTTTTTGCTGTTCTTTTACTAGACCATCACTCCATTCAATATTAAAATAAATTTTTGCATCGCCTGTGGCATTGTAAACTGTATTATAAGTGCTTTCTATATCGGGGATTGTACTTCCCTCAGGTCTACGAACCTCAGCTGTTCGCCCTACATACAAGGTATGATAATGATCTTTTTCCCGCCCTTGTGGTGTCTTAAATATGATAGAACTATTATTAAGATTCAGTACTGAAACGGTAGAAAGGGCTCGTTGTTTAATATCACTGAGCTCATAGTTAAACACATTAAAGTCAGTATCGACTTCCTCTTGAGAGGTCTTTAAGTACCATTTGCTTTTGTTATTCAGAGTCAAAACCGTTGTATTGACTTTTAAAGTTCTTGCTCGTCCCTCTATTGTTGAATTATCAGCGGTTAATGCTAAAGTTACAGGAAGAGTATCGTTGTCATAATATTTACGTTTCGTTTTATTTCTCAATAATACGTCAGATCGAATTTCTGAGTCTTTAAGTTGAACTTCAGCAACGGCTCTTGAGCAGTAGGGACCAAGAATACCGGTACCGTTTTTCACAAGAAGTTTTGTATTGCTAAGAACAACCTTATTGACAACTTTTTCTCCACTTTTCAGTGAAGAATCTTTTGTTTCATAAAAAACGATACCACCGGCACCTCCTCGTTGGACGGTTATGGTTGAATCTTCAACGTTGATTATACCATTCTTTGTTTCTAAACCTTTGTATACTGTATTTGCTTTAATTTCTTTAGCATGAATGCGTCCACCTTCTGATACAGAAAGTGCAGACATTTCCGTGTGTATTGTTGATTTTACAATTGTGATAGCTGCTTTATCATGCGCTAATATTCCAGGTCCTTTATCGCGGACAAGAACATTATTTAAAGTCTTTTCTTCTCCCTTATTTAATTCAATCTTTCCCAAAATTCCAGGAGTTTCAGGAGCTGATGTATTTGCATAAGTTGAACCGAAATGAGAAAAAATCAAAGTTCCAGCAATTGTACATAACAAAAAATTTTTCTTATAAATATATTTCTTACACATAGATATGCCTTTAGTATTTGGTATGCTTTGATGCTTACTTCATTCCCCTGATGGCGCAAGTACCCAGACAGTTTCTATATCATTATGTTTTTATTGTAAATAACAAAACGAATTATATTGATGGTGTTCTCTATGATTTGAAGTTTTGCTTCAGAAAAACTTTTTTCATGATCATAAAAAGTCGAGAAAAGTGGATTTCATAAAACCTAGCTTGGTTAAGCTTATGCTAAAAGCACTATGAAGTATGATATTTAAAAATTGTCTATTAAAGATAATCGCTATAAAAGCTCTATAGCGTTGAGATGTATTATTTGATGCATTCACCAAAACGATCAGCAAATTTTTTCTGCTATAAGAAGAAGAGATGAGGGGGCTATTCACAGGCTTTCTTTAAAGATAAGGGTACCAAAGTCCATTTTTCTAAGGAAGCACAGCCCATTTCGCGACGGTGTTCATGAATGCTATAACGCTAAAGCCATAGAATCCCATCATATTTACGCTTACGAAGGAGCAAGCCGATACCTTTACGCTTAATAAAAGAGCAAGCCCGTCACACATTTTGCTAGCTCCCAATATTTGTGATAAGCCCTTGGCACTTGAGACAGTTCATGAGAGGAATTCTCAGGCTTTTCTTATATAACTTTTCTCCACACGCCAGCCCTGCTTGTAATGTGTAAGTGAATGATTTTGATTAGTTCAACATGGAACAGATTTTAAATGAGAGAAATTTACGATATTCAAGATTTTAATTCAATAGGAATAACGCTAAATTATCATTATAAATCAATATTTTGAATATTCAATTTAAAACATCTTTTATTGATATAAAAAGAACTTTATTGAGTGATTTCATTTTATAAATGAAAAAATTAGCTTTCTTGAGCATTTTGTATATGAAAGATAAAGCGCTTGTTGTTAGATTTTCTTTTCATGCATTAATTTTCTCAAAACTGTTTGTTTAGAAGAACCAGCAATGGAAGTGTAAATAAATTTTTATAGATAGCGACAACACATCGTAAAGAAAGAAATTATTTTATTGCTATAATAGATTGTAAATAAAAAAATACAGTCCGTTTTTTTGTTAATAGTAAACGGATTAATATGCTTATTTTTTTATAATTTTTATATTAAAATTGGTAGCGTATTCTATCAGAAAAACTTGTCTCGGCTACACGTCTTTTAAAAATTTTTGATAGTTTACATCAATATAGAGAGTTAAATTGTGAGATAATTGTGTATTGTGCTAAACGCACCTTTAACGGCAGAATCTATCGGATTAAGGTGAAAATGAATACCAATCTGTTTAGTATCATTAATATCAAAGTTTTTTAAGGAAGTTCACTTTCTCATACAAGGATGGGGTACGATCTTCTACGGTCCTAACAATAGTTTTTGTTAGATACCTACCTATCCGGACTAACTGGGGAGACTGTCTGATTTAATTTTAAGATTATCAATATGTTAAAAGGCGTTAAAAATCAATTCCTTAGTACACAAATTATGTTTGTGCTTCAAAAGGTTAGTTCTCTGATTATTTTTTGCAAATTTTTGACAAATGATTGTTGAGGCAATTAACATTTTTACAGCATAACTTTAATAGTATTTTTATAGAAGTTTTAGAGATATTTGCTGTCCAGATATCATAAGGGAAGAGTGTAGCCATATGAAAACACCATTATGCTCTGTTATATTGTAAGCTATGATTGATGATTTATCTAGTGTGCTTTTTTTCATTTTCTATATCCTTTGGAGTGAATGAGAGTGGCTGTAGGTTCCTATCTATTTCAAATGTGTAGTGATTAACTTTTCATTTTTCTAATATCATCTTTGCTTGGACAGCTCTATGGCGCATATTAGCACCATATCTATCTTCAAAGAGGAGCATAATCAAACGGTAGAGTTTCTGTACTTCCATAAGTGAAAAAGCAAGAAATCTTCTATTTTTTAAGATTTATTCTTAATGCTGTTATCTTTATATTATCTAGAAATACACTTTGCTTAGCTTTATGGGCAAATTCGATGATAAATAGCTGCGCAACCCATGTGAAGAGGAGAAAAATCGTATTTAAGTGGAAAAGAAAACACTTCAGGAAAAAATGGATTTCATGTACGAAAAGGCTGCATACTTTGTGACATATTCTAGATAAAAATACCTGATCCTTTATCTTGATAAAAATGGTATAATATGCTGATTTATAATGATAATTTATCGTTACTTTCATTGAGTTAGAGTTCTGAATAACGTAAGATTCTCTCATTTTAAACCTGTTTGTCTTAAATCAAGAAAAACCATTCTCTTGCACACCACAAGCGGGGCTGGCGTGTGGGTAAAAAATGTATAAGAAAGGACTAAAATGACTCTTATGAATCGTCTCAAAAGCCAAGGGCTTTAGCAACACCCACGAGCTGGAAAATATAATGATGGTGCCGGATTGCTCTTTCACAAACGTAAAGATGGGGGTACTCAATGCTTTATCGTTATACCATTCATATACCATTCATGGGCGCTGTCGCTAAATGGACTTGGATGCCTTGAGAGATGTCCTTTTAAAACAAGCTCGTGAATTGGCAACTGGGTGGCGTGCTGTTTTACGTGAGGGGCGTGCCCCCATTAAAGAACGTGAGAAACGAAAACGTGAGGCAATGCGTAATCTCCATTACTTAAAAGACATTGCCTTAGATGCTTTTGAAAGTCGTAAAGCTGAATTAAAAATGATGGTAAAGATGGAAACTGGTTTTCACCTTTAAAACTCCATATTCTCCTCAAATTAGGCTGTCTGCCTATTTCAGAGATTACACAAACAGAAATACGCAATATCCTCGCTTCCATCGGTCATACAAAAGCTGGAGCTGCTAATACAGCACTGATGCGACTCAAGCTTTGTTTTAAACAGCTGCGGCGTTGGGCGTGGATGTTGATTTTACAGGCAGTAGAAAAAGCAAGGGCTCTCTTAAGGAGGGATAGTGTAGTGTTATTAGGATTTATAAAGCGAAAAGGCAGCATATTGTGGCTGCCTTTTTTGTTGATGCATAGAAAAGAAATACGCTATTTTTACAGCCTTGTATTAAAACTGATAACGTATTCCTCCTGAAAAGCTTGCACCAGATATACCAGTTTTCTGAAGCTTTTGTTGATAACTTATATCACCATGAAGGGAGAAATTGTGAGACAGTTGCGCATTGATGCCAACGCCGCCTTCAATTGCAGGTCCCATAGGATCAAGGTCAAAGTTTCTACCAATATGAATGGTACCATTATCACCAAAGGTTTTGATCAAGTTTACTTTTCCATAGAAAGACATCGGACGGTTGTTCTCAGTGGAAATGGTTTTTGTCAAACGTCCACCAACACGGATCAACCATTGAGAAGGATTTTTCATATCAACGGTAAAATTATCAGCATCTTCAATGGTATTAAACATCAAATGTTGATAGGCAATTTGTGCTTGTGGCTCGAAGGTTAAGCCTTCCATTCCAGTTGCAAACTCTTTGCCAACAGTGGTGGAGATACTCAACATTTTGGCGTTTTTCAATTTTGCGGTATTTCCTCTGATGGCATTGCCGATATCTCCTTTTATTATCCCATAGGATAGCAGTGTATCCATATAGAAACCATTGTTATGCTGTACGCTGCCATAAGCTGTTAGTGACCATTTATCCAATGTGCTCTTACTTGCATCATCCATATCCTTTGGAGTGAAAGACAGCCGCCCATAGGTGCCTACAAGACCGAAATGTGTTGTGGTATTTTGCCCTTCAATTGCTGCTAATGTGACACCGGCTTGGAGAGCAGCATAGCGGATATCAGCACCATAACCATATTTGAGAGGTCCGCGTTCAGAAGATAAGGTTCCTGTGTTTCCGTAAGTATAGAGGAAGAAACTGGTTTGTTTTTCCTCTTCTTTTCCTAAGACAGATGTTCTGATATTGGCTAAGAGTGCGTTTTGTTTAGCCATATCGGTTAATCCACTGTAGAAGAGAGCATTTGGCATGACCAAATAGCTTGCTGTTTGTGGTACAGGGGCAACGGTAGGGATATTTGTTTCAGGATCAGGATTTGAACCAGAATTGGAGTCAAGCAGTTCGGGTTGCAAACGGAAATCCCAGAAGTTTTCATTCTTTTCATCAAAGAGGTTTTGTGCAATATCGGCTTTGCCTTGGCTTGAGTCTGGTCCATAGGCACGTAGTGTATACATATCCGGTAAGCCACCTCTTGTGGTATAGCCATTTACCAGTTTGAAAGAGTTTTCTTCTGCTTTTCCAGAAACTTGAATGAGTGAAAGACCTCGGACATTGGCAGCAGCAGAGGTATTTGCTTCGATATTGTTCTCTTCTAAGCGCCCCGTGACATAAACTGATGTGTTGCCTGAGACGTTCCCATTGATCAAAAGCCTATCGGTTTTTTGGTCATTTATTGCAGCACCATCACTCCAAGCCGTGTTGAAGTAAATCTTTGCATCACCCGTTGCATTGTAGACTTCTTGCGTGTCTGGTTTACCAGAACCTATATGCAAGGTTTGGTAATGATCTTCTGTTGGTTTCTCAAAAACAATGGAGCTGTTATCGAGATTAAGCACAGAAACATCAGAACGAGATCTTTGAGCGATATCAAGGAGATTGCTATCAGCATCTTTTTCGTTTTTGCTAATTTTCAACGTCCATTTTGTATTGTTTTTCAGATCAAAACGTACATTTCTGTCTTTAGCAATATTCGCTCTGCCTTCTAAAGTAGACTGATCAGCGCTTAAGGTGAAGGTGCCATTGGAGATGGCGTTTGCACCGACATAGTCCCAAAGCTCTTTGTCTTTCCAATAAACGCCTTTTCCTAATAAAACATCGGCATGGATTTCTGAATTTTTGATATTGGCTGTACCAATTGATAGGTCTGCATTGTTTTCGATATCGTTGTCAGTGAAAGCTCCGATAAGAATTCCAGCACCATTTTCTACGTGGATATCTGCATTAGTCACATTGATTTCATTGCTTTGACGTTTTTGCGGATAATTTTGATCTGTGTAGAAGAGAGACATGATTTGCAAACCACCGATTTGTGCTGTTGCAGAAATATCCTTGACATCGATATGTCCACCGTTTTCTGTATACAATGCAGCTTGTTTTCCAAATACTGTTCCGCCTGTCATTGTGATTTGGGATTGTGGACCGCTTGCATGGAGTCCACTACCATCAGATGCGTTAATTTTAGCATTGTCTTTTATGATAATGGTGCCGCCACTCTCAGCAGATACCCCTGAGGTTTTTACATTAAATTCTCCCCCTGATACGTTTATTTGAGAATTAACAGCGGAGGCTATGCCTATATTGGCTTGAGTAACTGTTACATTTTTTAAAGTAAGTTTGTTGTTATGGGTGGACATTACCCCTAAGAGTTGTTGGTCATCGTCTTTACCACTTGATATTTTCACATTTTCTAGCTTATTTTCTTCGCTGTTTTCGTCGCCGAAGAGAGCACCCATTGCAATAGCCGTAATAGAACCTCCAGTCATCTTGATTGTAGCTTTTTTGTATGCCATAAGCCCTGTTGAAACATCCTTAATCGTTGTATTATGTAATTCAATCATGCTTCCAGAGTCATCGGCGCGTGCACCATCTTCGGTGCCATCTGTCGATGTTATAGTAATACCATTGACATCAATATGTCCGCCGTTTTCGGCAAACAATGCGCTTACACCCCGTCCGCTTACTGTTCCTCCAGTCATTGTGATCTTGGATTTTGAACCATCAGCATGGAGTCCATAAGCACTGGATGATGTAATATCAGTCTTGTTGTCGATAGTAACCGTGCTGCCATTTGAAGCATATATTCCATCAGTTTTTCCATCAAATGATCCTCCAGAGATTGTTATTGTCGAGTGATCATCTGCCTTTAGAGCAGAGAAGGCATGCATAACAGTTACATTTTTTAAGGTGAGCGTGCTTCCCTTGGTAACTATTCCTGAGAGTAATTGCAGTCCATCTTTATCTAAGTCTGATATCACCACGTCTTTTAGCATGTTTTCGCTGCTATTCGTGTTATTAAAAGAAGCGCCAACAGAGGCAGCTGCAATGGAACCTCCAATCATTTTGATTGTAGCTCCGTCTTTGGCTTCAAGACCGCGGAAAATCTCAGAATCAAGTTTTGGGATAATTCTACTATCCTGTAATTCAATTACACTGTTAACACCTTCAGCTGTTACAGCGTATACATCGTAATGGACTGGGTGGTTTATCGTTAAATTCTTGCCAATGATTTTGCCACCGTCTTTTGCGTGAATAGTTTCGTAGGTTTTATCGGATACTTCTTGTTGTTTTCCCCCAGAAACTACGAGGGTTTCAGCATGTGCACTGAACTGGATGTTGAACAGGATGATAGCGGCTGCAGCTGTGCATGATAAAAGGGATGTTTTATACACTAGTATTCTCCTTATGATAGCCCCCAAATATTC
>NZ_JBHIRN010000010.1:0-79015 GCF_042197205.1 Bartonella sp. AA2SXKL
AGGTGGAAAGTGAAGTTAATCAAAAAAGTGATGCTGATGTGCGTACTGCTCTCTCTGACTGGTTGCGCGACAAATAAATATGCTTCTTCTTGTATTGGCTGGTTGCCAATTTATTTAAGCCGGAAAGATCTGAACACCATCAGTTCAAACTTAGCAAGAGAAATTTTAAAGCACAATAATCTAGGTGAACGCGTGTGTGGGTGGAAACATGGCTAGAAAAAAATCCAAAAAACACACAGAGCTTACAGAATCAGAAAAAGAAATACTTCAAGAAATGATCATCACCTATCAAAGTGTGAAAATGATGTCTCGTTTGATGAAGTGGATAGCATTTTTTCTTTTTTTTGCTTATCCTTGATTTTGCACGCCTTATGGATGCGATAGACAATATCTTTGCACATTATAAAACAGTGGCTAACCAAAAACTGAAAGCTTTACCCCCTTCCCGCTTTTAAAGCGAGGAAAGAGAGATTATATCGTAATCTATCCGCTAATCGCTTAAATGTTTCTTAGACACCTGACGCGACAATAGACATAACAATTATCAAGCCTCTCCAGATATAAAAGACGCCCATTGTTCTGAGAGAACACGGCGCTATTCTAAAAAATCCGTCCGCATGTAAGCCTTTGTCACTGAATTCCCAACTGAATACGCAAGAACAGATTCTGCAATTTCAAATGGTGTTGACGTTGTCTCTGCTATACAGTCCCGCAGAATCGATCTGAAACCATGAAGTCTATAATTAAAACCTTTGTTTTTCATGAATTTAGAAAGTGCTACATCAGATATGGGCTTTCCAAAACTCTCAACAAATAAAAAACCATTTTTTGCTTTTTCAATAACAGCAAGCGCTTCAGCTGTAAGCGGCACATGAAAGTCAGAAACCTTTCCAACAATTCTCTTCATATTTTCTTTTGGGATAATCCATATTGATCCATAAATCTCTAAATATGCCTGATTGGTATAAAAAAACCGTCAAAATAAGAAGTTTTAAAGCTAGATGTGATACAAGCTCATCATTTTAAGATTGAAAAAACTTAGGCATTTCTTTCCATGGCATAGCTGGAATATTTGGGGCATTTTGAATAAACTTTTCTAATAAAGCTTTTGCTTTTAATTGCATATCTACATTTATACCAAGTGCCGCCGCATGTTTTATAGCTATATTCAAGCGGGGATAGAGCTTTACTTGCTGTTTCGTTTTTTGTCTTCCAAATGGGAAAAATGCATCCTTTTATATCAATCTGCGTCAGTTCAATGATTGGCGTATCATCAAGTTTAGAAAAAACATGTAACTCAAGAGGTGTTAACCAGCTTGCTGCTTTTCCTTCATTTTTCAATTCGTTTTTTTGGCTTCAAAAGTACTAGAGGCAATTTCTCGTAAAGAAATACCCCCTGCTCGACGTAAATTTTCTTTTTGTTTTCGGCGAATCGGGTCAATTCTTTGATCTAAAAGATCACGACAAGCTAAAGCTTTGAACAGTGCTTCTTTTAAAGATACATTGCGACAAGAGCCTAATCCCATTTCTCGTCGTATTTATATTGAGGTCAAACCTAAAAACCCATCATCCTTGATCTGGTGTAGTTTTGATAAGCCATAAACCAGCTCTGTCAGCATATTTTCCTTTAGATAGATTTTTTACAGATAAGACAGACAGTCTATCACGTTCTTCGAACCACCTTTTAAAAACCACCTTTTGAATTGCACTTGGAGCACTTTCATCTGGTACCAAGATTATATATAAAAGGCAATTTAATAAATAAAATAAAATAAAAACAATTAGTTATTAAACAGAAAAAAGATAAACTGTGCTATCAGGTGATATTGTAGAGAGTTCTAAGGGAAGAAAAAATTGTTGCACAAACGTACACGCCGTCCGCACCACTCTATGTAAATTTTCTTTATTTTCTCATTACTCAGATAGTAAAAACTCTCTTTAAGTTTACTGTTTGCAACTCTATAACGGTATTATAAAGTGATAACTGTAATAATATGAAAGACGAAGCAATCCTTCTTTGCCAATAAATGTTTCAACCACACCTCGTGAACTAAAAATTTTTTATTCTTAACAATTAAGAATCTGAGTAACTCTTCCTTACCTCCTCATTCTCACTCAAAGTCAAAGCCCCCCTTTTTTCACCATAAAATAGTGTTTACAATGCATAAAATTAAAAAATAAAGGCCCTATCAAAGAAATAGGACCTCTTAAATTTAAGCTCCTTTATCCTACAAAATTAGAATTTGTAAGCTATTCCTGCGCGAAAATCATTCGTCTTATACTTAACTTCAATCTCGTCTTTGAATTTCCTTTTACCAAAATCTGAGTAACGATATTCCGCACGCACAATAAGATGATCTGTCATTGCAAAATCAACACCACCACCGAGAGTATAACCAATCATCGTTTTTGTTACATCCGATGTCCTATTAAATGGCTCACCTCCCGTAATTACTGTCGACAAAATATCCTGAAACTGTCCATAAGCAACACCACCAGCAATATAAGGCATCACACGCCCTGCAGAAAACCCAACACGCACCCGTGTAGCACCTGTCCATTTTTGTTTTAACGTATGATTAAACGTTAAACTGTCTTTCTCTTCTTTATCCTCTGCAGAAGAGCGAGAAAAGCCTCTGCCCTGTCTCCTGACAATTTTTGCCTTTTTTCGACTTTTTTCTTCTGTATCTAATTCCTCAGTATCACTACCCGATCCTTCAGTGCCCGATCCTTTAGTGCTGGATCCTTCAGTTCCACCAGCACTCGATTCATCTGCATGAAATCTTGTTTTTGTATCCTTTTTTTCCGTTAAAATGATATCCGTATCAATCCCCATAATAAAATTATTACCGAGATCAAAATTAACACCCGCATAAAAACCACCTATAAACCCAGAAAGATCGGGCATTTTCTGTTTCTCGACAGGTATCCATGGTTTACTTTTACTCCCCTCATCAGGATAGAGAGGAATATTAACATCAGGCACTGTTGCAGAAATCTTACTTGAAAAGCCACCAACTTGCCCCCCGAAATAAAAACCTGCCCAAGAAAAAGGTGAAGAAGCAACAACTTCTGAGGCAACATGTACTGGCTCTTCGTGAGCCACCACATCTGCAGCCTGTACTATAGAAGGTGAAATCAAAGAAAAAACAGATGCTGTTATAAATTTTGTATTCATAAAATTATACCCCATTGCTAAATTTAAATATAATCAAAAATCACATTTAGAAAAACAAAGTTTTATAAAATCTTATGCCGCAAAATCGCATGTACTCCTTTATAATTACATTTAAATCTATTACTATATTAATATATCATTACATCAAAATTTAATATTATCAAATAAATTTTAAAATGTTATAATAATGATTACTTCAAATAATAAATATTTAATAAAAATACCTATTATCTTGTCAAAAGGAGGAAATATAAAACATTTTGTATTAAAATTACCGCAAAAAAATCACAAAATAGTATATTTTATGCCTTTTTTCATGAAAAAATTCTAAAAATGATGTAATTATTTTTAGAAAATCGATGTTCATTAACAATACTATAAATACCTCAATATTCTTACATCCAAAATGCATACTGTAGATTCTACATAGTATAAAAAAACATCCATTTTATACTAAAATCATACTTTTTTTTTACCATTTTCTAAAGGATGAGATTATTAATTACACACAATATCATTATCCTTCTAAATCTTGTCCCAAAACAAAAATTCTCAATCATTTTATTTAAAAATTGCTCTTCCCCTACTGATTTCTATATTATCATCTGCCTTTATTGCAAAACGGTCTTTATTAGGAAAAGTTATAAAACATCCCTTCATACAAATTGTAATTGTTTGATGAGTATTTAAAGAAATTTTTGAAGGTATACTTCCTTCAACAACAATAAGAGATTGTATCTTTAAATCAGTATTCTTCACTGTTGCAGCAAAAGCTGTTATGGTAAAAATACTTAATAGAATAACTGTAATCAAAATATAAGTATATTTCAGCATTCTAAGATTCCTTCCTCAGAAAAACGCTTATATAGGCTAAATCGAAGAGCATTGGTTACATGAGAAGATGAGGTAATATTAGGCACATAAATAGCCAAATTAAAGGAAAAACTCTTACGATCAAATGCTGTAAAACTTACCTGTGGGATAGGATTTTTTAAAACGCCTTCTGTCGCAGAAGCAATCTCTAACAAAATTTTAGCAACATGCTCTGGAGCAACCTTAGATGATACAGTAACTGGTACATCAATTCGTCCTACTTTATTATGTCGTGTCCAATTACTAACGTTGTTATTAATAAGGCTTGAATTGGGAATAATAATCGTCTTACGCTGAATTGTCTCAAGTTCCGTTGCACGCACACTAATACGCTTAACAACACCCCCTACTGATCCAGATTCTATATAGTCCCCTATTTTAAATGGTCTTCCAACTAAAATAATAAGTCCAGAGACAAAGTTTTGGACAATATTCTGTAAACCAAAACCTATACCAAGTGAAAGTCCTCCAGCAATAAGAGCGAAATTTCTAAGATCCAAACCTGCCATTGATAATCCGGTCAAAGCAGATACAACAACGCCTCCATAACTTATCACTGTTTTGATAGAATTACGTATACCAGAATCGAACTCTCCATGAACCAACACCACATTATCTAACCAACCAATAAATCGGCGAATAAGAAACCAGCAAACACAAAAAGAAATAATTCCTGTTACAAGAGAAATCAAAGAAAGACTAATATTTCCAATCTGAAAACCGGTCACCGATTGCCACAAAACTGCTTTTAAATCAGAATAGGAAAATCCAAACTGGACAGCAATTGGCATTGCACAAAATATAACAACAAATAAATTGAGAAAAACGCTCACAAAAACTCCCAATTGATTCATCGTTTTTTCTTCTAAATGAAACCTCTGCATCAAAAGATGACCAACCGTTGTTTTCATAAATTGGTCTTTAGTTCCAAGTGCTTGAGCGCTTTGTATTCCTAAATACATGAGAACTAAAAATGCTCCATCAATCATAATTTGCTGCGTAATAAAACGTGCAAGTCCAACGTAACCTAAAAAATTCAATACAAAGAGCAGTAACCCCAAGCCAATAAGAGGAATGCGTATATAAAATGGCCAAAAGTATGGCTCTTTTTTTTCTTCTTGAACACGCCTACGTCTAAACCGCAAAGGTACAAATGATATTATAAATAGCAATATCGCTACAAGAAAAACAGCAATAAAACTTTTAGCAATTGTCAAAGATAGAGGCGCTGAAATGATTTGATAAATACTATCAAGAACAGCGTCAAATGCCAAAATACCCCCTAAAGAAGTGAGTAAAATCACTAATTGATAAGCAGACGATGGTGCAATACTGAGAAGACGCACATGGGGCCGATTCGATGATAGAAGAACAACAGCTAATCGATTGATTAAAAATAATAAAATAATTTGACAACCTATCATATCAAAAACTGTTGTAAGCTTACCTGGATCTAAGTTAAAACTACGAAACAAAAACAACACAAGGTAAACGCAAAAAATACAGATAAGTGAAGGTAAGAGAACTGAAATAAAGGCGATCAATAAGCGTTGTAAATAAGATATTTCCTCATTAGACTTCGTAAAGTGGCAATACACATGAACAAGAACTTTTTGAGAAAAATACGAAAGTCCCAAAGTAATAAAAAGTGGAATTAAAAAGCAAAGAAATAGTTGTAAAAACTTGAAGTAAAATATAAAATTCCACCAAGAATTTAACAACACAAGAAAATCTGATGAAGCCTCTTTTGTTTTTTGGGCGAGATGTTTAACCATCGGAATCGAAAACTCAAGCCTATACGTAAGCGTGCGTTTAAAAAGCTCCCGAGATTGAGAAATAGAAAGTTCAGCTATTCTATTTGCCGCTAAGAAAATTGCTTCAAAACGAAGCATGATACTGTTAATTTTAGCTTTTTGCTCTATCAAGTAGGAATATTCCTTCACTGAGCTTTTCAGTTTTTTCACGTCACGATGGAGCTCCATTAATTGATCAAGAAGTGTATTAATCTCATTAAGAGGAGGACGCAAAACAAATGCTGCCTCAATAGCACGTTCACTGATATCTTGTGCACGTAACCGTAATTCTTCTAAAGCACGCTCATCTTCTGGCTTTCTGTCAAAATCTCTTTTTAAAGTTTCAGTATTTTCTTCAAGAGTCTCAATAATCAACTGTTGTTGCTGAATAATTTCATCAACTGAATAAGAAGCTATCGTTTGTTCGACAATTGTATTTTGTGCCCCCCTATTACCCCATGCACCAGAATTAAATACAAAGATAATCCCCAAAAGAAGGAAAAGTATGTGGATGTTTTTTCTACAAAATGAATACATATCTACCTTATGAGCACAAAAGGGATTTTATTTTTCTCTTTTAAATATGGTATAAAGTAGATATTTTCAACTTTTATAGAATAATCTTATAAAAGCTTTCCCTTATCCTATAATACTGGTAATAAGATAAAAGAATGATAAATAAGCTGAACTCAATAAGTTTAAAGAAGGCACTCTAGCATGTTTTTTTTGCACCTTTATTGCAAAAAAGAAGATTTTCTTCCTTTGACAACCTGGATTTTTCTATCCAGTTTAGGTGTATTCTTGACGAGCAACCTAGAAACACGTGCTTATTTAATCAAACAATCACACATCAATAATGTCATTAAAACGAATAGACTTGATTTACATCATAAGTGTGACCATGTGAATGTTACCACAACTGAAAACAAAAAACTTGTAACACTCCATACAGAATCTATTTTTATCAGGACCTTTCAAAAAATCCTAACATTGGATTTCTTTTTAATAAAGCTTCCAGCTGTTGACACACGATTTCGTAACGTTAAAACACAATATTTCTCAAATAAACGCGCTCCTCCCAATGAACATACTTAATTCTCTTCCTTGAATATAAAAACGATCATCTTATTTTACTTGTGCTTTTAACTTTGAATAACTGTTAGATTGCCTATTTACGGAATATATCATGCGTACACCTGGTTGGTTAACTACCCTTTATTGTTTTATTCTTTTAAGCAGCATTTATGTTGCCTTACCCAATTTATTTTCACACGAACAAGTTAACAACTCGAAATTTTTACCCAATACCCGTGTGGCACTTGGTCTTGATCTTCAAGGAGGCTCTTCTCTTCTGCTCGAGGTTGATAGCAAAACGTTAAAACGCGATCAATTACACATCGTTTTAAGCAATGTGCGCAATGTATTGCGTGAAAAACAAATCCGTACATCAAATGTGCGTATTGTTGAAGATAGCGTTGTCGCGCTTATTTCTGATCCCTCACAAACTGAAAAAGCACTCTCTGCTTTGAAAACATTAATAATCCCCATACACAGTAGCTTTGGCACGACAGAACATAACATCACGATCAGTGCTCAAAATGAAATGTTTCGTATCACATTAACGGAAGCTGGTATAAAAGATCGTATAAGCAATGCTATTGAACAAAGCTTAGAAATCATCCGGCGCCGTATAGATCAAGTTGGTGTTTCAGAACCAGCCATCCAAAAGGTCGGAAATGACCGTATTATGGTCCAATTGCCTGGTTTACAAGATCCAAAACAATTACGTGATCTTTTAGGAACAACTGCCAAAATGAGTTTTCATCTTGTTCCTTCTAATGTGGATCCCAATAATCCACCGATAGGTGTTTCAATTCTTCCTGGATATACTGATGAAACGCAACGCTATGCAATTTATGATCAAATTGCTTTAGATGGAAATGTCCTGAAAGATGCCCGTGCAGGTTTTGACCCCCAAATACCAGGACGTTCCATTATTTCATTTACGCTAGATTCCGCTGGTGCAAAAATATTTGCCGATATAACACGACAAAATATTAACCGTCCTTTTGCCATTGTTCTGGATAATAAAGTTTTAACCGCTCCGACCATCAATAGTGTCATTCCCAATGGACAAGGTCAAATTACAGGAAACTTTGACTCCAAAGAAGCCTCAACTCTGGCTGCTCTGCTTCGTGCTGGTTCCCTCCCCGCACCACTCACGGTCATTGAAGAGAGAACCGTAGGTCCAAATCTTGGTGCTGATGCCATCCAAATGGGACTTTACACCGGCATAATTGGCTTTATTCTTGTTGCAATTTTTATTTTTCTTCTCTACCGTATTTGGGGATTAATTGCCAATATAGCACTAGCTCTGCACACGATTTTAACATTTGCTGCACTGAGTCTTTTGGGAGCTACGCTTACGCTGCCTGGTATTGCTGGTATTATTTTAGGCATCGGTATTGCCGTTGATGCTAATATCCTTATCAATGAACGTATCCGTGAAGAAAGTCGAAAAGGTGTGGGTGCTTTTGCAGCCCTAGATCGTGGATTTAAACACGCTTTTGCAACCATTGTTGATGCAAATGTTACGGCAATTATAGCGACTGTCTTACTATTTTGGTTCGGCACCGGTCCCGTTCGTGGTTTTGCCGTAACAATGTTGCTTGGTATTATCATCTCCATGTTTACAAATATCACCATTGTACGCATCATCATGATTTGGATCGTTCGTAAATGGAAAATTAAAAAGTTGCATATTCACTCTGCTTTCAACATCATGCCACAAAACACAACTTTCCACTTTATGAAAGCACGTTTCATTGGTATTGGCGTCTCAATTGTTTTATCAATGGCTTCAGTTTTTCTCTTTTTTAAGCCTGGATTGAATTTTGGTATTGATTTCATTGGCGGAAGCCAAATGAGTATTACCACGAAAGGACCAGCAGATCTAGCAACTCTGCGTTCCAAGCTTTCTACTCTTAATATTGGTGAAGTTACCTTGCAAAATATTGATAACGAAAATACCGTATTAATTCGCATGCAGAAACAAAGCGGTGGCGAAGCACAACAAACCACCGCCATTGATAAGGTCAAAACAGCTGTACAAAATATCTATCCCGATACCACATTCGATCAAATAGAAGTTGTTGGTCCCAAAATTTCAGGTGAGCTTGCCACAGCTGCTTTTACTGCTGTTATTCTTGCGGCTATTGCCATGTCTCTCTATATATGGTTACGCTTCGAGTGGTTCTTTGCCATTGGAGCAATTATCACTCTCATTCTAGACACCACAAAAATGATTGGCTTTTTTGCTTTATTTCAATTTGATTTTAATTTAACGGCTATCGCCGCACTCTTAACAATTGTTGGATATTCTATAAATGATAAAGTTGTCGTCTATGATAGGATGCGCGAAAATATGCGTCTTTATAAAAAAATGCCGTTGCGCGAGCTGATTGATCTGTCAATTAATCAGGTTCTTGTACGTTGTTTTTTTACATCAGCCACAACAATTCTTGCGATGCTCCCCATGGCGATATGGGGTGGAAGTGCTGTTCATAATTTTGCATTACCCATGGTCTTTGGGATTATTATTGCAACATCATCCTCTATCTTTATTGCTGCTCCTATTTTACTCCTGCTAGGAAATTGGTGGCGTGAGCGAAATAATCGTGCAAATATCAAAGTGAAATAAAAATGCCCTTTAATGCGTATGGTACATCTCGCCTCTCTTCTCATAGAAATATAGTCGTTTTCATTCATTCGCTTTTTGATCAAGAATAGTAAATAATCCATGCTCCACGACACACCACTTATCACAACTATTGTTGCAGGCTTATGTTTAGCATTTCTCTTGGGAATGATTGCTAGCCGTTTACGTATTTCACCCCTTGTAGGCTATTTGTTAGCTGGTGTTATTGTGGGACCCAATACAGGCGGATTTAAAATAGATTCCGTCATCATTAATCAACTTGCTGAAATTGGTATTATTTTGCTGATGTTTGGTGTTGGGCTCCACTTTTCATTAAAAGACCTTTTATCTGTCAAAGCTATTGCTGTCCCCGCTGCTATTGCACAAATGGCATTTTCTACTTTTCTAGGTTTGTGCCTTGGTCTGATTATGGGATGGGGCTTTAGTGGTAGTTTGATTTTCGGTCTTGCTTTATCCATAGCAAGTACCGTTATCCTGCTACGTGCTTTGCAAGAGCGTCATCTTATTGAAACAGAAAAAGGACGCATTGCCGTTGGATGGTTGATTATTGAGGATTTAGCAATGGTCCTTATACTTGTCCTCATCCCTTCCTTGGCAAGTGCCCTCAGCAATACCAAAAAAGAAGCGTTGGATCCTCTTGTTCAATGGTTGGATTTAAGTATTTGGGGTATTTTTGGTCTCACCATCCTGAAGGTAATTGTATTTATTGCACTTATGCTCGTCATTGGGCGACGCGTTATCCCATGGCTTTTAAAAATGAGCGCACAATCGGGATCACGTGAATTATTTCGTCTTAGCGTCTTTGCTATTGCATTAGGAGTAGCTTTCGGAGCCGCTCATTTATTTGGAGTTTCTCTTTCTCTTGGTGCTTTTTTTGCTGGTATGGTCATGAGCGAATCAGAATTAAGCCACCGTGCCGCGGAAGAATCTTTACCACTGCGCGATGCTTTTTCTGTTCTCTTTTTTGTTTCTGTAGGCATGTTATTTGACCCCGAGAAACTCTTAACTCATTTTTTCCCTCTCTTAGCAACCTTATTCATTATCGTAATCGGAAAATCTGCTGTTGCCTTTTTCATCGTTAAAGCTTTTCGCTATTCTAATGCGACAGCTTTGACTATTTCTGCAAGCCTTGCCCAAATCGGAGAATTTTCCTTTATCCTTGCTGGTTTAAGTTTAAGCTTAGGACTTTTAAACAATGACGCTCATGATTTAATTCTTGGAGGAGCAATTTTTTCTATTTTGCTCAATCCTCTTGTTTTCATTGCCTGTAATAAAATTAAAAAACGTCTAGAAAAAAATTCTGCATCTTCACAAAATACCCAAACAATTATTGATATTGATCCACAAGATCCTGACCAAGATTTTTTACCGATGACCTTAAAAAACAACCATATCGTAATTATTGGCTATAGTCGTATCGGTAAGTGTGTTGCATTATCTTTAATAAATAGAGGTGAACCTATAGTGATCGTAGAAGAATCAAAACGCCTCTCTGATAAAGCGATTGCAGATGGCTTTGAGGCTATTTGCGGCAATATCATTCAACAAGAAATAATGAACGCAGCAAATATAAATAATGCACATAAAGTTGTTATTACAATGCGAAGTACCATTGAAGTAGGAGAATGTATCGTGAATATCCGTGATATGAAGAAAGATATCCAGATAATCACACATGCATTATCCGACACAGAAACAACATATCTCATTGATTTAGGTGCTGATGTTGTAGTAACAGATGATGAAGAAATTGCCAATGGCATTATAGAGTATATAACAGAACGAAGATCTGTAAGGAATATGCTCAATCATGAAAATTTACAGAAAACATAAAATGGATACAGAATCGTGAAAATAAAGCAATTTATATGGCCATTGATTGGTATCTTAGCAATGCTGGTATCTATTCGAATTCTTTACATGAAGCTCTCTGTCATTTCATTTGGGGATGTATTGGAGCGCTTGAGCAATTTAAATGCACAGCACTGGTTATTAGCCTGTTTATGTTCTCTCCTAGCTTATGCTGCTCTTGCTGGATATGATCGAATTGCTTTGCAACATCTAGGCCATAAAATTTCTTGGATTTTTATCGCTATATGTTCATTTACAACCTACGCTCTTTCACACAATATCGGTGCTTCAGTTTTTTCTGGTGCCGTTGTACGCTATCGCGCCTATAAAATGAAAGGATTAAATGGAACAGAAATCGCGATATTAGTAGGTTTTTGCTCTTTTACTTTTGTAATCGGCACAATCTTACTTTTGGGAATCGTTTTGGTGCTGCAACCCGAAATTATCACCCTCATTCATAAAGAACTTCCTGAATGGCTCGGAACAACGGCTGGAGCAATTTTACTCAGCTGTATAGCACTTTATACGTTTGGCAGCTGGCTTCAGTTAAAACCCTTACGCTTGGGTAAAAAAATTCAACTCTCCTATCCACAGCTGAAAATTGTTATTCAACAGCTTCTCATTAGCCCTCTAGAGCTTTTAGGAGCAGCAGGAATTATATATGCTGTTCTCCCACATAACGCAGATATTCATTTTATATCTGTTCTTGGTGTTTTCCTAGCGTCTTTTACGATAACTCTTCTCTCTAATGCTCCAGCAGGAGGAGTAGGAGTTCTTGAAGCTCTCTTCATAACAGGCATGCCCAATATAAATCCAACCGATGTTATTGCAGCACTTATTGTTTTTAGAATGTTTTATTTGATTATACCGCTCATCCTTTCATTATTTGTGGTCGTCATTTTTGAGGCGCAACAATATTGGAAAAGAGCCCCCAAAACACCACCTGAATAAATAAAAGGCTATCAATTACTTCTTTTTGTGTGCCTATATAAGAACAGAACACCATCGTGTTACCAATTTACATATCTTTTTTAAGAAAACTCTCTCAGTGCTCTTCCCCATTACACAACAATACCCGTGAATGGTATAATAGTAAAGCTATTGTTGCACCATTATCTTTATACTTAATAAAAGAGCAAGCCTGCGCCATTATACTATTTTTCCAATGTTATGATAACTTTTAGCACTTAAGAACATTAATGAGAATTATTTTTATGCCTTTCTTCAATAGTCTTTATCCACACGTTAATCCCATTTATGATGCAAAAATGAATGATTTTAATTAATTCATTATAAGAGGGATTGAAACAAAAGAAGTTTATGATAGTAAAGTTTTTTTTAAATAAAGAATAATCAATTCTTTATAAATAAATATATTATAATGAATCTGTGTGGCTTTCTTAATATTTATATTTTTAGAGGTTAAGCTAATGGAAAGACAGCATAGCGTAACCACGCAGCTTAATATTTTAAAACTTTAAGCCTCATTAAAGCCTATTGTCTTTCGTTTAACAGGTATTAGCTTTAAACAATTAAACTGATCTAATTTTATTACTTGTATGTCCAGCTAACTACTTTATTTTATCTTGATTTACCCTCTTGGAATACTGATGATTATTACAGAAGTTTTTTGTTTAAGCGGGAGAGTTATCAAAAAATATCCACGCTGCTGACACAACTAAAGTGTAAAGTTTCTTCTGTCGTTAAACAATATGTTAAAAATCCAAAAAAAAATTAATCAATTTATATTAAAAGAAGTGAAAACTGTTGATTTTTATACCCCTTTAAATAACACAATTGTCGGTAAGAGGCTTCTCCTTACCAATTGCAACTTAAAAAAAGAAACAATACGCATTAAAAGATCTTTAAATGTCCTTTGGAAGTTTTTTGAATCCCCTAAAAAGTACAAAAACCGATGACTAAGCTATATCAACAATCTTCACTTTTAAACAAACAGATATGGGGAAATCCTACTGCCCAATTTTATTTAGCAACTCGTACCTTAAAAAAAATTACGCAATCAATAAGTTATTTACGGTATAAAATAAAATGGTGGGTGATGAGGGGATCGAACCCACGACCCGCTGATTAAGAGTCAGCTGCTCTACCGACTGAGCTAATCACCCATAAGCTTCTCAAAAGACGAGAATGAGCGTTTCTATAACGCTCCTAAGGATAGATGTCCAGATATTTTGTTGTTTGTTATATAAACTCATTGTCTGTAAGGTTAAAAATATGATATTCACCACTTGATCTTATATAAAAATAAACCCATTATAAGAGGCTTTATAAATAAATGTTCTGATTGTTATACAGAACCTATAGTTAGAGGATTATCGAGCATAATGCCCGAGCGAAAATTAGAGGAACCTTCTTGTGGTTGTAAGCGGGATGGGGCATCGTTTTGTTTTATCAACAATAACATGCATTCAAGCAATATTGTGCTGTTTTTTTCTTTGAATATAAGTTTTTTATATTCAATGTTCATGATCCAATATACGAATAAAAGCCTATGAATTTTTTTTGTCAATCGCGCGCTTTTAAGCTTCTAAAAGGTAATGAATGATGGAATGGATCACTGATCCCCATGCGTGGTTTGGTTTGATCACGCTGGTTTTTCTCGAAATTGTTTTAGGAATAGATAACCTTATCTTTATTGCAATTTTAGCTGAAAAATTGCCACTGCATTTGCGTGACCGCGCACGCTTTATAGGTCTTACTTTAGCATTAATTATGCGGCTTTTCCTTCTTACCGTTATTGGATGGGTTATGAGACTCGATAGGGTAATTCTTTCACTTTCATCTTTTGTATTTAGTTGGCATAGCTTTATTTTAATCGGTGGTGGAGCCTTTTTGCTCGCAAAGGGAACGCTAGAATTACATGAAAGGTTAGAAGGAGTATCACATGAAAGAAAAACAGGCGTTGGTTATGCTGTTTTTTGGCAAGTAATCGTCCAAGTCGTGGTGCTGGATGCTGTTTTTTCACTAGACAGTATTATTACCGCAACAGGTATGATTGCAAAAGAGCAGGCAGCAGTTATGTATATCGCAGTCATAGCTGCTATGGGAGTAATGATGTGCGGATCTGGTGCTCTTATGCGTTTTATTAATCGTCATCCCACTATTGTAATCCTTTGTCTTGGTTTTTTGATGATGATTGGTTTTACTCTCATTGTTGAAGGATTTGGTTTTCATATTCCAAAAGGGTATTTGTATGCTGCTATTGGTTTTTCTGTTCTCATCGAAGCTTTTAATCAAATTGGACGTCGTAACCGTGAAAAAATGATTAAAACGAATAATCTACGCAGTAGAACAGCTGATGCTGTTTTGAGGCTCTTAGGAGGAGGAAGCAAAGATAGTCACCTTGCTGAGACTGTAGATGTTATTGCTGAACAGGCCGCAGCTTCTGAGTTGTTTAGACCAGAAGAAAAGGAGATGATTCGTGGTGTTCTCGATTTAGCTGATCGCCCTGTTCGCTCTATCATGTCGCCGCGTAATGAGATTGAGTGGTTAGATTTAAATGCTGATGAAAATGAAATGCGTGAAGAATTACAAAAGGTTAAACATAGCCGCTTAATTCTTGCGCGTGAAAAAGTGGATGAATTTGTTGGCGTTGCGTTGACAAAAGATCTTCTTTTGAATTTGGCTGAGGGGAAAAAGATTAATTGGAAAAAAGCTATGCGAGAACCCCTTGTTGTTCATGAAAATACAAGTGTTTTACGATTGATGGAGCAATTACGTCATTCTTCGATTCAGCTTGCAATTATTGTTGATGAGCATGGATCTTTTGAAGGAATTGCAACACCAACCGATATTCTTGAAGCTATTGCAGGAGACTTTCCTGATGACGATGAAGAACTCATGATCGCAGAACAACTTGAAAATGGCAGTCTTCTTGTTGAGGGATATGCTGATATCCGCCGTTTAAGTGGTTATCTTGGGCGTAACCTTGTGGATGAAGCAGATCGTTATACGACTCTGGCAGGCTTTATGCTTTGGCAGTTTGGTCATTTACCAAATGAGGGAGAAAGCTTTGAAACTGATGGTTTACACTTTAAAGTGATTGAAATGGAACGCAGAAACATATCTAAAATCCTTATTTCTCCACTTGTATCACCAGAAAAAAGCTAGTTCTTTTTACAAGCAAAATGAATAAAAAGATTTTTTTATGATTAAAAATTGAAAAGAATAAGCAGTTGATAACTCAATTGCATTTCATTATTTTTATATTTTTTTAAGCGTAAAATAATGACATACAAAAGTTATATTATCAATGAACTTTCCATTATAAAAAATTTTCATTGATGATTGACGAAAAGCTGGGAGAGAGAAAATGGTGCAAAATTATTTGTCAATGGTCATTAATCTCAAAACAATGAATATATACAATATATTGATTTATAATAATTATTTATTACAATATTACCTTCACATCAAGAAAGCCTCTTTCAAACATCAGATTTCCGCCAATGGATAAAACTCCACCATTGTTGAGTTCACTCAACTGATGATGGCATCTTTAAACCAGACTCTGGCTCCTATAATCTTTTTAGATCTTCTTGATATTTCTTAAGGAGCTATTCCTTAGCTTTTGTTTCGATAAATTTAGCTATTTTTTTCCTTGCAAGAATGAAACTCCACCTCTCTGGAAAGGCCCTTATTAAGAACTTTGTTTTTCTTCTAGATAGCTCATATTTTTGCTACTTTTTAATTAAAGCGTAGCTGAGCTGCTTAGATTTCACCACTTCTTTGACTAAAGCCAATGCACGTTCAGATGAATCTGTTGGGTATTTTCATCAAAGCCTAAATGATCCTCTGCACTGAAACTTTGATAATAAGATTGTAAGGTTGCAACATCACCCAATAAAGACAGTGCACCAATATGAAGTAAGCTATAATCTGCATCATATACCTTGATAACCTTTATGTGCCTCCAACTTCATTCTTTCGCCAAGATGGTGCTCCATATCTGGAATAAAAGCATTTATGAAGATCAATTCTTTCTATCGCCTATTTCAAGACATAATCAAGCTTAATTCCAACCAATCTGCATATATTCCTTCTTCACAAACTCTCAACCCCTTTTTATAAAAATCAAGTTGTAGATCTTGTAAGTGCTGAGAATTGATAGGGATCAATTGCAGATAAAATACCAGTACTAATCGAAACTCCAACATCAAATTACGGATAACCTTTGATAATTGCGTCATTATAAAGAATTTGTACTTCACAATCTGGTAGTTGATAACGTGCTGAATAATTATCTACCTCTTTAATTTTTTCAACAGACCAATCAAGATTTTGAAGAGCACTGTTGCACTCTCCATGATTAAAAAATTCTTTGCTCTAGCTCAAAAGAGGTTTTATCCATATCAAAAGTCAAAAGCGAAGCAGATTTTTGCAAACAAAAGTGATAACGCCGTGTAAGAGAAGAATCTTATCAATAAGGCCTTTGGTGATTTCTTTTGTAACGTCTAAACGAGATGGAATCTTATTCATAAAAAAATATAATAAAGTCAATAGTTTGTGTGCAATTATTTTATATGAATCCCATTTAAAATCTACACTTTTATACGTGATTTAATTAACCATTTTTCATAAACAATTACCATGTATGGATAGACCATAAAACGCATGTAAACATTCAAATGAAGTGAACGCAGCTATCATTCATAACAGTTCATAAATTTTATGATACGTTTTTATCACACACAAATCGCATTATTAAAAACGTAATCGTTTGAAATTATCGATAACATAAATTGCATGCGTTTAAAAAATGGTATGGGGTTTACTCTTTTTTTGAGCTAAACCTTAAAAGAAATAATCATTTGAAACTATCATAGAATAGGTTTTAATTCATTAAGGGCACATAAAAGGATTTAAAGACAAGTCGATTTTAAAGCGCCGCTTACTAAAAAGTTAGTCAATAATAAGCAGACATTATATAGATACTATCATCACAACAGGTAATGAAATTGATAATGTTATGTCGTAGAAATCAAAAGATTTTTAATGATATAACGCAGGCAAACAAGCAAAAAACGTTTTAAAAGTTATAGTTTAAAAATACGAAACCAAATGAAATCCCCTCAAATTTGAGGATACTTATTAAGACAAAGATAAGTAGATAAATTTCAAAAGGATTGCAATCATATTACAAAGGCATGGTGTTTTACTCAATTTTGAGTCAAAAGCGACAATGTTTAAAGAATGCTCTATTCTAAAGTTAACGAACTCGAATTTGAGCTGGTTAATTTTGCCAGCCCAAATATAGAGCGGCTTATTTGAAAAGAAGTTATGTTTAAATGCAAAGTGAAAATACGCTTATGAGAACCTCACTAAATGAACGTTTAAACGTTTAGAGACATAAAATGATATCTCTATAAATACGTTTGAAACCTAGATTTATAACAGTTTAAAAGCCTTAGATTTTATAAAAAGCGGTTGTTTATTGTCTTATGAAAAGCTGCTTTTAAAAACCAATGTTCGTAAATGTAAACAACGGGTTTTGTTACAAATATTTACTTAATACGCATTTTCTCTTGATTGTCTTGATATGAACCTACCAAGCGTTGAGACATTTTGATAATGTACTTTGTGTCAAATGACCACTTCAAAAATGCGAGCGTTATTCTTAATACGCTTTATAGCCATACATAAAGTGTTTATAGGTTCTGTAATTCAAATGAGTGATTAAAGATCATATCTGTCATTTACGTTCCTTTTGATCAGTTTTAATCAATAGAATAGAGCGTTTGCAATATGATACGTTTTGTATACATACATTCATTATTGACTTCTTTTGTATGATCTGTAGTACCTCTATTTAAAAGCAGCGTCATATCAATTGGCACAGCTTTCTTTTATGATGCGTTTATAACCATCAAAGAAGCACCCTCCACGTCTGTCATTTATTCTGTTTATCAATCTTGATAACATCATCACTTTCATAAACCTCTCAATTTATGGGAACCGAATATAAATCGCTATGTCTTTTTATTCTTGCATTGCCATATACATTACTTCTAATCACGATATAATCAGGAGATCTTGGCATTGCCATAAACAGAGCCGTAGACCTTAGTATGACACCCCACGCTAGCATTGCCGTAAACCTTGCCTAACAACCGCATGATCATAAACCGCGGCATTGCTATGAATACGTGCACTACCGGATAATTTTGCATTCCCATAAACCCGCGCTTAATGATAAACTCAAACGTTATAAGAAAGATGAGCATTGTCATAAACATGAACACCAAAATACACATGGGTTTTATCACATATAAGGGTATTGCCATACACATAGCCACCAATGGCAGCATTGCCATAGCCCCTTATATTTTCATAAACACAACCAGATTTTACAACACAGACATTATCAGCAACCCAGCAATTACCATCATGAGAGAGATTGCTTTCACTTTCAATAAAAGCATCCAGATCGCCTTTTTTTACATCACCAAAATCGTTTAAAGCACGAATGCGATATAAGATATATGACCAGTCACGAAATCTATTTGATTGGTCAATTCATATTTTTGGGATGGTTTTTTCTTATTAACAGGAGCGGTTTTATTTGCAATGGAAGAAATAACGGAGATGTTTTTGATATAGTTGTCATATTCAAACTAATAATAACATATTCATTACCTAGTAGTAGAATACTAACTCCTACACCTGCATAAAGCGAAGCAATAACCCGCCCATATGGCTATGCTGTATGACTATAATAGAACCCAAAACCATCATTGCTACACTCGCAACACCAGCAGCAAAACGGATCAAAAGGACTAAGTGTTAACGCCATGAAAATAATTAAGTGCACTCATCACTATAGCTGCACAAGATAGTATGCTAGGAGCAAGAAATATAATCCCAATTCTGCCAAACGTAAAGAACATACTCCCAACTAAATAACCACCATAATTAGCGTTCAGTATATAAGAAAGTTGATTAAAAGTAAACAATCCCTCATCCAACATAACTGGCAATATTGGTGTATAGAGAAATCACCAGATACCCATATCAAAACCATATCGAATACAGCATTTTGAAACAATTCAAATCTTAACGGTTGTTTTTTCCCCCTTATTATTCCTTTAACTGGTGATATTCCTCATCCGCGTTCCATATCACCATAACAGCCTTTAACTCCAAAAATAGAATAAAAGCAAATTTAGCTATCTATTTTAATGCTCAAAACAATATATTTAGCGATCTACTATCAACATCGCCAGATCAGTTTTACAATAACATATTGAATTAATATGTATTTTTATGTTATAAATGTTTATAGTTAAATTGAAAGCATATTTAGATAACCTTGCTTTTTTATCTCGATATTCAAAATGACTAACCGAAAAATTATATACGCAGCCGTAAATTTTACTTCTCTTAAAATCATTTGCTTATTCGCTGCAAAACTTAATAAACAACTCAAATAACCATTTTCATAAAAGAGGAAATTGGCTTCTTTTTAGATAATATTGTTATTTAATATGATATAAAGTTGAAAAATTTGGTGCACCCGACAGAATTCGAATCTGTGACCTCTGCCTTCGGAGGGCAGCGCTCTATCCAGCTGAGCTACGGGTGCTTCACACTGATTATTAAAATCAGTTATGGTCTTTTAACTAATCATACCCTTAGCTTCAATGCTAAATTATCATTCTAATAAAAAAAATTACTCGTTTGTAATTTATCTAACGACGCATTCCTTTTACTTTTTAATGATACTTTACCTTGAAATAACTTCTCTTTATTCAATGCTCTTTTTATTATAAAAAGAGCATTTATTACAACTTCAAAACTCTCAAAAATAAGTTACAACATAAATTATAAGTATCAGGATAATTTTTAAATGGCTACATTACCAAGTCGCTTTCATTTTATTTCCGCAGAAACTGAGGAGGCTATCAAAGCTACCCATAAATTAATTTCCGTTTATGGTCATTCTTCTCTGGAAGAAACTGATATTGTTGTTGCAATCGGTGGTGATGGGACAATGTTACAAACCGTACGAGATATCATGAACACAGGCAAACCTATTTATGGTATGAATCAAGGTTCTGTAGGATTTCTTATGAATGAATTTCATGAAAAAAAATTGCCCAATCGTATTGCTGCCGCACATAAAAAAGAAATCCATCCCCTGCGCATGATTGCAAAATCTGAATGTCAAGATTCTATCGAGGCGCTTGCAATTAATGAAGTATCCCTTTTTCGGCAATCTTATCAAGCGGCAAAAATTCGCATCACCATTGATAACAACGTACGCATGGAACAATTAAGTTGTGATGGTGTCCTCGTTGCTACACCAGCTGGATCAACCGCCTATAATTTATCAGCACAAGGACCTATCTTACCTCTTATGGCTCCCCTTATGGCCCTCACTCCCGTTAGCCCTTTTCGCCCTCGGCGTTGGCATGGAGCTTTGCTTCCCGATACAGTAACAGTGCGCTTTGATATGCTTGAACCTAACAAACGCCCTGTAAACGCTGCTGCAGATAATATTGAAGTTAAATCTGTCCATTCAGTTACTATTTCAATGGCAACAGAAGTAACAGCTTCAATCCTTTTTGACTCAAATCATTCATGGGATGAGCGCATTTTATCAGAACAATTTCGCTATTAATGATTGTATTATGCGTTTTATATGTATATGATTGTTATAGTTAGTTTTTTTTGTGAAAACATCTTAACACTTTTAAAGAGTGTAGAATATTGGTTATAATCATCATTAGATAGCGCAGTTAAAATCACAGAGCAGTTGATAAAAAAATGATACCATCTTTAAACAGTTTTGATGATTTAGGTCTTTCCGCAAAGGTTATTAATGCGGTGAAATCAGCGGGGTATACAGCTCCGACACCTATTCAAAGTGAAACAATTCCGCATGTCCTTCAAAGAAAAGACGTTTTAGGAATCGCCCAAACGGGAACAGGTAAAACCGCCTCTTTCGTATTGCCTATGCTCACTCTCCTTGAAAAAGGTCGTGCAAGAGCACGAATGCCCCGTACACTCATCTTAGAACCAACAAGAGAAATTGCAGCTCAAGTTGAAGAAAATTTTGATAAATACGGAATAAATCATCGTTTAAATGTTGCTCTTTTGATTGGTGGAGTTTCTTTTGAACTCCAAGATCGCAAACTTGAACGGGGAGCTGATGTTCTTATAGCAACACCAGGGCGCCTTCTTGATCATTGCGAGCGCGGTAAACTGCTCCTGATGGGCGTTGAAATCCTTGTGATTGATGAAGCTGATCGCATGTTGGATATGGGCTTTATTCCTGATATTGAACGTATCTGTAAGCTAACCCCTTTTACGCGTCAAACTTTGTTCTTTTCTGCAACAATGGCGCCAGAAATTACAAAACTAACGAAACAATTTTTACATTCTCCCGTATCTGTTGAAGTTACAAAAGCTTCCTCAACAGCTACCACAATTACACAACGGCTTGTCAAATCTGGAAATAAATCATGGGATAAAAGAGCGGTTTTACGAGAGCTTATCCAAAATGAAGGTGCAGAGCTTCAAAATGCAATCATTTTCTGTAATCGAAAGAGAGATATTTCTGAACTTTTTAGATCGCTCATCAAACATAACTTTAATGTAGGGGCACTTCATGGAGATATGGACCAATATTCGCGCATGAACACCCTAGCTGATTTTAAAAATAATAAACTTACACTTCTTGTTGCTTCTGATGTTGCTGCCCGTGGACTCGATATTCCAGCTGTAAGTCATGTATTTAACTATGATGTTCCTACACATGCTGAAGACTATATCCATCGAATTGGTCGTACAGGGCGTGCAAATCGTAGCGGAAAAGCCTTTACAATCGTTACAAAAGCTGATCAAAAATATATCAATGCCATCGAGGAAATGAGTAATGAAAAAATTGAATGGCTCAATGGAGATCTCTCAACTTTAATAGCCGATGATCAAACAGAAGATATTGTTGTAAAGAAAAAATCTTCAAAACCATCAAAGAAAACTACTCCAAAAGAGACTGTTGCTCACACTAAAAAATCTGTAGAAGAGAATAAAACAGAATATATCAAAAATGCAAATAATAAGGAGAAGCCATCTGAGCAACAACGCTCACGAAAAAATAAGAATTACACACCTATTGGATTTGGTGATGATATTCCTGCTTTCATGCTTATAAAAACGTGTAAATAAACCCGTTCTCTACTCTCTTTTAGAGTGAAATGAACGAAATACTTTTAAAAAATCCGCTCTTATTTCCTAGAGAGCCTTTCCGTTACCTTTTCACGCCCTAAAAGCTGCAAAATTTTTCCCATTTCAGGTCCATGATCCATGCCCGTAAGTGCCTGACGTAATGGCATAAATAAAGCTTTTCCTTTTCGACCTGTTTTTTCTTTTAATGCTGTTGTCCAAATTTTCCAACTTTCCTCATTCAAAGCACCTTCAGGTAAGAAATCGAGTGATTGGTGCACAAAAGCACGATCCTCTAGTGCTACTGTATCAAAATTCTGTTCATCATGAATGATTTTCCACCAAAAAACAGCATCATTGACTTTATTAATATTGCTTCTTATCGCGTTCCAGAAATATTCCGCCTTATCTCCCTCAATAGAAAGTTTTTTAAGGCGCATTTTTACTTCCTCATAGGTTAACTCATGGACAAGATGACTATTCAAAGCAAGAAGATCAGCAATATCAAATTTTGCAACGGATCTTGACGTATCTTGGAGATTAAAATGCTCTAAAAGCGCAGCTTGATTGGGATAGGGATGCACATTTTGCGATGTCCCAATCAAAACGGCAAGGCATTGAACAGCTATAGATTCAAATCCTTCTTCCCGTAGAGAACGAATAGAAAGATCATTATTACGTTTTGAAAATCCTTTTCCTAAAACTGTCGCCAATAAATTGGTATGAGCAAAAACCGGTAATTCTGCATTAAGAGCTTTAAAAAGAGCAATTTGAGCGCCTGTATTTGTAATATGATCATCCCCACGAATAATATGCGTAATAGCCATATCTACATCATCAACAATAGACGGCAATGTATAAAGATAGGTTCCATCTTCACGAATAAGAACAGGATCTGAAAGAGAAGCTAAATCAATCGTCTGCTTTCCCTTTATTGCATCATTCCAGCAAACTTCTGTTCGCTTTGTGTGTAAAGGATCACTTTCAAAATTAGGAAGAAGAAAACGCCAATGGGGTTTACGACCTTGTGATTCAAAGTTTTTTCTCTCTTCTGTTGTCAACTTCAATGCTGCACGGTCATAAACAGGAGGCAATTTGCGTGAAAGCTGGATTTTACGACGCCGCTCTAATTCCTCTGTTGTCTCATAACAAGGATAAAGAAGGCCACGTTGTTTGAGAATTTCTGCCACTTCATCATATCGATTAAATCGCTTGGATTGGTAATAAATTGCATCTGGTTGAATACCAAGCCATTCAAGGTCAACAGCAATAGCATCGATATATTCTTGTTTAGAACGTTCAATATCTGTATCATCATAGCGTAAAATAAATTCTCCCTTATACGCTTGCGCATAAAGCCAGTTGAAAAGCGCAATACGGATATTGCCAATATGAATATAACCTGTTGGAGAGGGAGCAAAACGAACTTTAACCATAAAATAATACTCAATTTTTATCGCGAAAATGATTGACTATAGGATAGCGACGATCGCGTCCGAAATTTTTGTAACTGATTTTTACACCAAGCGCAGATTGACGCCTTTTATATTCGGCACCATAAAGAAGCTGTTCAACTTTCGCAACAGTTTCTCGTGAATGTCCACGTTTAACAATATCACAAATACTCATGTCATTTTCTACAAGATATTGTAATATATCATCTAAAATAGGATAAGGCGGAAGAGAATCTTCATCTTTTTGATTTTCCCGCAGCTCTGCAGAGGGTGCTTTTTCTATAATATTGGATGGAATGATCATTCCTTCTGGTCCTCTCAAATTGTGCAAGTGATTTTTATTGCGCCACTCCGCTAATGCATAAACCTGCATTTTATAAATATCTTTAAGAGGATTAAACCCGCCATTCATATCCCCATACAGTGTTGCATATCCCACAGCCATTTCTGACTTATTGCCTGTCGTTACCACCATTGAGCCGAATTTATTTGAAAGCGCCATTAAAAGTGTACCGCGTATACGACTTTGAAGATTTTCCTCTGTGACGTCAGAGGGTAACCCTGAAAAAACAGATGCCATTGTCTTTAAAAAAGCCTCAACAGGTTGTGCAATCGGTATGATTTCATAACGACATCCCAAAAGATCAGCACATTCTTTGGCATCTTTTAATGATTCTTGCGAAGTATAATGATAGGGCATCATAATGGTGCGAACCCTCTCAGCACCAAGAGCATCCACCGCCATTGCCGTACACAGGGCTGAATCAATTCCTCCTGAAAGACCAAGAATAACATCCTTAAAGCCGTTTTTATTAACGTAATCTTTCAACCCCAAAACACAAGCTTGATAATCAGCCGCTAATCCATTGAGAAGACTTTCATTAGGACCTGAAATACAGTGCCATCCCGTCGTTGTTTTTTGCCAATGGCTTAAAGCAATATGGCTATCAAAGTGTTTCATTTGAAATATCTTTTTGCCTTGTCCATTCAAGGCAAAAGACCCACCATCAAAAACGAGCTCATCTTGACCACCTACTTGATTAGCGTAGATAATTGGCACTCCAGATTGTAGAGCCTGTGTATGAACAACGTCTATACGTTTTAATGTTTTATTACGATAATAAGGAGATCCGTTAAGGACAAGAATAATTTCCGCTCCTTTATCTTTAAGCTCTGTACTAAGAGAGGAATCATTCCAAAGATCCTCACAAATGACTATTCCTAATTTAATTCCATGATAGACAATAGGCTGAGGACGTGGACCTGAAGAAAATAAACGCTTTTCATCAAATTCAGCATAATTAGGTAAATCAAACTTCAAACATTCGGCAATGACTCTCCCTTCATCAAGAACCATGACAGCGTTGTAAATATTACCATTGCGCCTTAATGGAAGACCAATGACAATTCCTGGTCCGCCTACGGTTATCTTTGCTAATTTCTCAACAGTCTCTTCACATGTTTTTGTAAAAGCAGGTTTTAGAACAAGATCTTCCGGCGGATAAGCACTTATAAAAAGTTCCGTGAATAAAACAAGATCAGCCCCCTCTTCTTTGGCCTTTTGATGCGCCATGACAGCTAAAGAAAAATTCCCCTCAATATCACCGACAATAGGATTTAATTGGGCAATTGATACCCGAAAATCATTTTTCATAAGCCTTTGTATCATTTCATCAGTTTAGCAACCACAACTTTATTCTTCATCATCGGAAACATCATTTTTTAAAATTCTTTTCTGCCATAATGACCTAAAAATATTAGGCAAATTTTTGCCTACCCCCCAGCAGCAATTGCTAACGATTCAGTCACGCGATTTTTTTTAAGGAGTTCAGCAACAAGAAAAGCCAATTCTAACGCTTGATCTGCATTTAACCGTGGATCACATTGCGTATGATAACGATCAGATAAATCGTCCACAGAAATGGCGTGCGCCCCTCCTGTACATTCAGTAACATCACGACCTGTCATCTCAATATGAATGCCTCCTGGATAAGTTCCTTCTCCACGATGCACTGCAAAAAAATTCTCTACTTCTTTTAAAACATAATCAAAAGGACGCGTCTTATAACCATTGGCAGTAATTGTATTGCCATGCATTGGATCACATGACCATATAACCGCACGCTTCTCGCGTTCAACAGCACGGATGAGTTTAGGCAGATAACTTTCAACTTTATCATAACCAAAGCGCGTAATGAGAGTAAGCCGCCCCAACTCGTTTTCAGGATTTAAAATATCAATTAATTTTAAAAGCTCATCAGGTTCAATGGAAGGACCACATTTTAATCCTATAGGATTCTTAATGCCGCGACAATATTCAACGTGAGCATGGTCAATCTGACGCGTACGGTCACCAATCCATAACATATGACCAGATGTTGCATACCAATTTCCTGAAGTTGAATCAATCCGAGTCAAAGCCTCTTCATAACCAAGCAACAGTGCTTCATGACTGGTATAAAAAGATGTTTCACGCAATGAAGAATGTGTTTTGGATGTAATCCCTATAGAACGCATAAAATCAATTGCTTCAGAAATACGCTCTGCCAATAATTCATAACGTTCTCCCTGCGGACTGTTAGAAACAAAACTCAACATCCATGTGTGAACATTTTCTAAATTAGCATAGCCACCTTGTGAAAAAGCACGCAATAGATTAAGTGTTGCCGCAGATTGGCGATAAGCCATAGACATCCGTTGCGGATCTGGAATACGAGAACCGGCTTCAAATTCAATGCCATTAATAATATCCCCACGATAAGCAGGAAATTCAACTCCCTCTTTTCTTTCAATATCAGAAGAGCGAGGCTTTGCAAATTGACCAGCAATACGACCAATTTTAACAACCGGTTTAGAACTACCAAAGGTCAAAACAATCGCCATTTGCAAAAATACACGAAAAAAATCACGAATATTATCAGCTTCATGTTCTGCAAAGCTTTCGGCACAATCACCACCTTGCAATAAAAAAGCTTGGCCTTTCGCAACGGCTGCTAATTCATTTTTTAAATCACGTGCTTCACCGGCAAAAACTAAAGGAGGATACCTTCTCAGTTTTCGCTCAACATCTTCTAACATAGACTTATCCGGATAAGTCGGAACTTGTTTAATTGGCCTTGTTCTCCAAGTGTCAGGCGCCCATTCTTTTATCATTACACTCTCTCTAAAGATTAATCTTACAGATTAGCATATCAAAAGCTTTTTACCGCAATATATGCTGTTTAACTTTCTATTTTCTTCCCATTTTCATATATATAACTTGGTTTATACATCGTTACTAATTCTTCTGCCATCGTTGGATGCACTGCCATCGTCTCATCAAAGATATCCTTCGTCAGCTTACCCTTGAGAGATATCCCTATAAGCTGAGCCATCTCACCAGCATTTTCCCCTAAAATATGAGCGCCCACAACAATACGGCTTTCACCATCAACAATGAGTTTCATAAGCATTTTCTCTGAACTACCAGAAAGAATATTACGCATAGGACGAAAAACTGTACGATAAATTTCAAGACGCTTATAACGCTTTACCGCCTCCTCTTCTGAAAGACCAACCGTTCCAATCTCTGGCTGTGAAAAAACTGCTGTTGTAATTAAATCATAATCAGGTGTTGTTGGAATATTTTCAAATGCTGTCTTAACAAAACACATTGCATCATGAATCGCAACGGGTGTTAATTGAATATGACCTGTTACATCACCAACAGCCCAAATATGGGGGATATTTGTTGTCATTTTCTCATCAACAACAACTGCACCAAATTCATTCACCTTAACACCTGCCCGCTCAAGTCTTAAACCCGTTGTATTTGGTACACGCCCCGTAGCCAACATAATCTGATCGGCTCTGATTATTTTCCCATTTGATAAAACAACTTCATAACAATTTTCTGCAGCCTGCACTTTAGAAATTGTTATGCCATAGAGAATAGAAATCCCTTTTTCAATCATTGCATCGCTGAGCAATTGCCGCAAATCATGATCAAAATTACGAAGGATTAAATCACCACGATGAAGGAGTGTTGTTTTTACACCTAATTCATGAAAAATATTAGCAAATTCAACACCAATATACCCTCCACCAACAATCACTATTGATTTTGGGAGTTGATTAAGGTCAAAAATCTCATTAGAAGTAAGGCAAAATTCACCGCCTTCTATGGACGTATTTGGTGCAAGTTTTGCCCCTGTTGCAATCAAAATTTTTTCTGCACTTACCCGCTCACCCGTGGCAGAAAGCTCTAATGTGTGATCATCTATAAAAGTAGCACGACTTTCATAAATATGCACATTGTTATTTTCTAATCCCTTACGATACAACCCTTCTAACCTTGATATTTCTTTATTTTTAGCTGCAACCAACTTTTCCCAGCTAAAAATTGGATCCGCATATTCCCACCCAAAACCAACACTTTTCTTAAATTCTTTTACATATTGTGATGCATAAACATAAAGTTTTTTGGGAACGCAACCACGAATAACACAAGTGCCCCCTATACGATATTCCTCTGCTATAGCGACCCGCTTGCCAAGACCTCCAGCAAGCCGTGCTGCACGCACTCCACCAGAACCACTTCCAATAACAAATAAATCAAAGTCAAAAGAGCCCACGAATTATTCCTTCTTATACATCTGCAAGAGTAGGCTAAGATCTTTTATTATCAAATGAAAGTCTTTTTTTTGAAGAAGCCTTTTTTATAAAGCAGTATTCTAAAAAGACTTATTCTCATTAAAATATTTAAAACGGCGGGAAAACCGCCGCTATTAAAAAAATCAGAAATTGCCTATTGTTGTCATGATATCGATCAAGCTATTTTTTATTTTCTGAAGATTCTGATTTTATAGGCATATTTGTAGGCATAGTAGAATTATTCAAATTAAGTGTTTCAGACATCTCTTTTTTCACATTTTCTACAAGATCCCGCATAAGAGCAGTACGCCATATATCAAATGCTGAATAAGAATCACGTGCAATATTGGGGACTTCTGTCAAAAACTTTTTACCGGTATCAGAATTATAAAATGTTGTTATCGCATCAAGCTCTTTTTGAGTAAAATATTTTGCATATACATGAGCAATCTCTTTTTCTAGATCAGAGCGCCTTTTAATTAAAGCAAGCGCCTGCTTATCAACAATATCAGAAATAGCTGTTGCCAAATTCGGATCATCGCTAATCAGTTCATTTTTGAAATCATGGACCGCATTTGGTAAAAAGCTATCAAATTGATCCGTTGCATGAATAGCTCTGATTGCCTTTCGCGCTGAATCTAAATGTTGATCACTCACACCTTGTGCATAAGCCATGCCAACATTCACAACAAAAATAGCAATTGCACTAAAATATACGACAAAACGCTGAAAAGAAAATATTATTTTCATTTAATGATTACCCCGATCGCTAATTATAATTTTAATTCGTTATTCTACCTAAAATCTTTAAGACCCTTTTTTACTGTGCTAACATATCATCATGTAAATGCCTTTTCTAAAAATCAAACGGTTCTAAAACTTTTGTTTGACCATCAGCCATAGCGACAATTGCACGTGAAGCCAACCCCAAAAAAAGGCCATGCTCAACAACACCAGGAATAGCAAGAAGTGCATCTGATAATGGTTTTGGTTGCAAAATGCAGCCCCAAAATGCATCAAGAATAAAATGGCCACCATCTGTTTCAAAAGGATTTTTTCCATTCATTCGCAATGCAATTTTTCCAGAAAGCCCTAAATCATCAGCGACTTTTTCAATGGCTCTGCATGTTGTGTGGATACCAAATGGATTAACTTCAATTGGTAGTGCAAAAGCACCAAGTCTTTTTACCACCTTTGTTTCATCCGCAATGACAAGCATTGCACGAGATGCCGACGCTACAATTTTTTCATACAACAATGCTCCCCCTCCCCCTTTAATGAGCATCATCTCAGGACCAATTTCATCTGCTCCGTCAATATCAAGATCCAGCTCAGGTATTTGTTCTAAAGTGCTAACAGGCACTCCAAACTTATGACAGAGTTGTTCAGAATATTTTGAAGTAGCAACACCAGTCACCCGCAAACCATCCGCAACACGCTCACCTAGAAGACGAATAAATTCATTGACTGTCGAACCAGATCCGATACCAAGCCGCATACCATCTTCAACAAACTCAAGCGCTTTAATAGCTGCCATTTTTTTTAACTGCTGAACATTCATGAATGACTTTGCCTTCTATCCGTATAAGCAGCATTTATCACCCCTATTACCACCGATAATAATGATAATAAAAGATAACCTCTTGACGCAATCTATTTAAATTGACCATCATCTCTTGCTTGAAGAGATGTTACTCGTTATAGAAATATATGATAAGAATAAAATAGAATAATCAACAATTATCTTTTTTATTTCTTTGAGAATATTTGTTAGCATTTTTCTCATTCAATAAGAATTTTTGATTTATTTTGTGCTATCAATAGGATGCACAAAGATGCACATATCAATTTTTTTGAAAAAATTAAAATGATCAGATATAAAAAATCATCCATTTCTAGAAAACTGTAGATTATTATCTCATTTCAATAACGTTGATAAACTTACCAATTTAAATACCGTAAAATATTATGAGAAAAGTCTTCTGTTATTTTTTGTTTTGTCATTATCCAAATGTGAAGCAAAATATGACTGATTATATGTTTTTATGAATGCTGTCTGTGCATATTCCATGGTCTATGAAACCCTAGCGAAGACCAAATAATATCTCCACCTTTGGTCATCATAACGCTTCCTCGTGATAACAATTGTTGAGGTATAAATACCATTTTTGCCTTCTTGTAACAAGTTGGATTATGCATCACAAATGTCTGAATGAGAATATCTGCCTCTACACATTGATCTGTTTCTCTCTGTAAAACGATCACTTTTAATCCATTATCCAATAAAGATGTACATACATGATAATCACAAATAAATTGTCCGTGCAACGAAGGACCATATTTTGTTGGTTTAATCGTTTCATTCACACGAAATGACTTTTTCCATATGGATGTCGTGAACTTAGAAATATGGTAACGATCAATATATAATTTTTTATCATGAATAACGCCCACGAGGCGCATATTATCTGCTATAATCAGTTGTACAGGTGAATGCAATACACAAATAGAAATACCTGCCAAAATAAACAAACTAAAAAAGAGCCGGATGGGTGTTTTGCAAAAAGTCAGTCCAACCAAGCCTATACTCAATAAAACTAACGCTGATAACGGCATAAAACCAGGATTCAAATCAGGAGAAATAGCCTTGATAGCATGTGCAATCTTTATTACAAGATCAACTCCAAAACCCATAATTTGAAGAGGAAGCCATTCGAATCCTCCTAACATTGCAAGAACTGCGATTAATCCAAAGGGAATGACAAAAATTGAGATGACAGGCAAAGCAAAAGCATTACTGATAATGCTCAACGATGCCATATTAGAAAAATGATAAGCAGCATAAATTCCACTTGCACTCCCTGCAACAAAGGAAGAAGCACATGTTGAAAGCATCGATAAGAAAACAAAATTTATCACTCCTCCTCCAACATAAGAGGGAGTTGTTTTTCTTTTACGAAAAAATGATCTTCCACTCCACCAATCAAAAAAAGCGATCAAAGCAGCAGTCGCAGAAAAGGACATTTGAAAGCTAGGACCTAATATTTCATGGGGTGTCATCGCCAGAGTTATCAACCCTGCAATGGAAAAATTACGCATTGTTATAGCAGAGCGATTACACAATATAGCAACCAACATAACAGCAATCATCACAAAACTTCTTTGCGCTGATATTGCTAAGCCCGACAATAACAAATAAAAAGCTGTTATCATAAAAGCAACGATAGCAGCAAATTTTTTACTGGAATAATAGGAAGAAAAAACTGGAAAAAATGCTAAAAAACTACGGATACTCAAAAGAACTATGCCGCTTAACAACGCCATATGTAAACCTGATATTGATAAAATATGAGCTAATCCAGCTGTACGTAATGCTTCATTTGTCTCATTTGAAATACCAGCACGCTGCCCTGTTATGAGGGCAGCTGCAACACTCCCCTTTTCTCCTTCAAGGGCTATACGGATTCTTTGTGTCATCTTCGTGCGTAAATTTTCAATTTTCTGTAGAATGATAGCGAATATTCCATCAGGCTGCGAAACGGATATTTTTCTTGGTTTTCCTAAATAAACGCCTTGTGCTCCAATTCTTTTAAAATAATTATGAAAACTAAAATCGTAGCCTCCTGGACGCACCGGCCCAGAGAATGCACGAATCTTAACTTTTCCATGCAATCCATCACCAATCGCTAAGCCAGATGGCAAATATCTTGCCGATAAACGAACACGATGAAGACTATGGCGTAATACGGGATTTTCTGTATTCAAAATATCCAAAACTAAACGAAATCCTCCTTTGGCACCTGACTCAATAGAAACAATTCTTCCCGTCAATGTAGTGACAATGTCACTGCTTAGCATGGGTGTTGCAATACGCCACGTTTCTATTTTTGCCGCTAAAGCACCCAATATAATACAAAACAGAAACCCCACGGGAATCGATATTTTTCGATAAAAACGTGCTACATAGAATATTCCCAGAAAAATACTGACCAACGCCCCCAATTGTCCCCAACTTGGTTCCCACTCTAAATGAAAATAGAAAATGATTCCTAGGGCAAAAAAGACTAAAATCAGCGAAAAAAGGATACCAAAAGAAACTTCTTTATTAATACAATCTTCTAACCATTTGCGAAAAAAAATGATTACTTCTTTTAAGAGTGTCAATAAAAAAAGTTTTTGTTGATTATAGCTACTGTTCTTTGCATCATCATACCTAGAAAAAACACTCTGCCCTATCTGACATGGCTTTTTTCTTTCTGTAACAGATTTTTCGGATAAACCCTCTTTACTTTTATAAAACATCAGTCCCCCACTTTAACTCGCAATACGGCTATTGCACGCCCCATCACTTATGCTAACATGACTTTTCTATAAAATTCCATAAGTAATATCTTAGTTTAAAGGAAAATATTCGTGTCTGTTATTACTCGTTTTGCCCCTTCACCCACTGGCTTCCTTCACATTGGTGGTGCTCGTACTGCTCTTTTTAATTGGCTTTATGCAAAACATACCGGTGGAAAAATGCTTTTACGAATTGAAGATACAGACCGAGAGCGTTCAACCGAAGCAGCTGTAAAAGCCATTATAGATGGCTTGCACTGGATGGGTCTTAGTTATGATGGCGCCCCTATTTCGCAATTCGAACGAGCAGAACGTCACCGCCAAATCGCTGAACAGTTGGTCAAGAATGGCAAAGCATATTATTGTTATGCTTCACCTGAGGAGTTAGCTGAAATGCGTGAAAAAGCCCGTTCAGAAGGGCGCCCACCACGTTATGATGGACGTTGGCGTGACCGTGATAGTTCTGAAGCTCCTAAAGGTGTTAAGCCTGTTATTCGCATCAAAGCCCCTCAAGATGGAGAAACGATTGTACATGATCGTGTTCAAGGTGATGTCCGTTTTCCTAATAAAGATCTCGATGACTTCATTATTTTGCGTTCTGATGGTTCGCCTACCTATATGCATGCTGTTGTCGTTGATGATCATGATATGGGCATCACACATATTATACGTGGTGACGATCATCTTACCAACGCAGCCCGACAAACGATTATCTTTAAAGCAATGGGATGGGACATTCCTGTTATGGCCCATATTCCTCTTATCCATGGTGAAAACGGTGTAAAATTATCAAAGCGACATGGTGCGCTCGGTGTTGATGCCTACCGAACAATGGGATATCTTCCTGCTGCTTTGCGCAATTACCTTGTCCGTTTAGGTTGGAGTCATGGTGATGACGAACTGATGTCACTTAAAGATATGATTTCTTGGTTTGATATTGAGGATATTAACAAAGGTGCTGCTCGTTTTGATCTCAAAAAGCTCGATTCCATCAACGGACACTATATGCGTATGAGTAATGATCAAGAACTTTTTGATGCCGCTCTTAATATTCTACCAGAAACCGATAGGGGAGCACAAATTATTGAAAGACTTGATGAAAAACGCCGTGTTCAATTTTTAAAAGCAATCCCGCATTTGAAAGAACGTTCAAAAACACTGTGCGAACTGATTGACAATGCCTCCTTCATTTTTACGCAACGACCTTTACAACTTGATGAAAAAGCTCAAATGCTCTTAGATAAAAATGGACGAACCATTTTAAACGATCTTTATCTTGCTCTGAAAGCGTGCCCCTCTTGGGATACAAAAACTCTAGATGAAACACTTCGCTCTTTTGTCCAAACACAGAATCTCAAATTTGGATCTATCGCCCAACCACTTCGCGCAGCTCTTACAGGATGTGCAACATCACCAGGTGTTTTGGATATTCTTATTTTATTAGGACGCAATGAATCCCTTCATCGCATCAAGGACCAACTTATCACAACAATATGCCCATGATGTGCACTGAGTATATTTCCTCAAATAAGGATCTATACAGATATCTCAACGCGCCCTAAAAGAGTTTTTTATGTTATATCATTGAAATACATTTCTTATTGAGTAATAATGATCAATAAGGAAATATTTTTAGATTGCATGTACTCACTTTTAGAGGCAATCTACCCTTAAATAAGTAAGAAAAGCTTCAGTTATACATCCCCCACTCTGATGAAGCAGAGTCTTAATTTTTAGAAGTGAAGGATCTGAAAGGAATACCGAATGTCTGAGAATAACGCATATATTATTGTGAATGATAAAAAAGTAGAGCTTCCCTTGCGTAAAGGCACGAGTGGACCTGAAGTCATTGAAATTGCTTCTCTCTATAAAAAAACCGATATTTTTACTTATGATCCTGGTTTTACTTCAACAGCTTCTTGTGAATCAAAAATTACTTATATCGATGGTGATAAAGGCATATTGCTTTATCGTGGTTATCCTATTGATCAATTGGCTGAAAAAGGAGACTTTCTCGAAAGTTGTTATCTTTTACTTTATGGTGAACTCCCAACACAGCAAGAAAAAAATGAATTTGATCGATGTATTATGCAGCATACCATGGTCCACGAACAATTTGCACGCTTCTTCCATGGCTTCCGTCGTGATTCTCATCCTATGGCCGTCATGGTTGCCTGCCTTGGCGCTATGTCTGCGTTCTATCACGACTCTATTGATATTACAGATCCTCACCAAAGAATGATTGCTTCTGTTCGTCTTATCTCAAAAGTTCCAACGCTTGCTGCTATGGCCTATAAATACAGTATTGGACAAGCATTTGTTTATCCACGTAATGATCTTAGTTATGCTGCAAATTTCCTCCATATGTGTTTTGCTGTTCCTTGTGAAGAATATAAAACAAACCCTGTGCTTGCTCGGGCGATGGATCAAATATTTACCCTTCATGCAGATCATGAACAAAATGCTTCTACATCTACGGTACGTCTTGCTGGATCCTCAGGTGCTAATCCGTTTGCCTGTATTGCAGCAGGTGTTGCATGCCTTTGGGGACCAGCACATGGTGGTGCCAATGAAGCATGCCTAAAAATGCTACAAGAAATAGGTTCTATTAAAAGAATTCCTGAATTTATTGCACGTGCAAAAGATAAAAATGATCCTTTCCGCCTTATGGGCTTTGGGCACCGTGTCTATAAAAATTATGATCCACGTGCAAAAATCATGCAAAAAACCTGTCATAAAGTTTTAAAAGAACTCAACATTCAAGATGACCCTCTTCTTGATATTGCAATAGAGCTTGAAAGAATTGCCTTAAGTGATGAATATTTTATTGAGAAAAAGCTTTATCCCAATGTTGATTTCTATTCCGGCATTACATTAAAAGCTCTAGGTTTTCCAACTGAAATGTTTACTGTCCTTTTTGCATTGGCGCGCAGTGTCGGGTGGGTGGCACAATGGAAAGAAATGATTGAAGACCCTGCACAAAAAATTGGTCGTCCTCGACAACTCTACACAGGCTATGCTATGCGTGACTATGTTCCTATAGATGAACGTGCAAATTAAAAAAAGAAATCAATAAAGCTTCAATTTACTGAAGCTTTATTGAGAGTAATCAAAAAACATCCTTTAAAAATTTTTATAAAACGTGATTTTAAAACTCTTTCTACAGAGATAACATCATCATAAAAATTTACTAAAAAATTCTAAGTTTTAGCTCTGTAAAGAAATTGAGAATACTCTTCTGCAAATTAGCCAAACATTTAGCAAAAAGAAATTGAAAATTTTACCTTATAATCCTCATTATCTTTAATGGAAATGTATTCCCTATCATTCCCCCATGTTTAAAAGCCTTATTACATATTAAAATCTAGCAATGTCAGAATTTTTCTTTCTATCTTCTTCAGATAAAATTGCAAAAAGCTTACATTAAGTGCTTCTCTAATTAGAATAAAAACACTTTTACATTTTGTCCTGTTAAAAGCTGAAATTTTCTTTGTATTTAAGTTGATAGTTTTTCTTTTAAAGATAAATTATTGATTTTTAAATAAAATTATTAAAAATCACCCTATAACCAATAAGAGGTGACTTTCTTTCCTATATTTTTTATTCCCATACTTTATAAAAAGAAATTATTTTTTTGATAATGATATTCAGCATAATGATAGCAAAATGAACACAGATAAATTTTTTACATTGCTCCAAAAGAGCTTACAGATTATAAAAATTCATGATGGTTTCATATTTGCCAGCTTATCTAATAGGAGAACATAATGAAATTATTAGCAGGAGCTCTTATAATAAGCGCGACACTGTTTACCCTATCGGCCAATTCTCAAACGCTGAAAATTGCAAGCGATGCTTCTTATCCGCCATTTAGTTATATTGACTCAAATAACAAACTGCAAGGGTTTGATATTGATATATCTTATGCGCTTTGTAAAAAAATGAATGTTGAATGTACTATTGTCACACAAGACTTTGAGGGGATGATTCCCGGTCTTCTTGCCAAAAAATATGATGCTATCGTTTCTTCCCTTTCTCCTACAAAAGAGCGCTTACAAAAAATTGATTTTACAGATCCTTACTACAACACAGCACTCGCTGTTATCGTTACCAAAAATTCGGAAATTCAAGAAATCTCAACACAAGCCTTTAGAGGTAAAAACCTTGGTGTACAATCAAATACAACACAAGCTGCATATGCGGAAGATCATTATGCCTCTGAAGGAGTTAATATCAAACTTTATCCTACAGCAACAGAAGTTAATCGTGATCTTTTAAGCCATCGGCTTGATATCATCATCTTTGATAAATTAAAAGCATTAAATTGGCTTGAAAATGAAGGAAAAGACTGCTGTCTCCTCTTGGGAACTCTAGAAGAAACAAATTTTCCTATTGCAATTGCACTCCGTCAAAATAATAATGATCTTAAAAACAGTTTTAATAAAGCAATAGAAGAAATCCGCGCCGATGGAACCTATGAGAAAATTATGAGAAAATATTTTACTTTCGATATCAATTAGATAGTACTATGAATTAAAACTCAATCTGTATATTTAAGGGGTATCTTTAACTCTTTATTGAACATGCAGGTATAATTGGAAATTCGGCATTTTTATAAGAAAATTTACATTTATCAAAATAACTTTTAATTGCTCCTTGAGATCTAAACATTTTGTAGAATCTAATGACAACAATAAGGTTGTATTTTTACCGTATCAAAATCTAATTTTTTTATGTTCAAATTTAATAGCCTTATTTTCAAGAAAAATCCTCAGTTTTTACTCATGAAATGATTCAAATCAATCATTTCGTGAAAATTAAGCTATCATACAAGCAATAAGATATTTATTCTTTTTTTATCAATAATGCCCAACATAATGATCTAAAATAAACATCAATAAATTTTTGAATTGCTCCCAAAAAGCTTACAGATTATAAAAACATAATGATTTCATATTGCCCGCTTATCCAATAGGAGAACATCATGAAACTATTAGCAGGAGCTCTTATAATAAGCGCCGCACTATTCACCCAATTGGCTGATGCGAAAACATTAAAAATTGCGAGTGAAGGCACCTATCCTCCCTTCAGTTATATTGACTCAAATAATAAATTGCAGGGACTTGATATTGATATATCTTATGCACTTTGTAAAAAAATGAATGTTGAGTGTACTATTGTTACACAAGACTTCGAGGGAATGATCCCTGGACTTATTGCAAAAAAATATGATGCTATCATTGCTTCCCTCTCTCTCACACAAGAGCGTTTACAAAAAATTGACTTTACAGATCCTTACTACGATACAGCACTGGCTGTTATTGTTACCAAAGCTTCGGGAATTAAAGAAATCTCGACAAAAGACTTTAGAGGTAAAAATCTTGGTGTGCAATCAAATACAACACAAGCTTTCTATGCAGAAGATCATTTTGCCTCTGAAGAGGTGAAAATAAAACTCTATCCTTCCACAATAGAAGTGAATCGTGATCTTTTAAATCATCGACTTGATGTGATCATTGTTGATAAATTACAAGCATTAAATTGGCTTAAAAATGAAGGAAAAGATTGTTGTCTCCTCTTGGGAACTCTAGAAGAAACAAGATTTCCTGTTGCAATTGCAGTCCGTCAAAATAATAATGATCTTAAAAATAAGTTCAATGAAGCTATAAAAGAAATCCGTTTGGATGGAACTTATGAAAAAATTATGAGAAAATATTTTACAAGTGATGTTTATTAAATATCAATATGATATTTTAATGAAACCCGTTGGTTATTGCTAAAAAATATTATCTAACTCTTTCATGAGGAATACAAGAATGATTGAAAATTTAGCATTGCTATCATTTAGCAATGGTGGATGGGGAGCAGTTATACTTTCCAGTGCAGGAATGACTTTGTCATTGGCATTATGTTGTGGACTTCTAGGATTTCCTCTAGGGCTTCTCAATGCAGTGATGATTCGATCCAATATTAAGATGGCCAAAGCTATGGCACGCCTCTTTTCAACGATATTTCGTGGGCTACCAGAGCTTTTAACTTTGTTTTTAGTTTACTACGGATTACAAAGCCTTATTCAAAATTTATTTGACTATTTTAGTTTTGAAATCATGTTCAGTATCAATGCTTTTGTTGCTGGTGTTCTTGCCCTTAGTATGGTTCTTGCAGCTTTTTCTTGTGAAGTTTGGCTTGGAGCATTTAATATTTTTGATAAAGGTCAATATGAAGCAGCTAAAGCTTTAGGACTTTCACGGTCAACCACATTTTTTCGTATTGTCTTCCCTCAGCTCATCCGAAATGCCTTGCCAGGACTTTCTAATAATTGGCTTACTTTACTGAAAGATACATCCCTTGTTTCTACCATCGCGCTTGTTGACCTCATGCGACAAACGAATCTAGCTGTCGCTGCTACCAATAAACCCATGCTATTTTATTTTGTAGCATGCTTACTCTATTTGTTATTTTCAGCGGTTTTTACTGCAATCTTACGCCATTTGGAAACATACACTCAAATAGGCTATAAAAAGGTGCTAAGTCAATGATTCCTGAGTGGCTTTATTTTCTTTTTAATCCTGATCTTTTAAGTCATTATGGACCCAAATTTATTAATGGCTTTATTGTTACTGTTGAACTTGTTTCTATTTCTTGTTCTCTAGGCCTTTTTTTTGGTATGATTATCGCTTTTGCACGTCTATCAGAGAATACATTTTTACAATATTTTGCAAATGCTTATGTCTATTTTTTCCGTGGCTCTCCTTTATTAGCTCAACTCTTTCTTTTTTATTATGGGCTTGGTTCAATGAACAGTTTTTGGCAACAAGTGGGGCTATGGTGGTTTTTTCAAAACGCGTGGTATTGTTGTCTTTTTATTTTTACACTCAATTCTGCTGCCTATCAATCTGAGATCTTTAAAGGAAGTTTTCTATCCGTAACAACTGGACAACGCGAAGCATCAAAAGCTTTAGGTTTAAGCAACTCTGTCACATTTTTTAGAGTTATTCTTCCACAAGCAATGATTGTAGCATTACGCCCCTTAGGAAATGAGTTGATTTTAATGATTAAATCCAGTGCTGTTGCCTCACTTATTACTGTTTATGATTTAATGGGGGTTGCTAAACTCGCTTATTCACGGACTTTCGATTTTCAAGTTTACGTTTGGGCTGCTCTTATCTATCTCTTTATCGTTGAACTCATTCATCGTTTTATTGTTTTTATCGAGCAGCGCCTCACTCGATATTTACGGTAAATAAAATGATCATAAAAAACAGTATCAAATCAAAATGTTGAATTAATCAAGTTCTTCATCAATGAAAGAATAAAATAAGATGAATTTGAAAAATAATAAATCGATCTCTCCCAGTAAAAACCCTGTGATCTCTATCCAAAATCTAAATAAATGGTATGGAAACTTTCAGGTCCTACATGATATCAACTTTAATGTTCAAGCTGGTGAACATATCGTTATTTGTGGACCATCCGGATCAGGAAAATCAACGTTAATTCGTTGTATTAATCAATTAGAACAAGCACAAAAAGGTTCAATCTGTATCCATAACGTTGATATCCATACTGCACCTATACAACAGCAAAAAAATGTTCTTCGTAAGATAGGAATGGTCTTTCAGAACTTTAATTTATTTCCCCACATGAGCGTTATACAAAATTGTATTTTAGCACCTATGACCGTTCAAGGGCTTTCCAAACAACAAGCACAAGAACGGGCAATTCGTTACTTAACGCATGTTGGTATTGAAAAACACTGTGAAAAATATCCTTTACAACTTTCTGGTGGGCAACAACAACGTGTTGCGATTGCCCGTGCACTTTGTATGGAACCCGAAGTCATGCTTTTTGATGAACCAACCTCTGCTCTTGATCCAGAAAGTGTGGGAGAAGTTTTGGAAGTGATGGCTCGATTAGCCGATACAGGGATCACAATGCTTTGTGTTACCCATGAAATGGGCTTCGCACGTAAAGTCTCAGAAAGAATACTCTTTCTAGAAAATGGAAAAATTGTTGAAGATGCAGCCTCTGAAGAATTTTTTACCAATCCTAAAAGCCAACGTGCTTGTAATTTTCTTGCTAAAATTAAATATTAATCATTAAAATATTGCTTTATTTATACAATTTTATTCCTGCTTTTTAAAAGAGTGATAATTGTTTGTGCGCCAACAACCCCCGATGGTACTTCAGTTTTCATTTTCTGTTCTACCATCTCAAAGGAATCAAGTTGTGCCTGTCGCAATAAAGGATTAGCCAAAAGTTGTTCTACCTGTCTTGCTAACATGCCAGGACGGATTAATTCATTCAAATATTCCGAAACAATAGGCTTATCAGCAATAATATTTGGAAGAGCAGCACTCCATAACATCATTTTAGGAAAAATAAATAATTTAGAAAAGAAATCAAGTTTATAGCAAAGAACCATAGGAACTTTTGCTAAGGCTAATTCAAGTGAAACAGTTCCATGTGCAGCAAGAGCAACATTTGCTTGTGCAAAAGCACGCCATTTTTCATCTTCACCAACTACAATTTCTATCTTGCTTTTCCAGCCCTGCACAAAGTCCCGGATTCTATCTACCAAATGAGGTAAGGTTGGTAAAATAATACGTAAATGAGGAATACGTTGTACAAGAATCTCTACTGTTTCTCGAAAAATAGGCATTAAGGAACGAATTTCTGAATTGCGTGATCCTGGCAAAATAACTAATGTAGGCGATAATGTTTGTGTATCGATCAAATTTCTGTGTTCTAATTGGCTTTTTTTTTCTGACTGAACTCTCAAAAGGGGAGGATATGTCAAAAGACGATGTCCAACATAAGTCGTGGCAGGGCCTCCCAAATCTTGCATAATCTTTTCTTCAAAAGGAAAAACCGCTAAAACATGATCAACAAATCCACACATAGCTTTCGCACGCTCTGGCCTCCATGCCCAAACAGTCGGTGCAATATATTTAATGATAGGAATAGAAGGCGCTAAAGCACGTACCTTTTTTGCAATACGATGCGTGAAATCAGGACTATCAATAATAATTAAACAATCAGGTTGTTCTTGTGCAATAAATTTGGATAAATTGCGAATATGTAGCAACAACAATGGTAGTTTTTTCAACACCTCCTTTAAACCTATTAAAGCAATATCATGGGAATCAAAAAAGCTTTTTAAGCCTAATGCCTTTAAATGGCTCCCCCCAACACCAATCAAATGAATATTGCATCCTATCTGTTGTGATAAACAAGAAATTAGATCGGCCCCAAGTAAATCACCAGATTCCTCACCTGAAACCACTGCAATCTTTAAGAAACAATTATTCATGACCAAACTTTTCAAATGTCTCTATAAATAAAGAATATTTGTTGGCTTTTTCTATTGTTGTTTTCACTGATAATATTAGACTTCTATTTGCCTCCACCGCAACACCAGATAAACCACTCTTTGCAATATTCATTATTGTCGCTGGCCCAATTGATGGCAAATCAACGCGATTATCCTGTTGTGGTTTTGCGCATTTTACAAGAATGCCACCTTTAAGGGGAATTTGCCCTCTTTCTCGCATTTCACAAATACGCCACAACATATTATCAGTTCCCTCAGCCCCCTCTAGAGCAACCACCCTTCCTTGGACAACGACAACGGCTTGCCCGATATCTAATTGACCTAAAAGCTTTGCTGCTTCTACTGCTAAAAAAATATCTTTTTTCTCTTTTGGAGTAGCGCGCCGTACTGTTAAATTAAATTCTATGGGAGCTAAAAGATCTGGGACTATTTCGTGAGCACCGATAACACAAAAACCGTGTGCTTCAATAACCCGTATAAAAGCTTTTAATAACGCATCGTCTCCCCTCTTCAAAGCTCCGATTAACTTAGGAAGAGCTAAAAATGTTGTCCAGTCCAGTCGCAATTGTTTAAGAAGTGGACGCTTTTTTACACCACCTGCCAAAACAACATTATATACACCAGCCTCTTTTAAAATTTTAACGAGTCGTGCTAACTCTACAATTGATAGCTCGCAATGCTCATAGCGATAAAGAACAGAATCTGCCTCACCATGCAAAAGCACAAGAAAAGGATTTTCTCCATTCTTCTCAAGAGTCTGCGCAACAGTAATCGGTAGAACACCATTTCCTGCTATAATAGCAGTACGGCCGGAAAAAAAACTTCTGGCTCCCCAAATAGGCATTTTTAATCCTTATGTTCTTTTATTCTAACACCTTCAAATTTTGGTGTACAATAAAAACGCTTTCCTTCTTCTTTAATAAAATTAACAACTTCAGAAACAGACTGAGAAGAAGAATAGAAAGAAGCAACATCACTGACACGCTCTTTAAATGGTTTGCTATGATCAAAAAGCATAGCAACCGCATGACGGAGTGCATGAATATCTTGACGCTCAAGTCCTGCACGCTTCATGCCAATAATATTGAGTCCAGCAAGTTTTGCCTGCACACCAACAGCTGTTCCATAAGGTATCAGATCACCAACCAGTGCAGATACGCCGCCGATAAATGCATGATGTCCAACACGAACAAATTGATGAACAGCAGCACCACCACCAATAATCACATAATCACCAATAGTAACATGACCAGCAATCATTGCGTTATTGGCAAATGTTACATGATTGCCTACATAACAATCGTGAGCGATATGCGCATAACAAAAAAATTGGCAATTATCACCAACAACTGTCATTCCTACACTCGAATCGGAACCCCTATGCATTGTTACACCTTCACGAATCGTACAATTCTTACCAATAAAAAGAGTTGTAGCCCCTCCTTTATGTTTATTATTTTGCGGATCTGCCCCCAAAACGGCATGAGAAAATACTTTACTCTTGGCTCCTAACGTTGTCTTTCCCATTATTACAACATGACTTGTCAAACTACATTCATCACCAATAACAGCCTCTGAACTAATATGGCAAAATGGTCCAACGCGTACATTCTCACCAAGCTGCGCTCCCTTCTCCACAAGAGCAGTTGGATGGATTTTCGTACCGGACATTTTTTAATTCCCATCAAATATCGTTTATGCTTCTTCGACAATCATCGCAGCAATTTCTGCTTCAGCGACGCGAACATCTTCTACTTTTGCAACACATGAAAAACGTCTCATACCAGATCTTTTTTTCAAAAGCTGAACATGGATTTTTAGCTGATCACCAGGCATAACCGGCTTACGAAATTTCGCATTATCAACCGTCATAAGGTAAACTAAATTTGTTTGCTTATTGCCTAAATTTAAAAGTGCTATTGCTCCTGCCGTTTGTGCCATAGCTTCTAAAATCAAAACTCCAGGCATAACAGGCTTTGAGGGAAAATGTCCCATAAAATGTGGCTCGTTAATCGTTATATTTTTAATACCAATCGCTTCTTGTTCACCATCAATATCAACGATACGATCAATTAATAAAAATGGATAACGGTGCGGTAATATTGATAATAGTTTTTCAATATCGACAGCCTCTAAGTTTTTAGTTTTTTCACTGCTGATCATATCAGCGTTTCTCCTTTTTAACTTTTCCCATACTGCGCAATGCCGCTACTTCACGAAACCATTGTTTAAATGGTCGCGCTGGACTACCTCCCCATTTTTCGCCATCCGGAATGTCATTCATAACACCACTACGAGCAGCAATCTGAACAGATTTACCTATTATGATGTGATCCGCTACTCCCACACTTCCGCCAAGCTGAGACATATCCCCTATAGATGTACTTCCCGCAATGCCACATTGAGCGGCAATAAGACAATAGCGTCCAATTTTGACATTGTGGGCAATTTGTACAAGATTATCAATCTTGCTTCCTTCACCAATAACAGTATCTTGAAATGTTCCACGATCAATTGTCGTGTTCGCACCAACTTCTACACCATCCTCAATAATAACGCGACCAAGCTGTGGAATTTTCTCGATTCCAGAAACGCCCCCAACATAACCAAAACCATCTTGCCCAATGCAAACACCAGGATAAAGCTGAACCTTATCACCTATTATAGAACACTGAACTGTTACCTTAGGAGCAATATAGCAGTCACATCCAATACGGCAATTTTCACCGATAACAGCTGTGGATGAAATAAGAGTTCCTGCACCAATCTCAACATTTTTACCAATAACAGCTCCCGCTTCAATACACACATCATGTGCCAACTTAGCCGTTGGATGAATATGCGCATGCGATGAAATCCCCTTCTGCCCCAACCAAGGCATTGGCTTGACAGAATCTGGAAACAAAATACGACCAATCTGAGCAAAGTCACGCTGTGGTGTGGATGTCACCAAAATTGCCATAGTTTCGGGAACTTTAAAAACAATCTCATTCGTACACAAAACAGCAACAGCAGAACTGTCCAGTAAAGCATCAGAAAACTTCCGATGCTCTACAAAAACAAGCGAACCTTCCACAGCACTCTCAAGTGAAGAAAGAGTATTGATAACTTTATGAGAAAACTCTGGATTAAGAAGCTTTGCACCCGTCAACTCAGCAGCATTTGCAACTGTCAATCGTCGGGACGGCGTAAAAAAAAATGTATCCGCCATCAAAACACTTTCTCTCCCAGCTTAAGCTATTCTCTTCAAGTTTTTCCTTCTTAAAATCGCTCAAATCAGAACTTCGTAGAAATACCAAAGTTCAATTGTTGCACACGATCACCTTCCTGTTTCGTTATTGGCCAAGCATAATCAAAACGCAAAGGACCAAACGGAGAATCCCACATCAAACTCACACCTGCAGATGAACGCCAAGCACTTTTGGTATTGGTAACAGACGGTTCACCCTTAAAAACGGCTTTATAATTATTGCCATAAAGCGTGGCAATATCCGCAAATAAAGCACCGCGCAACCCAAATCCCTCAGGCACGACAGGGATAGGGAACTGTACTTCAGCAGTCGCATTCATATATGTCGTTCCCCCCAAGAAATAAACCTCACCCTTACTGGAAACCTGACGCGGACCTATTCCATTATATTTGAACCCTCGAATCATATCAGAATTTACTTTAAACATATCGAAAATACGAACACCATCTCGGCCCATTCCGTGGATATAACCACCCCCAAAGGAAAGCAAACCAACGATATCCTTCTGGTCAGAAAGAGTCTTGTACATCATCGCCTTACCCGTGGTCTTCAAGAACTTTGCACTCCCACCAAGCCCTGCATATTCCTGAAGCAGATGCACGTACCACCCATCATGGGGGGATCTCATATCATCAATCGTATTATAGGTGAAACCATAACTAATTGATGAACGTTTCCAAGGGCTGTGTTTTGCAGCTTGAACAATCGCACCAGAATATTTCCCATATAATTCTATTATGTCACTCTCTTTGTCAAAATCATACTCTCCGCCAAAATCATATTCTTCCTGCACATAAGAATAAGCTACATTAGCAGATAATTGATTATTAATAGGTAACGAAAACCGCAGAGATCCACCTGTCTGCCGTACATCATAGGCTTTATCAGCACGATAAGTACTACGAAAAACATCAACACCAGCAGATAAACGATACCCTAAGAAATAAGGATCAACAAATGATAAATTATAATTACGAGATTTTTCTTGCCCCGCACCTAATCCTAAACGAACATATTGACCACGTCCCCCAAGATTACGTTCAGTAACAGAAACTTCAAGTGACATACCAGGACTTGTTCCCCCTGTTGTATACCCTCCAGAAAGAGAGAGATCTCCTGTTGAAGCTTCAACGACATCTATTACCAAAACAACTTGGTCAGATTGATCTGTAGGAACCATTGAAATATTAACGGCTTTGAAGAAACCTAAACTTTCTAGACGACGTTTTGCCCGCTGTAATAAAGTTTGATTGTAAGCATCTCCTTCGTTTAAATCAATCTCACGGCGAATGACGTAATCACGCGTTTTCTCATTGCCACGTATATCAATACGTTGAATATAAGCACGTGTACCCCGTTCAATATTATATAAAATTGAAATTGTATGATTTGCTAAATTACGATTTCCCCGCGGTTCAACTTTAGCAAAAGCATATCCCGAATCAGCAACTTTGTTATTAATAGTTGCAACAGACTGTTCAATATCTTCTGCACTATAAACATTACCTGGCTGGGTTTTAAGCATCCTTTTCACAGATTGAACGTCAATTCCATCAACATCACTTTCAACCTGAATATCGCTAATTTTATAGAGCGCACCCTCATCAAGAACGAAAGAAATTTTATACGTATTGCTTGCTGCATCAAAAGTTGCTTTAGAAGAGACTACACGAAAATCCGCATAACCACGGTTATAATAAAAGCGACGTAAAGCTTCTTCATCAACAGCGAGGCGCTCTTCACTGTAAACATCACCTCCCAACAACTTCGAAAAAATTCCTGAAGTTTTTGTTGAAATCACATCACGCAAACGACGACTTCCAAAGACATTATTTCCCTTAAAAGTGATATCACCAATCTTTGTTTTTTTCCCTTCAACGACATTAAATACCACATTAACCCGCCCTTTTCCAAGGTTAATCGTTTGAACGTTAACAGTGATATTATTACGACCAAGAGTTTTATAAGCCTCACGAATTGTATTTATATCAGCAGAAAGCTTAGCAGAATTAAAAGGCTCATTCGGTTTTAAAGAAATAAACCGCTTAAGATCTGGGTCTTTAAAAGATTTATTTCCTTGAAACAATATTTGATTGACAACCTCATATTCTTTTACGAATACAACCAATTTATCACCCACCGGATTTATTTTAACATCATAAAATAAACCCAATTCGAAAAGATTCTTCACAGCACTATCAACATCACCACTGGAAACACCTTGCCCAACCTTAATCCCCATATTGTCTCGAATCGCCTGAGAACTTACAAACTTATTCCCACGAACCTCAATAGAGCGGACTACAGACGCTTGTATTTCTCCGACCGCAGCAATTGACATAAAAACCGTTGCTGGGGCAATCATCCCCATCTTTAACACCAATACAGATGCTGCATTTAAAAACTTTGAATTCGTAGTCATTGGCTTTTTTACCTTACTCTCGTTCCTTGGACATGATGCCTTAAAAGCTAACTGCCATAACAACCTTTTTACAGCGAGACTTTTCATTCCTTAATTACTCATTATAATGTACAACGCCACAACATTTTGTAGACATGGTAAACAACCTTCAATTTGTTTTTGCTATTATTACTTAATTTATAAAGCGTTTTCCATAATTTAATTAGCTAAACCAACAAAAATAATCATTAAAAAAGACAAAGATCATAAAAAGGAGAAGAATGAAAAAACCTAAACGAAAAACGATTCCCTGAATTTTAGCAGATATTTTCCTCCCAGTAATGACCTCAATGACATGCAATAAAAGATGCCCACCGTCAAGCGGTAGAATCGGAAAAAGGTTAATAAGCCCAACACTTATTGAAAGAAAAGCTGCCAAATTCAACAAAGAGATAAAACCTGTCTCGCTCACTTTCCAAGCAATTTTAACGGTTTTAGAAGGTCCACTTAGCCGACAACGATCCTCTTTGCCTCCTATTAAACGACTCATAAAAAGAACGGTTTGAGTGGCGATAAACACAGTACGGTCTGACGCTTTTCTTACAGCTGTTACAAAACCATAGCGAATATGTTTTATATAAGTTGGATCTAAACGTGCAGGATTATTTAAATCAACAGGAACACCTACACCTATCATAGCACTTCGTGTTCGATTACCAAATCCATCATCTCGCTCAACGACTTTCGGGGTAATCATCGTTGTAAAGACTCGCCCCATGCGTTCTATTTTAAACTCTATGGGTTCTCTTCCGTGAAAAGCTACATAATTCATCAAATCTTCAAAGCTTTCAACCCGTCGTCCATCCATTTCAACAAAACGATCACCTAATTCCAAACCGGATTGAAGAGCAGGGCTATCTTTTACCAAAGAACCAACAACGGGCTCAATGGCTACACGACCATAGATAAAGAAAAAAAATGTTAGAATAACAACAGTAAAAAGGGCATTAAAGAAAGGACCGGCAAAAACAGTTGCTGCTTTTTTCCAAGCATGCGCACTAACAAATGAACCATCAACAATCAGAGATGATTGGGATGATTCCGTATCGATTTTTTCCTCATCCCCAACAAATTTTACATAACCTCCTAAGGGGATAAGTGCTAAACGCCACTTCGTGCCATGCTTATCTGTATAACTCGCTATTTCTGGTCCAAATCCAAGCGAAAAAATTAACGCCTTAATACCACACCACCGACCAATGAGATAGTGCCCAAATTCGTGCACAAAAATGATAATCATAATGATGAAAAGAATACTCAAACTTCTTAAAAGAAAATCACCGATAGTGACGATATGATTTAAAAGTTCCAAACTATCTTCTCCCAATTAGATCATACTAAAAAGATTAAAAGGCGCATCCATATCAGACATAAATGAACCAATTAAATAAAGAAGAAAAGCTGCCCCTACCAATCCATCTATACGATCCATAAAACCACCATGTCCAGGCAATAAAGAACTAGAATCTTTAACAGAAAACCGTCTTTTGAGCCATGATTGCCCTAAATCACTCAATTGTGAAACAATTGACAAAACAAGTGTAAGGAGTGGCACAAAAAAACTGGCTAAATTTATATCAAAAAATCCAAAAGCGACCCATATACCACCGAAAACTCCGACAAATGTACCACCAAGTGCTCCTGACCATGTTTTATTAGGAGAAAATTGTGGTGCTAATTTAGGCCCCCCTAATGCACGTCCGATAAAATAGCCACCAATATCTGTTCCCCACACTATCGTAAATAAGAAAATAACAACTTGGAACCCCAACATTTCATGATCCCGTAGAAAGCATAAAGCAACAACAGGAAAAGATGCATATAAAAAACCAGAAAAAACCCAACCACTCTTTTTTATAGATATAATAGCTAACACTGTAGCTAAAATGATTAAAACACAAAAAATCAATGAAGCAGATACACTCAATACTAAAAAAAAGCCAAAAATTAAATAAAAGATACTTGCTAATATTTTTTGTAAAATACACCATTTCTCTTTAGTAATACTCACCCACTCATAAAGAACAAAACCGCCAATACACCATACAAATAAAAAAAAGAGGTTTCCTCCCAACCATGTTAGATACAACGCAATAATGCCAAAAACAAAAGCTGTCAGAATACGATAAACCAAATTAGACAAAACAACATCCAAACAATAAAAATAGAAAATACAAGCTCTAAAATTAACGCAAGAAAAACTCCCCTACGCAGTATTTTTATCTCATACCTGTATAATTTCTCTTATAATTTATCATAAATAATTCAGTCTACTAAGATAGCGCTTATGAGACTAATAATCAATGAAAACAGCTTCAAAAATCTTCGTCAAAATTATAAAATATTTTTTAATATTTTCTCAAATATAAAATGAAAAAGCAGTTACCTCTGCCCCACACAAATTAACTAATATAGGTTTCGTATAAAAACACTTTTCTATCAACTATTCGTCATTAAAAAACGAATTACGCCACATAACATCTGCTTGATCGATTATACTTACCATGTTTTATAATGAGAAATAAGAGAACGGTTAGGCTTGTTTTTTTACATTATATTCTTTCCCCAACCTTCATCTTAGAATATTTGAGTAATTTCTAACAATGCTTTCATTATGCATTTTAACAAAGACGTGCTCAACTAAAAAACCACACCATGCTGTTAAATAGTATCTCCCAGCAAAGGGCATGATTTACCACGCAGACTAAAAAATAAAAACATCTGCCCTTTCAAATCAGTCTCTCCCATATCAAAATGATAGAATACCTTCCTGCATCACACCTTGCTACCACAGAGCACACCACTCCCTACAATTTCCCTAGAAACAATTTACAGGCTGGGAGTAAACATCCTTTTTCTAGTGACAAAATCGTCTTAAACGTGCATAATTTCAGATTCTTTTACGGCTAAAATTTTATCAATATCAGCAATAGTTTCATCTGTGAGTTTTTGAACTTTTTCAGACAAACTATGGGCTTCATCTTGTCCAATTTCACCATCTTTTTCTAACTTTTTCAAATTGTCCAGACCATCCCGACGAACATGACGTGTAGCAACACGCGCTTGCTCTGCATAGTGATGCGCAATTTTTACAAGTTCTTTACGGCGCTCTTCATTCAATTCAGGCAAAGGAATACGTAGATTCGTACCATCAGTTATGGGATTTAAACCAAGACCAGAATCGCGAATAGCGCGCTCTACAGCTCCGACCATCGTTTTATCCCATACAGAAACAGAAAGCATCCGAGGTTCAGGAACAGAAATATTAGCAACCTGATTTATATGCACAACAGAACCATAAGATTCAACGGTCAACGGCTCTAATAAACTGGCCGATGCACGTCCAGTCCGTAAACCACCTAATTCATGTTTAAAAGCCGTAATGGCACCATCCATGCGACGTTTTAGATCATCCATAATCGATGTAACATTCATATTTCTGTCTCCTTCAATTGTCCTTTGAAGCTTACCCTTATTCCGATACTATTGTAAAGCGTCCTGTTCCATTCAAGACCTTAGCCAAACCGCCTTTTTCATGAATGGAGTACACAATAATCGGTACATTGTTCTCACGTGCTAAAGTGACCGCCGTTGAATCCATAACAGATAATCCCCATTGCAAAACTTCAACATGTGTTAATTGGTCAAAACGCTTAGCCGTAGGGTCTATTTTTGGATCTGCTGAATAAATACCATCAACTTGTGTTCCTTTAAGAAGGACATCTGCACCAATTTCTGCTGCACGTAAAGTAGCAGCAGAATCAGTGGTAAAAAATGGATTTCCTGTACCACCTGCAAAAATAACAACTTTTCCCTGATTCATATAAGCTATTGCTTTACGTTGCGAGAAACTTTCACAAATTTGTGGCATAGCAATCGCAGAGAGTACAACAGTTTCAACCCCTAATTTTGTCAAAGATGTTCGCAATGCTAAAGAGTTAATAGCAGTTGCAAGCATTCCCATATGATCACCTGTCACTCGGTCCCCACCATGCGAAGCAACAGCAACGCCACGAAAAATATTTCCCCCACCGATAACAACCGCAACTTCTATCCCCATTGTGCGCACTTCTGCAATATCAGCGGCAATACGGTCTACAACAGAAACATCAATGCCAAAATTCTGCCCTCCCATAAGAGCTTCACCAGAAGCCTTTAAAAGAATACGTTTATACGGAAGTGCTAATGCCATTAATAATCTCCCCAAAAGCCCATTTACTTTTTGCTTTTGACATCACGAAGGGCACCACTTTTTTCACGTGACGCCCTCTCAACAATTACATTATTCCCCTCAGAGATTCTACAACCAATGATATGACTTTAAATCTCTGATCAAGAGTTTGCAATAACTAGCCTTTTACAGCAGCAGCAACCTCTGCAGCAAAATCAGACTCCTCTTTTTCCACACCTTCACCTAATGCAAAACGAATAAAGCCTGTAATTTTTGCTGGAGCACCAATTGATTTCTCAGCATCCTTTAAAGCGGCCTCAATAGTTATATCAGGATTCATAACAAAAGCTTGAGAAAGCAAAACAACCTCTTCAAAAAACTTACGCATACGTCCTTCTACCATTTTTTCAATGATATTTTCAGGTTTTCCAGACTGACGCGCTTGATCTGAAAAAATTGCTTTTTCTCGCTCAACAGCAGCAGCATCAACATCTTGTGCTGTAAGTGCTAATGGATTGGTTGCCGCAATATGCATCGCGACCTGCCGACCAAAAGCAAGAGCAGCCTCTTTATTTCCTGTTGTTTCAATCGCAACCAAAACACCAAGTTTCCCAAGCCCATCAGCCACACTATTGTGTATATAAGTCGCAACAACACCATTCTCAACAGACAATTTAGCGGAACGACGAAATGTCATATTTTCGCCAATTGTACCAATTGCATCTTTAATCGTAAGCTCTACAGTCTTCTCAGAACCTGGATAAAGAGAAACAGAAACAGATTCAACATCCCCTGGCGTATCTAAGGCAGCAGTTGCTACTTTACGCACGATGTCTTGGAATCCATCATTGCGCGCAACAAAATCTGTTTCAGAATTAATCTCAACCAAAACTGCATGTGAATCTTTTGATACGACTCCGATTAATCCCTCAGCTGCTGTACGACCAGCCTTTTTATCTGCTTTAGCTATTCCTTTTTTACGAAGCCAATCAACAGCAGCTTCCATATCACCATTGGTCTCTGCTAGGGCGGCTTTACAGTCCATCATACCAGCGCCAGATAGTTCTCGAAGTTCTTTTACTTGTGCAGCAGTAATGCTCATATTTGCCTCTTTATTTTATAACAGTGAAAGCGTGCAAAATCCCTCTGCACGCCTATAACTTCTTCTTTAGACAATAAAAGTACCTTAATTAGGCATTTTATATTATTCAGAAACTTCTGAAACTGCATTTTCTTCCAAAATAGGCTCCACAGGTGCATCAACTTGAGCTCCTAAATCGATACCCATTGCTCCTTGCTGGCGTGCAATACCATCAAGAGCAGCACGGGCAAAAAGATCGCAATAAAGAGAAATTGCACGTGAAGCATCGTCATTACCTGGTATTGGATGTGTTACGTCATCGGGATCACAATTGGTATCAATAATAGCAATCACTGGAATACCTAAACGCTTTGCTTCTTGGAGTGCAATATTTTCTTTATTCGTATCGATAACAAAGATAAGATCTGGAACAGAACCCATATCTTTAATACCACCAAGCGCACGATTAAGCTTTTCACGATCACGTTCAAGATTTAAACGTTCCTTTTTAGTAAAGCCTTGCGCTTCAGCAGCAAGAATTTTATCAAGCTTCCGCAAACGATGGATCGAATTGGAAATCGTTTTCCAGTTTGTGAGCATGCCGCCAAGCCAACGTGCATTAACGTAATACTGAGCGGAACGATTCGCCGCATCTGCGATAATGTCAGATGCTTGCCGTTTCGTACCAACAAAGAGAATACGACCACCACGCGCTACAGTATCTGAAACAAGTTTAAGTGCTTGGTGTAAAAGTGGAACAGTCTGAGCAAGGTCAATAATATGGATATTATTACGCTGACCATAAATATAGGGAGTCATTTTGGGATTCCAGCGATGAGTCTGGTGACCAAAATGCACACCGGCTTCTAAAAGCTGGTGCATAGTAAAATCGGGTAGTGCCATAAATCTTATCCTTTCCGGTTCAACCTCCGCGGAAAAAGCAGAAAGACCTGCTACCGGCGGATGCTTGCTAGAATTTTCTCACAGATCATTTGCAAACACCCAGACTCCGCGTGTGGAATAGCGCAAACATACTAATATTTGATTCTTTTTCAAGTTATTTTCTTTAATCATTTAATATTTGCATTTTCACATTGATTAAGATCTTTTCCAAGTTCCAAGAATTCGAGACTGTTCAATTTTGCACGCACTGAAAAAGTTCCATAATCTATATGAAGATCACGCATGACACCATTCTCATGTAAGAGAAAACTGCTACGATAAACCGGCAAACCATCTTTATTTTCTCCATCATCAAAATAAGAAATTGTAACAGGCCAATATTCTTCTTCATCCAATTTTCTTACTTTTTCCGTTTCGCTATCAGATAAAAGTGTCTTCTTTTCCCCTATGACGATACTTTCTTTTATAACTTTATCTGCTTTATTTGTCCCATCAAATACAGTAACATTGTAAAAATGATCTCCTGCTTTTGCATGGCGGATAATATTTTTTAGTTGCATTATTGGAAATTCAGCCATTGCAAGCTTATACTCTTTTTCCTTTGGCTTTTTTAAGGTAACTGTAATACCATCTTGAGTACGCTCCGCAACCCCCTCGGCACGATGCACAACCTCTTCTCCCTCTTGATCTGTGATATTAAAACGAAATGTACGGCTGTCTCCTGTCTCATAACTCGTCGTCTGTTGATCAGTCAAACGTACTGGCATATCTTCAATGTGAACACGGCTAATGAAACGAAAACGTGTGCTATAGCCTTGGCATGCCGAACCAGTAAGCTCGTAAACCATTCGTCCTGACATCGCAGAAATTGTCATTTCATGAGAAACACTATCGAGATGAAAATCATAAATTGCTCGATGAGGCACAATAAAAATGGGCTCTTCAGCTCTCGCAGTACATAAAAAAACAATATATAAAATTATTATAAATAATGATCTAATCATTCCCAACTTCCGAACTTTATCCCCGTTGCATAACATCATACAATAAGGCAAAAAAGGTTAATTTCTCAATTAACCACACATTTTCTTAAATCAAAAAATAGATTATGCAATGAATATATTATAGAGCAGCTATGGAGTTAAAATTATGACCAATATGATTGAAAAAAACTTAGAAAAATTCGGAATCACTCTTCCTGAAGTAATCTCCCCCCTTGCCAATTACATCACCACTTCACAAAGTGGCAATCAAATCTTTATTTCTGGACAACTCCCTCTTATTAATGGAAAACCAATAGCCATCGGTAAAGTTGGTGCAACTGTGAATACCGAACAAGCCCAAAAAGCATCTGAAGCTTGCGCTCTCAATATTCTCGCGCAACTCAAGGCAACTCTGGGTGACTTAAATAAAATAAAACGTGTAGTCAAAATTACTGTTTTTGTGGCTGTAGATTCTCATTTTACCGATATTCCTTTTGTTGCCAATGGAGCTTCTAATTTATTCGTCAATATCCTTGGTGAAATTGGAAAACACGCCCGTTCTGCTATTGGTGTTGCCTCTCTTCCTATGGATGTTCCTGTAGAAGTTGAAGCCATCATAGAAATCTAAACCTTCATTAAGACAGTGCACCATCCTAAATATAACTGAAGTCAAAATACTTCTTTGTCTTACACTCTGATAAACCTTGCATTTTTTCGTTTTTAAATTAGAATCTTAAACTTACAATAAAAGGAAATATTTGTATGAAACAAGCTTACGACAATAACAATATTTTTGCTAAATTGATTCGCAATGAAATCCCTTCTGTTCGTGTCTACGAAGATGATGATGTTATTGGATTTATGGATATCATGCCACAGGCACCAGGTCATACGCTGGTCATTCCTAAAAAAGGCTCGAGAAACTTACTTGATGCAGATACTGAAACATTATTTCCTGTTATTAAAGCTGTTCAAAAAATTGCAAATGCCGTCAAAAAAGCCTTTCAGGCAGATGGCATAACTGTCATGCAATTTAATGAAGCAGCTAGTCAACAAACCGTTTATCACCTCCATTTTCATATTATACCACGTATGAAGGGAATAGAACTTACCCCTCATAATGATATGATAACACCTACAGAAATACTTGAAGAGAATGCAAAAAAAATCCGTGCTGCCTTATAACACACTCTTAAGTTGTTGAGCTTTTTTTTCCTACACGTTTTTTTGTAAAATTTTCCATTTTACTTTTCTTTGAACTTACAGATATATCGGAAGATGAAATTTCTAACTGTAAGCTTTCTTTTTTACCATTTGATTTTTGTGTCAATACGCGAACGGTACCACCATTGCGTAACTTTCCAAATAAAATTTCATCAGCTAATGGCTTTTTAATATATTCTTGTATAACACGCCCTAATGGGCGTGCTCCCATCTGAGAATCATATCCTTTATTGGAAAGCCATAAAGTTGCAGAAGGGCTTAATTCAAAACAAATTCCCCGATCAGCTAATTGTGCTTCAAGCTGAAAAATAAATTTTTGCACTATCTGATTGATGATTAAATGAGATAAAGGTGCAAACGGAATAATTGCATCTAACCGATTACGAAATTCTGGTGTAAATAACCGATTGATTGCTTCTATATCCTCACCATCACGATGTACTTTCCCAAATCCAATAGCTGATTTTGCCATATCTGAAGCACCCGCATTAGTCGTCATAATCAAAATAACATTGCGGAAATCAATTTTCTTACCATTATGGTCTGTTAATCTACCATAATCCATTACCTGCAATAAAATATTAAATAACTCTGGATGCGCTTTCTCAATCTCATCTAGCAATAGAACTGCGTGAGGTTTCTGATCAACGGCATCTGTAAGGAGACCTCCTTGATCAAACCCTATATAACCTGGAGGTGCTCCGATTAAACGTGCTATCGTATGCCGTTCCATATATTCTGACATATCAAAACGCAATAATTCAATGCCTAAAGATGATGCAAGCTGTTTTGCAACTTCAGTTTTTCCTACACCTGTTGGTCCTGAAAATAAATAACTTCCTATTGGTTTATCCGATTCGCGTAAACCTGCTCGCGCCAATTTTATGGATGAAACTAAGATGGAAATTGCCTGATCTTGACCATAAACAACATGTTTGAGTTCTCTTTCAAGCTTACTCAGTATCTTCTGATCATTCCGGGAAACTGTTTTTGGTGGAATTCTTGCAATTGTAGCAACAGTCGCTTCAATTTCTTTAACACCTATACTCTTCTTGCGTTGTTTTTGTGGCAAAAGCTTTTGCGCTGCGCCACTTTCATCAATAATATCAATTGCTTTGTCAGGTAACCTACGATCAATTATATAACGTGAAGATAATTCTACAGATGCCTTCATCGCCTGATCTGTATATTTAATCTGATGAAAATCTTCAAAGTAAGGCTTCATCCCTTGCAAAATCTTAATCGCATCTGTAACAGAAGGTTCATTAATATCAATCTTCTGAAAACGACGCTCTAAAGCACGATCTTGTTCAAAGAATTTGCGATATTCTCTATAAGTCGTCGAACCAATACATCGCATAGTTCCAGAAGATAATACAGGTTTCAAAAGATTTGCTGCATCCATATTTCCCCCTAATGTCGCTCCTGCTCCAATTAAGGTATGAATTTCATCAATAAATAAAATAGCATCTGGATATAGCTCAAACTCTTTAATAACTTGCTTTAAGCGTTCTTCAAAATCACCGCGATAACGTGTACCTGCAACAAGTCCCCCCATATCAAGAGAAAATATTGTTGCATTTGATAAAACTTCAGGTACTTGCCCATCAACAATGCGTTTTGCCAATCCCTCAATTATAGCGGTTTTCCCCACTCCAGGATCACCAACCAAAAGCGGATTGTTTTTCGACCTTCGACATAAAATCTGTATCATGCGTGAAATTTCCATTTCACGGCCAATTAATAAATCAATTTTTCCATTACGTGCTTTACAATTGAGATCAACACAATAATTCGTTAAAGCACTTGTTCCTCTTTCACCATTATCCGAAATCTGCTGATCTAATTGCTCTTCAAGTCCTTCAAGTAACATGGATAACCCATCATCACGCGTGACACCCTGTGAAATAAAACGTACAGCATCGTAGCGTGTCATTCCCATCTCTTGAAGAAAATATGCTGCATGGCTTTCACGTTCAGAAAAAATTGCAACAAGAACATTTGCCCCCGATACTTCATCTTTTCCAGCTGATTGTGCATGAATCACCGCACGTTGGATAACACGCTGGAAAAAAGCTGTAGGCTTTGTATCCTCATCAGCTCTAATCTGTTCATCTAACTCTGAGCGAAGATAATTGGTTAAGCGCTCTCGCAATTCCTCCACATCTACTTGGCAAGCCTGAATAACGGAATTTGCATCGGCATCATCTAACAGCGCAAGTAGAAGATGCTCTAGTGTTGCATATTCATGCCGTGCTTGAGTAGCAATTGTTAATGCACGATGCAAAACCTCTTCAAGACTAGGTGTAAAAGATGGCATAGCTCCTCACTTCCATTCCATTACACATTGTAACGGATGTTCATTTTGACGCGCACATTCCCTCACTTGTAATATTTTCATTTCAGCGACTTCATAAGTGTAAGTCCCACATTCTCCTATCCCATTGTGATGAACATTTAACATTATCCGCGTTGCCTCTTCGAAACTTTTTTTAAAAAAGTTCTTCAAAACGAAAACAACAAAATCCATAGGTGTGTAATCATCATTAAGCAAAAAAACGCGACATAATTTAGGTTTTTCGAGTTTTTCTCTAGCCTTAGGCATTATAACTGCACCATGCCTACCTTCATCCCAATTCTTGCCCTTTTCATTATGCATAATATGAGCTATAGAGTTTATTATGAGCATCTGTCCCATTATCGTTTTCCATGCAGTACATTTTTATTAATTTTAAATTCTTTCATAACTATTGCAATACCTGTTTGTATTAGAAAAAAATTTCCCTCTATGGTTAGACTTCAATCACTCACTCATAAAATAACTTCTGTAAACAAATTAGTAATACCATTCGTCTAAACTGCATCAATAAATTACAGAAAAGGAAGCTTTATAGAAGTTTTTGAGGATAAATGGAGAAATAGGATACTGCAAGTGTATATTAATTATCAAAAAATTATGCGCTACTGTAAAACAATAGCAATTTCTTTTGTTATGTTAGCTTTTTCTTACTGTTGGGCATCCGCCACACCTCAAGGGGCCTATCCTGATAAGTATGCGGCTATTGTTATAGATGCTACTACGGGAAAAACTTTATTTCAAGCCAATGCAACACTGAAACGTTATCCTGCTTCTTTAACAAAAATGATGACATTGTACTTACTCTTTGAAGCTATGCAGATGCGTCGTGTGACACCAAATACACCAATTCCTGTTTCACATTATGCAGCAATGCGTCCACCGACAAAAATTGGATTTAAAGCAGGCCAAACAATTTCTGCAGAATCAGCAGCTAAAGCACTCATTACAAGGTCCGCAAATGATGTTGCTGCTGCCATTGCAGAATATCTTGGAGGTAGTGAAAAAAAATTCGCTCAAATGATGACAGTAAAAGCTCGTAAACTTGGCATGAAACATACACATTTCGCAAATGCTTCAGGACTTCCGGATGTGCGCAATTATTCTACAGCACGAGATATAGCGACTTTGTCATTAGCTTTACGTAAACATTTTCCCAAACAATATAAATTGTTCAAAACAAAAAGTTTTAATTTCCGTGGACATAAAATTAACAGCCACAATAAACTTATTAAAATAATGAAAGGTGTCGATGGAATTAAAACAGGCTACACACAAATGTCAGGTTCTAATTTAGCAACTTCGATGCGTCTTGAGGGGCGCTCTATTGTCGCTGTTGTTATGGGAGGTAAATCATCTACTGCACGTGACGAGCATATGGCTAGCTTATTGAATCAATATTTGCCCAAAGCAAGCCAAATGAAAAGTGGTGAACGTTTAATAGCTTCTGTACGCTATCACTTACCCACTGGGGCCAATACTCCTATACCGACCATTAAAGCTGATTCAAGTAATTTTGACGATGAAATTTCGACTATGTTGACAGCATTTGCAGAACAACCTAAAAACTCCAATATCGCAATAACGGCTGTCAATAAGGTAATTATACCAATACCGAATCCTCAAAAAACTATACCGGCTGAGACTCATAAAATTGTAACAGTCTCTTTGTCCGAAAATGCCGGATGGGCGATCCAAATTGGTTCTCTTCCTAGTGAAGAACAAGCAAAAACTCTACTTTTAAAAGCAAAAAATACAGCTTTTTCCACTTTAAAGAACGCATCTTCACATATGCAACTGTTTGAAAAAAATGGGCAGCGTTATTACCGAGCGCGCTTTACAGGGTTTCAATCAAAAAAAGCTGCATTTGATGCTTGCTCTACATTAAAGAAAGCAAATTTTAACTGCTATACTGTAGCCTACTAAAAATTTTTGAATTCTGCGTTAAGGATAGTATTATGACAGATAATGCTTTTGCTTCATTCCATAAAAAAGAAGTTTTATTGAAGCAATCATCCCTCCTTTCATTGCGTTCTCTTCACGATGCTGCCGCAAAACTTACTGGTTTAAAATATAATTCGACTGCATTAGATACACAGTCTCTTGTTAACCTTCTCATTTGCCAAACAATGCGCAACCGTCGTCTCATAATGCCTCCTGTACGCATTCATTTACGCGTTGCGAGCCAAACTGGTAATGTGCCTATTAAAATCCGTTTAGGAGCAACAAATATTTAATTCTACAGACCCTCTCTAAAAAATTATTTTATTATTAACCATTATCTACAGCCTCAGAAAACCTTTTGATAAACATACTTTTTTCTTAAATTGTTGAATTTTCTGACAGCTTTTCCAACTATCCAATATCTTCAAGCTTTCAATAAAACATTGTTAAGGACATAAAAATACCCAATATTTTTCCACTTTTGGATTTAATATAAAAAATTATCCTTGATATCTTTCTGGAAAAAATGAATAGCTTCATTAGATGAAAGCTTATCATTTGGTGGGATTATTGTAAAAGTTCAATAAAGAAAATCCCTCTTAATAACGCTCCCTATACAACATAAACGCTGTAAAAAAAAACAATCTCACTTCTCTTACTTGTATTTATGTCAACAGGCACAGAAAATTGGAAAATACAAATACTATCGATGAAAAAACGTAAATAAATTATCAGATTAAATATTATGATAACGATTTCCATAAGATTTTAATTTATAATTATAATTTATTTTTTGCATATTGAACAAGAGATTTTCGTAAAATACTCTTATTTTACTTCTTATATTGAATCAGTCAAAATCGCTCGCTTGCTCATCACGAGCAAAATTGACATATAAAGCATTTACAAAAGGAATCAAAGTATCCCTTATGAATCATTTCAAGTACTAGGATCTTTTGTAATATTGAAAGTTGAAAAAAAGGATGATAGTGCTGGTTTTCTCCCTTTATAAATAAAGATGCTAATACTCTATAGATTTTATACCATTCATGGAAAACTTACATTATATTATTCATATGCAAGATACTGATTTATAAAGATAATTAATTATTTTGTTTGTTAGATGAGAATCTCGAATATCGTAAGATTCTCTCATTTAAAATCTGTTTATGTTGAATCAATCAAAACCGTCTCTTGCATGTTATGAGCGAGATTAGTGTGTAGCGTGAAACTGTCCCAAAAAGACTAAAAATGCCTATAATGAACCGTTTCAAATGCCAAGTGCTTTAGTCCCCCTGTACAGAGGGGGGCTCTGGTAAAGTGTGTAACCATGCCAGCGTACTTCTTTTTATTAAGCATAAAGATAGAGACAGCTCAATGGATTTACCGTTATATCATTCACAGGTGCCATCGCGAAATGAGCTTGGGGGGAGGCCTGAGAGATATTTTTTTAAAACGAACTCACGAACGCGTAACACAACAATGTTCTATCGTGTGCATTCTATTCTCATGAGAATTTTTATAAATATTTCTTAATGTATACGTTATTATTTATTTTAATTTTTTTGTCGGTACAAAATTTATAAATAAAAAAGATATTTCCAATATATCTCTTAATTATTGTAAATTAGTGTTTTTTTTTCAAGGCATTTTTTACCATACTAGGTAGAAAAAAACTTCACTTTTAAAAAATTAAAACCTTTAAAATTCTACTTTCTTCATCATAATTATTCAGACTTAAAACAAATTTTCCTTGGATACTCAGGCATAATCTTCCATTACTTAAAAGATATATGGCTATGGAAACTTTTTAAAGCCATAAAACCCAGCTAAAAATAATGGCAGATTGATCACTAATTTTACTTTACGCTTTCTTATTTTTTCCAAATTACACTTTTTCCCCACTTTAGAGACAAATCAAACAGATGTACAACACTCTCCCCTCCAAGCTTGCATGCAACACCTATTATTCGTTAAGAAAACACTGAATCATCTCAGATTTATTTCAAACTACTGCTGCATTAAAGTGGAATTTTGATTTATAAGGAACAAAAAACATAAGCTTTATTAGGAAATACGATCTCTCTCCAAAAAGTCCAGTTATGGATTGAAAAATGTTCCAGCTCTTAACAAGATATCGCATTGACTGCAAGACCACCTTTACTTGTCTCTTTATAGCGTTCACTCATATCATGACCAGTCTGGCGCATTGTTTCTATACAAGCATCAAGAGAAACAAAATGATCTCCATTACCATATAATGCAAGAGAAGAAGCCGTTACCGCCTTAACAGCTCCCATTGCATTACGCTCAATACAAGGCACTTGTACAAGACCTGCAACAGGATCACATGTCATTCCCAAGTGATGTTCAAGCGCAATTTCTGCCGCATTTTCAATTTGAGCTGGTGTTCCACCTAACGCTGCGGTCAACCCTGCTGCGGCCATTGAAGATGCCGTTCCAACTTCACCTTGACACCCAACTTCTGCACCAGAAATAGAGGCATTATGTTTGATAACACCGCCTATAGCTGCTGCCGTTAATAGAAAATTATGTATTCCCTCTCGATCTGAATCATCATTAAACTGAAGATAATAACGCAAAACGGCTGGGACGACACCGGCTGCTCCATTTGTTGGTGCTGTAACAACACGACCACCCGCTGCATTTTCCTCATTGACTGCTATAGCATATACCGAAAGCCAATCATTTGCCCAAAGTGGATAATTGTAATTTTTCTTTTGTTTTTCCAAAAGCGTTTCATGCAGCTTTTTAGCGCGCCTTAGAACACGCAATCCACCAGGCAACTCACCTTCTTGTGAAAGACCTCTATCAATGCAATTTGTCATCGCTGAAAAAATTTCATCAAGCCCTACATCAAGAGAAAAACGCTCTATCTTTGTTTCTTCATTTAAGCGCTTCATTTCAGCAATTGAAAGTCCTGATTTTTCTGCCATTGATAACATTGTACAAGCAGAATCGAATGGATATGGTACCTCAAATGCTTCTGGTTGTATATTATCATTCATATGGCTTAATTCATCCTCAGTCACAACAAAGCCACCACCGATAGAATAATAAATCTGCCGCAACAGAACATTCCCATCAGTATCAAGTCCTTCAAAGGCTAGTCCATTTGTATGTCCAGGGAGGATTTGCTTTCGTTCAAAAATAAGATCACGTTGCACATCAAACTGATAAGCGGGATGACCTTCTGGTTGCACTTTTTTTTCACGTATAACTTTTTCTAACAAAAACCCCATGCTATCAGGATCAACAGTAGAAGCTTTTTCTCCTAAAAGTCCTAATATGATAGCTCTATCTGTTGCATGACCAATACCCGTGAAAGCTAAAGAACCATAAAGATAAACACGTATACGAGAAACTTGAACATCAGACGACTGAGAAAAATCTCCTATCTTTTGCAAAAACATATTAGCAGCAGTCATTGGTCCCATCGTATGTGAGCTAGAAGGACCAATCCCAATTTTAAAAAGTTCAAAAACAGATAGAAACACGTATCACCTTAAACTATAGTACAGCTTGAGCATATATGCTTTTTCATAACGTTTCTTCCGTTTAAAATCAAATTGCGAGATAAACTAAAAAAATGACAACAATAAACACGAATGTCGCTCGTCTTGCTACCACCCAACACTTTCTTTCTATAGTGTTTTCCATTAGCCAACCTTTAAAACGGACAATGCCCCTAGAGTCACCACTCCCAATGTTCCAAACGTAGTAAAATAAGTGTTAATATGCAATATTAAAATTCAATAAGGATGAGAAATCTTATCGGAAATATTTTTCATAATGCACTAAGTTCTTCAAAACATATGCTTAATTGTATAAAATATTTTATGGGTATGTTTCAATGAAACGTACAAATTTTTCTAACGATTCTCGTTCTGTCTCAAAATTGTTTTCTGGAGCACTCATATCGCGATAACCAAGTGCCATACCACAGATAATATGGCGATCAGAAGGAATAGATAAAAGCGTACGAATCTGTTTATGATAATCAGCAAAAGCAGCTTGAGGACAGGTATCTAATCCAAATCCACGTGCAGCTAACATAATGGTCTGCATAAACATACCCAAATCAAGCCAACTCCCCATTTCCATGTCGTGATCCATTGTAAATAAGAGTCCTACAGGTGCATCAAAAAATAAAAAATTTCGCGCCTTTTGATGAAGTATTTTTTCTTCATCACCTTTTTGAATTCCAAGACTCTGATAAAGATCCAAACCAACTTTTCGACGCCTTGAAATATAGGGCTCACGCCACTGACGTGGATAATAACTATATTCACGCTCTCCTTTTACACCTGAAAGCACAAGTTGTGAAAGCTCTTGCCCTACTTTCTGTAATACACTTCCTGTAAGCACAATTACTTGCCATGGCTGAATATTTGTTCCAGATGGTGCACGTGCTGCAAGTTTTAAGATTTCTTTGATTGTTTCCAAACTAACTGGCTGATCAGTAAAAGCGCGAATTGACTTTCGTGACAATATAGATTGAAAAACACTCATAGGAGAAACTGTCATTGTTTTTACTTTCTTTATGAAAAATAGTTTTTTCTTATCAAGAATAATATACTGCGAAAATACCTTTGCAGCTTTTTCAAACACTCTATTTCTTTAAATGACTTACACATTTCACGCAGTGGTAAATATTCCCCTTAGAGACGGTATAATCTATCTCTTTTAAGAGAAAGAAATTAGTCTAAAAGAAGACAAAATAAATTTATAATCAATGACTACCCCCCAACTCCGCTAAGCTCTCAAAAAAAACTCTCTTCAATTCGTTCTAAATCCTGTAGAAGATCATCAACATCATGCTGCATCTGCTTTAAATCAGTTTGTTTTTTATGAATTCCTGCAATTAATTTCTTAAGCTTTTTCTCATCATCAGGTGGTTTTCCAACCATTGTCAACATATCAGATATTTCAGACAACGAAAATTTTACTCTGTTAGCATACAGGATTTGTTTTAACTTATGACGATCCGTTTATGTATAAAGCCGTGTACTTCCACACCGAAAAGGGATAAGAAGTCCCTCTTCTTCATAGCAAAGTTCGAGCTATTATTGAAAACTCACGTGTTAATTTTCCAATTGAATAATATTCGTACATTTTATTATTCTGTCTGCATAGATCACATTGTTATAAGAAATATGTCTATTTTTTATAAAACTTAGTGAGCACCTTAATCTCTACTTTTCTGCATTCTAATTTAGAAGAAAATACATTCACAAACATTGTATAGTAGAGAATCAATTATTTTTTAGATTATAGAAAAGACTCTTGATCTTTCATCATAAGTCCTTTTAAATTTTTATAGAAGATATCAATCAAAAATTTTCCTAAAGTTCAAAATCAATCTTATTTGATTTGTAGATAATCAACTCTTTTCCTTGAATATGATTTTTGAGTTTCACATATTTGGGAAAAATTCTATACTGCTTTTAGAAATTAAGAAACTTTAAAATAAAGTAACAAAAAAGATAAGCATCATTACAAAATAATAAGCTACTAAAGATGTTTAAAATAACTATCGCCTTATAATTTTTGATATTTTTCAAGAAAATATACAACTTCTGCATTTCGAAATAAAAAACGTCTGAACTTTCTATTCAGACGTTTTTATATTATGTGGTGTTGTATTTAAATTATTCAGTAACGGCCCCGGTTGTCATATTTGTCAACATAGCCTTAGCCACTTCGTTATTACTAGACTTACGCTGCTCATCTACAATCAAATCATCACGAACTGCAGCAATACGACGGATTTGAGAAATTGTACCACCCGTACCTGCTGGAATAAGACGACCGACAATAACGTTCTCTTTAAGTCCTTGCAAAGTATCAATTTTACCAGAAACTGCTGCTTCAGTAAGAACACGTGTTGTTTCCTGAAACGATGCCGCCGAAATGAAAGAAGGTGTTTGAAGAGAAGCTTTTGTAATTCCAAGAAGAATGGGATTACCAGATGCAGGTTTCTTCCCTTCTGCAATCAAATTATCATTGATTTCATCAAGTTCAATACGATCAACATTATCACCTGGAATATAACCAGAATCTCCAGATTCAGTAATTTCAACTTTTTGCAACATTTGACGAACAATCACTTCAATGTGCTTATCATTAATAAGAACTCCCTGCAGACGATAAACCTCCTGAATCTCATTAACAAGATAAGATGCCAAAGCTTCAACCCCCTTAATCGCCAAGATGTCATGAGGTGCTGGATTACCATCAAGGATATAATCTCCCTTTTCAATTTGATCGCCTTCTTGGAAGTGGAACAACTTACCTTTTGGAATCAAGTATTCTACTGCCTCAAGAGTTTCATCATTTGGTTCAATAATGATACGACGTTTATTCTTATAACCACGGCCAAATCGAATTGTACCACTAACTTCAGCAATAATCGCATGATCCTTTGGACGACGCGCTTCAAAAAGCTCAGCCACACGAGGAAGACCACCCGTAATATCTTTCGTCTTGGCACTTTCCATTGGCAAACGAGCAATAACATCACCAGCCTTAACATGAGCACCAAGCTCAACAGAAAGAATAGTTTCCACTGACATCATATAACGGGCTTCACCTCCCTTATACAATTTAGCAATGGATTCACCTTCTTTATCCGTGTGAATAATAATAGCTGGTTTAAGATCCGCACCACGTGGATTAGCGCGCCAATCAATCACCAAACGCTTCGTAATACCCGTAGATTCATCAGCTGTTTCAGTGACAGATAAACCATCAATCATATCTTCAAAACCCACATAGCCTTCAACTTCCGTTAAAATTGGACGTGTATAAGGATCCCATTCTGCTATACGTTGGCCACGTTTAACCACATCACCATCATCAACAAAAATATGAGCACCATAGCTAACACGATGTACAACGCGCTCTTTTCCTAACTCATCCTTGATAAGGATAGCCATATTACGCCCCATAACAACCAAATGGCCTTCAGAGTTACGAACTACATTACGATTACGAATCTCCACCTTACCTTCATAAGATGCCTCTAAATACGATGAATCAACAACCTGCGCAGTTCCTCCTAAGTGAAAAGTACGCATAGTAAGCTGTGTTCCCGGCTCACCAATGGATTGAGCAGCAATAACACCAACCGCTTCTCCCTGATTAACAGGTGTTCCACGCGCCAAATCACGACCATAGCATTTTGCACAAACACCAAGACGTGTTTCACATGTTAATGCAGAACGAATTTGAACAGATTGAATCCCAGCTGCTTCAATCTTCGCGACATCAGCTTCCTCAATCATTGCTCCACCTTCAAGGATAACCTCTCCAGAGACAGGATGTAGAATATCAACAAGCGCTGTACGACCAAGAATTCTTTGCCCAAGGGAGGCAACAATTTGTCCTGCATCAACAATCGGCTGCATGGTAAGCCCTTTTGCGGTACCACAATCAACTGCTGAAATAATAGCATCCTGTGCAACATCAACAAGACGCCGTGTTAAATAACCAGAGTTCGCCGTCTTTAACGCAGTATCAGCAAGTCCTTTACGTGCACCATGCGTGGAATTGAAGTATTCATTAACAGTTAGACCTTCTTTAAAATTTGAAATAATGGGTGTTTCAATAATTTCACCCGATGGTTTTGCCATTAATCCACGCATACCGGCCAATTGTCTCATCTGGTTAGCAGAACCACGAGCACCAGAGTGCGACATCATATAGATAGAATTCATCGGCCGTTGACGACCTGTTTTAGGATCAAAATCCACAGCTTGAATACGTTTCATCATTTCATCTGCGACGCGATCTGTACATTTACCCCAAGCATCTACAACCTTATTGTATTTTTCACCTTGTGTAATCAAACCATCATTATATTGCTGTTCGTACTCCTTAGCCAAAGCTTCTGTTTCTGCGACTAAACGCGACTTACTATCAGGAATAACCATATCGTCCTTACCGAATGAAATTCCTGCACGACAAGCATAAGAAAAGCCAAGCTGCATAATACGGTCACAAAAAATAACCGTCTCTTTTTGTCCACAGTGCCGATAAACATGATCAATCATTTTAGAAATGTTCTTTTTCGTCATCTCTTGATTGACAATATCAAATGAGATATCCGCACTTTTTGGCAAAAGCTCACCGATAATCAAACGACCAGGTGTCGTATCATAAAGTTTAGAGACTTCTTTTCCATCCTTCCCCATATTCTTAACACGGCCTTTAATCTTCGTATGAAGCGTTATAACCTTATTTTCCAAGGCATAATGAAGCTCACCTATATCAGAAAAGGCCATTCCTTCACCTGGTTCTTTTTCAGAAACAATTGAAAGATAATAAAGACCAAGAACCATATCCTGTGAGGGAACAATAATGGGAGCACCATTGGCCGGATGAAGAATATTATTGGTGGACATCATCAAAACACGGGCTTCAAGTTGTGCTTCAAGAGAAAGCGGAACATGAACCGCCATCTGATCACCATCAAAATCCGCATTAAAAGCAGTACACACCAATGGATGTAGCTGTATAGCTTTTCCCTCAATCAAGATAGGCTCAAAAGCTTGAATTCCCAAACGGTGCAATGTTGGTGCACGATTGAGCAAAACAGGGTGTTCACGAATAACCTCATCCAAGATATCCCAAACTTCTGGATGTTCTTTTTCAACAAGCTTCTTTGCCTGCTTTACCGTTGATGAATAGCCTTTTGCATCAAGCCGCGCATAAATAAAAGGCTTAAATAATTCAAGAGCCATTTTTTTGGGAAGACCACATTGATGTAATTTTAATTCAGGACCCGTCACGATAACAGAACGCCCCGAGTAATCAACACGCTTCCCAAGTAAGTTCTGACGAAAACGCCCTTGCTTGCCCTTCAACATATCTGATAAAGACTTAAGAGGACGTTTATTGGCTCCAGTAATCACACGCCCACGCCGTCCATTATCAAACAATGCATCAACAGCTTCTTGTACCATACGCTTTTCATTGCGTACGATAATTCCAGGAGCTCGCAATTCAATCAGCCGCTTCAAGCGGTTATTACGATTAATAACACGCCGATAAAGATCATTCAGATCTGATGTCGCAAAACGCCCACCATCAAGCGGAACCAATGGACGCAAATCCGGTGGAATAACCGGAATTGTTTTCATAATCATCCACTCTGGCTTATTTCCAGATTCAAGAAAATTTTCAACGATTTTAAGTCGTTTAATCAATTTTTTCTGCTTTAACTCTGAAGTTGTTTCAGCTAATTCAAGACGCAAATCATTAGCGATTTTATCTAACTCCATACTAGCTAAAAGCTCGTAAATAGCTTCAGCGCCAATCATAGCTGTAAACTGATCTTCTCCAAATTCATCAATAGCAAGCATATATTCTTCTTCAGAAAGAAGCTGATGGAGCTTAAGAGATGTTAACCCTGGTTCGGTTACAATATAATTCTCAAAATAAAGAACCCGTTCAATATCTTTTAAAGTTAAATCTAAAAGTGTAGAAATACGGCCTGGTAATGATTTAAGAAACCATATATGCGCAACGGGTGCCGCAAGTTCAATATGCCCCATACGCTCACGACGTACGCGCGAAAGAGTAACCTCTACACCACATTTTTCACAAATAATGCCCTTATACTTCATGCGTTTATATTTGCCACATAGACATTCATAGTCCTTAATAGGGCCAAATATACGTGCACAAAAAAGACCATCACGTTCTGGTTTAAAAGTCCGATAATTAATAGTCTCAGGCTTCTTAATCTCACCATACGACCAGGACAAAATTTTCTCAGGACTCGCAATAGAAATACGAATAGAGTCAAATGTCTGCGCTGGCGCTTGAGGATTGAAAAGATTCATGACCTCGTGGTTCATGCTGTTCTCCTTCAAAGATTCTTAGAACCTGTTGTAATATCTCATTTATTTTATAACAGATCTTCTTTAAAATACATTTACTTTTAAAAATGACCTGTATAGCCTTAATAAGGTTATTGAGCCTCTTAAAGTAATAAGAGCGCAGCCCTTTTCTAGTGCGCTCCTTGAATTATTATTCTGCCGTATCAGACAATGCCCGCTGTGCAATAAGTTCACGCGCATCATCAAGCTCCACATTAAGAGCAAGTGAGCGCATTTCTTTTACCAACACATTAAAGCTTTCGGGTATACCTGCCTCAAATGTATCATCACCACGCACAATTGCCTCATAGACTTTTGTTCGACCAGCCACATCATCTGATTTTACTGTTAGCATCTCCTGCAAAGTGTATGCAGCACCATAAGCTTCAAGCGCCCATACCTCCATTTCACCAAAACGCTGACCACCAAATTGTGCCTTACCTCCTAATGGCTGCTGCGTAACAAGTGAATAGGGACCAATAGAACGCGCATGAATCTTATCATCAACAAGGTGATGCAATTTCAACATGTAAATATATCCCACCGTTACTGGACGATCAAAAGGCTCCCCAGTACGACCATCATAAAGCGTAACCTGCCCTGAACTATCTAAGCCTGCGTCTTCCAGCATCATGTTAATATCAGACTCATGTGCTCCATCAAAAACAGGCGTTGCAATTGAAACCCCTTTCTTCATCTGCAATGCCAATTTGTAAAGGCTTTCATTATCATACTGACGAACTGGTTCATTATGATTATCATCAGGCATAAGATTTTCAATACGCTGACGCAACGGCAATATATCCCCAGTCTCTTGATATAACTCTAACAAAGCACCAATCTTCTTGCCCATCCCCGCACATGCCCAACCAAGATGCGTTTCAAGAATTTGTCCAACATTCATACGACTAGGCACACCCAGCGGATTCAAGACGATATCAGCATGGGTCCCATCTTCAAGAAATGGCATATCCTCTACGGGAAGAATACGTGAAACAACACCCTTATTCCCGTGACGTCCCGCCATCTTGTCACCTGGTTGGATTTTGCGCTTCACAGCCACAAAAACTTTCACCATTTTCATGACACCAGGAGGCATTTCATCACCTCTTTGGACCTTTTCAACCTTATCCATAAAGCGACGTTGTAATGCTTCTTTTGATTCATCATATTGCTTGCGCAAAGCTTCAATTTCATTTTGAAGCTTTTCATCCTCAACAGCAAATTGCCACCACTGGGATCGCGGATAATGCCCCATTACTGTACTATCAAGCTTTTTACTACCCGAAAAGCCTTTCGGACCTTCTACAGCAACTTTACCTGTCAACATATCGGTGAGGCGCGCATAAACATTGCGATCAAGAATAGACTGTTCATCATCACGGTCTTTTGCTAAACGCTCAATTTCTTCACGCTCAATTGCCATCGCACGTTCATCTTTTTCCACGCCATGGCGATTAAAAACGCGAACTTCAACAACAGTACCAAAAGTCCCAGGAGGCATACGCATAGAAGTATCACGAACATCGGATGCCTTTTCCCCAAAAATTGCACGCAGAAGCTTTTCTTCCGGCGTCATGGGACTTTCACCTTTCGGGGTAATCTTTCCAACTAAAATATCACCTGGTTGAACTTCAGCACCAATATAAATAATGCCAGCTTCATCAAGATTTCTTAACGCTTCTTCCGCAACATTAGGAATGTCGCGCGTAATTTCCTCAGGTCCAAGTTTTGTATCGCGTGCCGCAACTTCAAATTCCTCGATATGAATTGAAGTAAACACATCATCAGCAACAATGCGCTCGGATAACAAAATAGAATCTTCATAATTGTATCCATTCCAAGGCATAAAGGCTACGAGAACATTCCGCCCAAGAGCCAAATCACCAAGATCCGTGGATGGACCATCTGCAATGATATCACCTTTCTCTACCCTATCACCGACATGTACAAGAGGACGCTGATTAATACAAGTGGACTGATTAGAACGCTGAAATTTCTGTAAGCGGTAAATATCAACGCCTGATTTTGAAGGATCTAAATCTTCTGTTGCACGGATAACAATACGGGTAGCATCGACTTGATCAACAACACCACTACGTTTTGCACTCACAGCAGCTCCTGAATCGCGCGCAACAATAGATTCCATTCCCGTCCCAACAAATGGCGCTTCAGCGCGTACAAGAGGAACTGCTTGACGCTGCATGTTCGATCCCATAAGCGCACGATTCGCATCATCATTTTCCAAAAAAGGAATAAGCGCTGCTGCAACTGAAACCAACTGTTTTGGTGAAACATCCATCAAATCAACATGATCACGCGGCGCCATTAAAACTTCACCAGCATGACGGCAAACAACAAACTCTTCTATAAAACGACCTTCGTTATCTAATGAAGAATTAGCCTGAGCGACATAATGCTTTGCTTCTTCCATCGCTGAAAGATAAATAACTTCTTTTGTGACTTTTCCATCAATAATTTTTCGATATGGGCTTTCAATAAAGCCATATTTGTTAACTCGCGCAAATGTTGCTAAGGAGTTAATCAGACCAATATTGGGGCCTTCTGGTGTTTCAATCGGACAAATACGACCATAATGCGTAGGATGTACGTCACGGACTTCAAAACCCGCACGTTCACGAGTCAAACCACCTGGACCAAGAGCAGAAAGACGGCGCTTATGGGTAATTTCTGACAATGGATTGGTTTGATCCATAAACTGCGACAATTGTGAAGACCCAAAAAATTCACGGACTGCTGCTGCCGCAGGCTTTGCATTGATCAAATCCTGTGGCATAACTGTATCAATTTCAACCGATGACATACGCTCTTTTATCGCACGTTCCATACGAAGAAGACCAATGCGATATTGATTTTCCATCAACTCCCCGACGGAACGAACGCGACGGTTGCCAAGATTATCAATATCATCAATTTCACCACGTCCATCACGCAATTCAACCAACATCTTAACAACAGCAAGAATATCCTCTTGGCGTAAAATGCGAACTGTGTCTGGACAATCAAGATCCATACGTAAATTCATCTTAACACGCCCGACAGCTGAAAGATCATAACGCTCTGGATCAAAAAACAATGAATGGAACATTGCTTCTGCTGTATCGATTGTTGGAGGTTCACCTGGACGCATCACTCGGTAAATATCAAATAACGCATCCTGCCGACTTTCATTTTTATCCACCTTCAAAGTATTGCGGATGTAAGCGCCAATATTCATGTGATCAATATCAAGAATATTGACTTGATCAGCACTAACATCGAGCAGAACTTTTAATACTTTTTCGTCAATTTCATCACCAGCTTCAAGGTAGATTTCACCTGTTTCGTAATTGACGATATCTTCAGCTAGATAACAACCTAATAAATCATCTTCACTAACTTTAACCGCTTTAAGTCCTTTTTCTACCAAAGACTTCGCAGTACGAACTGTTAATTTTTTACCAGCCTCCGCAACGACTTCACCACTATCTGCATCTATAAGGTCAGAAATGAGCTTCATTCCTTTAAAGCGATCCACAGAATAAGGAACTCGCCATCCTTCTCCATCACGCTCATAAGTCACTTTATCATAAAACGTCGATAAAATATCCGACGCATCCATACCTAATGCCATCAAAAGACTAGTAACAGGAATCTTGCGCCGTCGATCAATACGCGCATAAATGATGTCCTTAGCATCAAACTCAATATCAAGCCAAGAACCACGATACGGAATAACACGAGCAGCAAAAAGAAGCTTTCCTGATGAATGGGACTTTCCTTTATCATGGTCAAAAAAGACACCAGGAGAACGATGCATCTGAGAAACAATAACACGCTCCGTACCATTAACAATAAAGGTACCATTCGTCGTCATTAAAGGCATATCGCCCATATAAACGCCTTGCTCTTTAATGTCTTTGATATCTTTGGAGCCAGTATCCTCATCAACATCAAAAACAATCAAACGCAATATGACCTTTAATGGGGCAGCATAAGTTAAATCACGTTGACGGCACTCTTCAACATCAAATTTTGGTAAATCAAATTCATAACCTACAAACTCAAGCATAGCTGTACCGGAAAAATCTGAAATAGGAAAAACCGATTTAAAAACAGCTTGCAAACCTTCATCTGGTCGCCCACCTTTCGGTTCCTCAACCATGAGAAATTGATCGTATGAGGCTTTTTGAACCTCAATAAGATTCGGCATTTCTGCTACTTCAGGAATCTTACCAAAAAATTTCCGTACGCGCTTACGACCATTGAATTGAGACATCATTGCGTGAGTCTGAGCCATCGTCGCTCCTTGATCTTTACTCTTCAAGGTAGACCAACCTTGAAAGCCTTATACCATTAACCTGCATATGCAGACCAGTTCACTTGACACTCAATAATGAGCATCATTAACTTTCCCCACCAACATAAGCCATTTATCTCTTTGACTCTATGATGAAGGGGTAAGTAATCCAAACCTATCCCATTCCTGTTACGAAACCATTGGGAAAAGTTTTTTACTCATTATTTTCCCTCTTTGTATTAAGAGAAAGAAAATCGGCGAACATAAATGCCCGCCGATAAAATTAAATTTACTTAAGTTCCACCTTAGCACCGGCAGCTTCAAGTTGAGATTTAATTTTTTCTGCTTCTTCTTTAGAAGCAGCCTCTTTAATAGGCTTAGGTGCACCTTCGACCAGATCTTTAGCTTCTTTAAGACCAAGTCCAGTAAGAGCACGAACTTCCTTAATAACATTAATTTTTTGTGCGCCACCTTCAACAAGAATAACATCAAATTCTGTTTTTTCTTCAGCAGCTGGAGCAGCAGAACCAGCAACAGCAGCTACAGCTACAGGAGCAGCAGCCGAAACTCCCCACTTTTCTTCAAGTAACTTAGAAAGCTCAGCGGCTTCCAAAAGGGTTAGATTAGAAAGGTCTTCTACGATCTTCTCTAGATCAGCCATTTTTAAATTCCTTCAATTAAAAGATTTGAACCATTATTAAATCTTATTCAAAAAAACAGAAAAGCATTAAAGCTCTTCCATAAACGTGAATACAAACAGCCTTAAGCCGCCTTATCCTCCTGAGCATATGCTCCAATGACACGTGCAACCTGACCAGCAGGGGCATTAACAACCTGTGCAATACGGGTCGCAGGGGTAGAAATCATACCCACAAGTTTTGCACGCAACTCGTTTAATGAAGGCAATGAAGCCAATGACTTCACAGCATCTACAGTTAAACTTGTTGCACCCATTGAACCGCCAAGTATGACAAATTTGTCATTGCTTTTCGCAAAATCAACAGCAACTTTCGGTGCTGTGATTGGATCTTCTGAATAAGCAATAAGTGTTTGTCCAGTAAACAAACCCACTATCGATTCAGATTCCGTGCCCTGAAGAGCGATTTTAGCAAGACGGTTTTTGGCGACCTTAACGGCACCGCCAGCTTCACCCATTTTCGAACGCAGATCATTCATCTGTGAAACTGTCAGACCGGAATAATGTGCAACAACAACAGAACCAGACTTCCGAAAAGCCTCGTTAAGCCATGTAACAAATTCGCGTTTTTCCGCTCTATTCACTGTCTCTCTCCATTTAACAGATTTGCTTAAAACAAACCTGTTGGTTACCTTTGATAACATAAAATACTTCATGTCACCGATGAGGATCCTGTCCCCTTTTTCACGCATAGCGTTCAAAGGCAACCTTGGCTCAAACCCTTTAAGTCTTTTAACTCTCAGTTTTTACCCCAGTCTCATGCAGGTTTTTTTTGATTAAGATACTTAAAAGCATCACCTACAATCTCGGACAGGATATTCCGGAATTTCTCCCGGTACAACCTAAGCCCTATAAAGCTTAGATAGCGAGCTGATGAAAATCAGCATTTTAAATACAATTTTGATATTCCCATACCCCAAAACAAAATTATAAATCAGCTTATACTAGCTCTGAACGAACCGTTGCTGGATCAACTTTAACACCAATTCCCATAGTCGACGAAACAGCAACGCGCTTAATATACTCACCTTTTGCACCTTGCGGCTTGGCTTTAATAACTGCACTTGCAAAGGCTTTTATATTTTCTACGATTTTTTCAACACCAAAAGAAGCCTTACCAATACCAGCATGCACAATACCAGCTTTTTCTACACGAAACTCAACAGCACCACCTTTAGAAGCTTTGACAGCACCAGCAACATCAAGTGTTACAGTACCAACTTTCGGATTCGGCATCAAACTCCGTGGACCAAGAATCTTACCAAGACGACCAACAAGAGGCATCATGTCTGGCGTTGCAATACAACGATCAAAATCTATAGTCCCTCTATTAACGCTTTCAAATAAATCTTCGGCACCCACAATATCAGCTCCTGCCGCCTTAGCTTCCTCAGCCTTATCCCCACGAGCAAAAACGGCAACACGAATATTTCTCCCTGTTCCATTAGGCAAATGAGCAACGCCTCGAACCATTTGATCAGCATGACGAGGATCAACACCCAAGTTCATTGAAATTTCGATTGTTTCATCAAACTTAGCAACGGCACGCTCCTTAACCATTGAAACGGCATCTTTTAAAGCGTAGAGTTCATTAAAATCAATATCTTTTCGGATATTTTTTATTCTTTTTGCTACTTTTGCCATAATATTAGCCCACCACTTCCAAGCCCATCGAGCGAGCAGAACCTTCAACCATACGCATTGCTGCCTCAATGTCATTCGCATTAAGATCTTTCATCTTTGATTCCGCAATAGAACGAATTTTATCGCGAGAAATGCTTCCTACAGACACTTTACCAGGCTCTTTTGAGCCAGATTTCAGGTTTGCTTCCTTCTTTAAAAAGAATGATACAGGAGGCGTCTTGAGAGAAAAGGTGAAAGACTTATCTTGGTAATACGTAATAACAACTGGAATCGGTGCCCCCTTTTCCATTTCTTGTGTCGCTGCATTAAACGCCTTACAAAATTCCATGATATTAATACCACGCTGCCCAAGAGCTGGACCAATTGGTGGAGATGGAGTAGCAGCTCCTGCAGGGACCTGCAACTTAAGCTGACCTATACTTTTTTTTGCCATAACAATCTGCCTTTAATTTCACTGGTATACTGACAATTCATCTTGCCCGTTACCCGCTTGCAGTCACGTGGTTCGGATCATTAAGCCGACAAAAGCTATAAATCACCTCCCACTCCTTCCTTAAAGTAATTAAAACTACTCTAAGTTTAATCAGAGTTTTTCAACCTGACCAAATTCCAAATCAACAGGCGTAGGACGCCCAAAAATAAGCACTTCAACCTTAAGACGAGAGCGCTCTTCTTCAACCTCTTGAACAATTCCATTAAACGAAACAAAAGGACCATCAGCAACGCGAACTTGCTCTCCAACCTCAAACAATACAGAGGACTTTGGAGACTCAACCCTTTCCTGAACTTGTTTGAGAATTTGTTCAACCTCTCGATCAGAAATAGGAACAGGACGCGCATCCGACCCTAAAAAACCTGTCACTTTAGGCGTATTCTTAATAAGATGATAAACTTCATCTGTTAACTCAGCACGAACAAGAACATAACCAGGAAAAAATTTTCGCTCAGTATCAACTTTGCGTCCACGACGAACCTCTACAACACGCTCTGTTGGAACAAAAATCTTTTCAAAAAGATGATCAAGTCCCTTTTGCTTTGCCTCCTTATCAATAGCTTCCGCTACTTTCTTTTCAAAATTTGAATATGCCTGAACAATATACCAACGAGCTGCCACAGTCACACTTCCTTACATTCTCAACTAAAAAGATATTTCAGAAGATCAATAACCCGCCAAACACCAAAATGCATAACCTGATCCACAATAAAAAAGAAAGCTGAAGCCAATGCAGTTACCAACAAAACCATAATAGTAGAAATAACCGTCTCACGACGTGTAGGCCATTTCACTTTAATTGTTTCTGCATAAACCTGCTTCAAAAAGGTAATCGGATTGGTTTTAGATGCCATCGTCACACTATACTCTCTCTAGTCCTATTGTGTTTTATAGAACAAAATAAACAGGAAAAAATGCAAAAGCCAACTTTCAGACTTATGCAATTTCCTTACTTTCTATTCAATACCGTTTCACACACAAAAAAACAAGCCCCATATCAAAAAAAGCGAAAAAGGCAGCAAAATCCACTCCCTTATATGTAAAATCCCTCTTTGGCAGGGGCAGCAGGACTTGAACCCGCGACCTGCGGTTTTGGAGACCGCCGCTCTACCAACTGAGCTATACCCCTAACTCTCAAAACTAAAACACTTTTAACACCCCTTTAACAAGCATTATTTATTCAATGATCTTAGAGACGATACCGGCACCAACAGTACGACCACCTTCACGAATAGCAAAAC
>NZ_JBHIRN010000011.1:0-78781 GCF_042197205.1 Bartonella sp. AA2SXKL
TCTCCCCCACATTTCTATGGAAAAACCTCTAAACAAAACTGTTTAGCCCGTCAATGGTTAATACATCAATATCCCCATAAATATAAAGGATAAATTTGCTTAACCATATCCCCTTGCATTCATAGAGTGAACCTTCAAAAGACGCCTCATCTATGAGTTTTGAGGGGTTTGAGAAACCTTCAAAACCTATAAGCAAAATTCGCAATAAAATTCTTCAAAATACTCATTCTGATATTTTAAAGCACATAGTGCATTTGTCTTTTTTTCATAAAACGAATAGCAGATTTCACTATTTTGCTGATCTTATCCCATGTCATGGGCTGTGGATAAGCAGCATTTAAAAAACCTTTTGAAAAAAATTTATCCGCTTTTGAATGACTTTACCTCTTCTGATACTCGCTATTTATTCTAAATGGATTTAATTGAATTCATTATTAAAGCATTAAAAGATTTTGCTGATATCAAAACAGGTACCTTAGGCGGCTTTATTGAAAAGGAAGATAACTTCTCTCATGAGGGCAATTGCTGGGACTATGATGAGGCTCTTGTGTTTTAAAATGGTCACGTTTATGAAAATGCTAGGGTTTATGGCAATGCTAGGGTTTATGAAAATGCCAATATTCATGGCATTGCTGTTATTCGTGAAAATGTCGGCAGGTCTACTAAAATAAAAACCTATACTGAACGTCTCTCTCCTTATGGTGAATTAGAGATTGTTTGGGTCTAATCAATAAAGCGGTGTAAATGAAAGTACAGGCGTGGCGGGGGCGCTCCTCTTCCAAATTTTAGCAAACGTTTATCATATTAGATTGTGAGGGTATCTTTATGTGCAAAAAATACCAATTAACAAATGAAATCAAACAAATTAAAGATAGAATTACTAAGAAAATTACAAACCTTTATCGCATTAAAGCTTTAAAAGACTTTGATGATGTCAAAGTAGGTGATCTGGGAGGCTATATCGAAAAGGAAAGTAACTTATCCCATGATGGCAATTTCTGGGTGTATGATAATGCGTGGGTTTATGGCAATGCCAAGGTTTCCTATCATGCCAAGGTCTGGGGTAAAGCCTATGGCAATGCAAAATTAAACAGTCAAAGTAAAGTAAGTGTCGTTCCAAAAAAATGTAAGGTTTATGAAAACGATAATGTTGTCAATATAACTGATAAAACAGAATAAAAATAGATATGGGGGGCGTGCCTTTTTTATGGTGTATAAACGCATATAAAACGCATTGCTATAAACATATCATAAAAGAGAGAGTAAAATAAAAAAAAGCCGCGCCAAGTGATATGACGCGGCTTTCAAATAGCGATTCTTATTGATTAAAATGAATCATCCACAATGGAGTAATCAGTGCATATATACAAAACGTATCATATTGCAAGTGCTTTATGAGAGATATAAAACTTATCAAAAGGAATGTAAATGTTGCGTATGATCTTTAATCACTCATTTGAATTACAGAGCCTATAAACGCTTTTATGGCTATCAAACAAATTACTCAACATGGCAAAATTGTATGGTATGTACGTATTGGTCACGGTAAACGCATTAGAATACGCGGTACCTATGGAACGCAAGAGTTTGTTGATAACAACAAAAGCGCACTTGTCGAGTTACAAGGGCTTATACTTCCTAAATCAAAAACCGGTAAACTTGTTGAAGGTTCATTTGCATGGCTGCTTAAACAATACTTTAACAGCTCTAATTGGCATAGCTACACTAAAGCTACAAAAAAACAAAAAGAATACATTCTTATGAGGATATGCGACTCCATAGGAAATATTCCATACCAAGCAATTGAAAAGAAACATATTATAGCCGGTGTTGAACGGCGTAAAGATACACCAGCAATGGCTAGAAACTTTCTGAAGTCCCTTAATGGTCTTTTTAATTGGGCAATTGATCAAGGTCTTTTGGAAAATAATCCAACTTTAGGCGTCAAAAAACCTCCTCTTAAAAATAAAAGCGGCTTTCCTGTTTGGACAAAAGAAGATGTTGAGAAATATTATCAAAGATGGTCCCATGGTACCCATGAACGCGTTTGGATTGATATTCTTCTGTATACGGGCTTACGTCGTGGTGATGCGGTTCGCATTGGCTGGAAAGATGTCAAAGACAATATTATTCATCTCAAAACAGAGAAAAGTAAATTCCAAACAGATGTCTTTCTACCTATTTTACCGGAATTAGCCAAAACGCTTGAAACTGATCCTATTGGAGAAGAAACATTCATTTGTGGTAAAGAAGGTAAAAAACTAGTTAAAGAAAGTTTTGGCAACCTTTTTCGAGAGGCTTGTAACGTAGCAGAAATAAAAAAATCAGCACATGGCTTAAAAAAATTAGCAGCAACACGCGCAGCTAACTCTGGTGCAATAGTACCACAACTCAAAGCAATTTTTGGCTGGACAAATGATGCTATGGCATCTCTTTACACAAAGAGTGCAGATCGCAAAAGGTTAGCTATAGAGGCGATAAAAAAGCTTCAAAAAGATGAGGGATAGAGGCAAAAAACTCAATAGAATCAAGGTTCACCTATTCCCTTATATTAGACATAACTATTTTATTTTACTTGCTTTTTATTTGCCTAATGAATATATTAACAGCTTCATGATATTGGTAAAATTATCCGGCGGGCTATTATTAAAAGAATCAGAAAGTTTTTTGTAAAATTCTTTCCACGAACATTTTTTTCAATAAAGCCACCTAATTCATCAGCCTTAACTTTAGCAAAGATATAAGGCATGTGTTTTATTTATTAAAGCAAATTCTTTTCTTTAAAAAGGTTATAGCCTTCTATCTAACAGCGTTTTTGCTGTAAAATTCAAATTATCTATCTGCTCAACTAAAAAACTTTTATTGTTTAGCTTTTGTGCTTTTTTCAAAGAGATGTGGGCTTTCAAGAATAAGCTTTTCTCGTGCTTTTTGTAACTGTTTAATGACTTCATCAATCTTTGACGGAGAACAAAAAGATTCTTGGCTATTTAACAAATGCAGCCTCTCCTTTCCCTCATATAAACATTGCATCTGAGATTGAAGTATTCTAACTTCTTGAAAAAAAAGACGTCCTGTTTCCTTAAAACCATTATTAAGTGCAAAAAGTTGATCAGAAATGGATAGCAGAATTTGTTTTAAAAAACGCTCATTTTCTTGGCGTTTACGATATTCTAAAATAAGAGCATGGCTTATCTCATCTAACTGTTTTTTTGTAGAATCAATTTGACGCAATAAATTTGGTTTTTCCCCCATATCACCTTTTCTCACCTTCACAAGCATAGCATGAATGTCTAATAACTTAATTGCGGAATGAGACAAATAATCAACAACTGTAGGCGTATTAACATAGCGTTTACGTGCAATCATCACAAACTCACCTAATGACTGTTTTTTACATTCATCCCGCTATTTATTTTTCATTTTACAAGACCATTCTAAAGAAAGTGCTAAAAAATATTACCTCCAATACATTATTCGATGGAGCCCCTTCTCTCTTTTCACGATCAACGTGGAATCCGTGGAGAGAGAAAACGTACAGGTGTATAAAGGATAAGATGTGTTGTTTTTTCCAATACACTACTACCATCAGCAAGAAGGGCTTGACTAGGTGACAATTCTGTACCTTGCATAATTGTGGAAGCCAAAGAACCTTCTCGAGAAAGAGCCATCAACGTTGGCGAAGATGCAAAGACATTGTGTGCTCCCCCATCCACATGAGAGAAATCAAGAACAGCTATTCCATTTTTACGCAACATTTCAATATCTGAGCCATCGCCCACACGATGATGTCCACCCGTAAGACGTCCTGAAACCGCAAGAGCTTTATCCGCTCTGGATACTAAAATAGCGGTTGGCTGCGGGAGTTTTTTTATATCATTAAGTTGTCGCTCAAATACATCAACATCAATATCTGGTGCAGCCATTAATAAACTTGTAATACGACGAATAGGCCTATATTTTCCCTGTAACGCTAACGTTCTAAATGCTTCCATTATAACAAAATTGCCCATAGAATGTGCAATAACCGAAATTTGATCAGCATTGGTTTCACTAATAAGTGTTAAAAGCTCTATCAATCCGTCACGGGCAAAATTAGCACTGTCACGATCATAAATATAAAGAGGAACTGATCCGGCCGAAGGCCAAGAATAATGCACAGCGACAACATTTAAAGAATAATCGTGTGTAAACTGTGCTGTACGAAATGTACCATCTGCAAAATTATTATTATACCCATGGATAAAAAGAAAAATTTCTCTTTTTCCTTTTGGCTTTTTTGCTAAAGCAGCATTTAATTGCTGTTTAAACTGTTCTTTATTATCGTATTTTTGCAATGCTACTGCTGCAAAATACTTATCATGCGTAGGTTTATAGGCATTTATTTCAACAACTCCCTTTACATGTTGCTGAGGAATTCCTACGTCAACACGATTATAATGAACTTTATTTGATCGCTCTGCACCATAAGGTTGAGCGTAATTATTTTGCATCATACGACTCGTTGCAACATACACTGGAACGATGGCTTTTGGAGAAACTGGTTTCCCTTCAACTTCCCTTTCTACGGCAGTCATAGAAGGTGTTGCATGCACCCCATGCCAAAGTACAGCACGTGAATCACTACACGCTGATAATAAAGAAATACAAATAAGAAGTGTTAAATATCTCAGAATCATTATACTTCTCACTGCAACTTCACCCCACCTTATAAAAATATAACATTTCAAATGCATAGATAAAGTAATAAAAAACGAAACATTATTGGCAACACACTAACAAATAACATACAAAAAGATTTTTCTATAATGCCTATAAATCCCCTCTCTCTAACATAACTTCATCTCACTATGGAGAGACTTACTGCGAACTGGTGCGGTCGAGAAGACTCGAACTTCCACGGGTTGCCCCACAGCGACCTCAACGCTGCGCGTCTACCAATTCCGCCACGACCGCACGTGGAAAGAAAAAACCTTGGTTTTTAGCCTTTAACAAATCATAAAGAAAGGTACAAGCCAATTTTCTTTTTCTCATAATTTATTTTATCCGGATGTTTTATAACTTAATAGAGATTACGAGAAATATGGGCTTTACTATGACCTTTGAACCATCATCATAAAATGTTCTTGTGCCGCTTGATCTTTTTCATAATAACCATGAAAGTTTTTTGTAATTGTTGTAGAGCCCTGTTTTTGGATTCCTCTCATAGCCATACACATGTGCTCAGCCTCAATCAATACTGCTATACCATGAGGCTTCAGATACGTTTTTAACGCGTGAGCCACTTGCGCTGTCATAGCTTCTTGAGTTTGTAAACGACGAGAAAAAATATCTACAACACGTACAATTTTTGAAAGACCAACAATTTTTGCATTAGGAAGATATGCTATGTGTGCTTTCCCAATAATTGGGATCATGTGATGCTCACAGTGTGAATAAAAAGGTATATTCTTTACGATTACGGCTTCATTGTATCCTGAAACCTCTTCAAAAACTGTACCTAAGGTTTCTTTAACCGATTGACTATAACCATTAAAAAGCTCGCGATATGCCTTGGCTATACGTTTTGGAGTATCTAAAAGCCCTTCTCTATTTGGATTTTCCCCTATCCATAAGAGTAATGTACGAATCGCTTCTTCCACCTTTTCAATACTCGGACGCTTTTCTTCAGATAAATTTGTGTCTTCTTTAACAACATTACGCATTCAAAAACTCCAAGCTTACTCTATACAAAGCATTTGCTCCATACCTATCTCATTTTGTATAATCTCTATATAAGCGAATTAAAAGTTTAAACAATCACGACTTTCAAAATTTCAGGCAATAGCGCATGATTGATACTATCTATAATGATAAAATACTTAAATATGCTGCACATATAGGCAAAATTGGGCGTCTTAATAATCCTGATGCAACATCAAGAAAACATGCACACCTTTGTGGTTCGACAATCACTGTAGATTTAAAAGTGGAAAATGGTATTATTACCGATTTTGCTCACGAAATACATGCATGTGTGCTAGGGCAAGCTTCAGCTTCACTTTTAGCATCTCATATCATCGGACAAACAACTCAAGATCTTAAAATATTGCGTGAAGTTATCTACCAAATGCTAACGCAAAATGGTCCTTCTCCTCAAGCTCCATTTGAGGATTTTTCTTGCTTACAGCCCATTAAAGACTATAAAGTGCGCCATGCAGCAACACTATTACCCTTTGATGCAATGATAGACTGCATTCAAAAAATTGAAGAAAAATAAATGTTCAAATCACAATCTAGACAAAAAAAGTTGACTCGGAATTACACAGGCACTTGGCAAAAAACACCCGGACGATTATTGGGTATTTTCTTAATACGTTTCTATCAAATAACACTTTCGAGCCTTATAGGTAATCAGTGCCGCCATGCTCCGACTTGTTCAGAATATACATATGAAGCGATTGCACGCCATGGGCTTTGGGCTGGTGCATGGATGGGACTCTTTCGTATCATGCGTTGTGGGCCCTTTGGAACAGATGGCTTTGATCCAGTCCCTCCATCGCTTGGAAATTCTTGCTGTTTTTATAAACCTTGGCGTTACTGGAAAATTTCTGACAAACACAACAAATAATCCTTTTCTTTTTTCACATGTATTGATAAAAAATTAGTCTATAAGCTTTTTACTCAATTTTCACGAAACCATCCGCAATCGTTAGCGGAATTGGATTAAAAGGGTGTTTTTATGTCTTGCTCTATTTCTCTTTTTTTTCCCGATGGTTCAAAACGTAATTACCCCGCCGAAATGACAGGCTTGGAATTAGCAGAATCTATTTCTAAATCACTTGCAAAAAAAGCAGTCGCCTATAGTCTTGATAGTATCACGCGAGACTTATCGGATCCATTGGGACAATCTGGTCAAGTAGAGATTATTACCCGAGAAGATTCACGCGCTCTTGAGCTCATAAGGCATGATTGCGCCCATGTCCTTGCTGAAGCAGTGCAAGAGCTCTTTCCTGAAACGCAAGTAACAATAGGTCCTGTCATTGAAAATGGATTCTATTATGATTTTGCACGCCAACAACCTTTCACATTAGATGATCTCACCGTCATTGAAAAGAAAATGCGTGAAATTATCCAACGCAATAAACCTTTTAGAAAAGAAATTTGGTCTCGTGAAAAAGCAAGAAAAGTTTTTTCTGAGAAAAAGGAATTTTATAAAGTTGAACTTATTGATAGCATTCCTGAAAATCAAGATTTAAAAATCTATTATCAAGGGGAGTGGTTTGATCTTTGTCGCGGACCGCACATGCAATCTACAGGGCAAATTGGGAATGCTTTCAAATTAATGAAAGTTGCAGGAGCTTATTGGCGTGGCGATGCCAATAATCCAATGCTCACGAGAATTTATGGAACAGCATTTGCAAATGAAAATGACTTAAAAGCCTACCTCCATATGCTAGAAGAAGCTGAAAAACGTGATCATCGCCGCTTGGGACGTGAAATGGACTTATTTCACTTTCAAGAAGAAGGGCCAGGAATGATTTTTTGGCACAAAAAAGGTTGGAAAATGTTCCAAAATTTGATCAGCTATATGCGTAGACGCCTTGATGATCATCAATATGCTGAAGTTAATGCACCACAAGTTCTCGATAGGTCACTCTGGGAAATATCTGGCCATTGGGGTTGGTATAAGGAGAATATGTTCAAAGTAATTTCAGCAGAAGAAGATTCAGATCATGGGAATGTTTATGCCCTTAAACCAATGAACTGCCCTGGTCATGTGCAAATTTTTAAACATGGTTTAAAATCTTATCGTGATTTGCCTATTAGACTTGCTGAATTTGGACTTGTTCATCGTTATGAGCCTTCAGGCTCTTTACATGGTCTTATGCGTGTGCGTGGTTTTACACAAGATGATGCGCATATTTTTTGTACTGATGAACAATTAGCCGATGAATGTCTCAGTATTAATGATCTTATTTTATCAACTTATGCCGATTTTGGTTTTAAAGAAATTAGTCTTAAGCTTTCAACCCGTCCAGAAAAACGAGTTGGATCTGATGCATTATGGGATCATGCAGAAAGTATCATGGAATCTGTCCTTAAAACGATTGAAACAAAATTTGCAGGACAAATCAAAACAAGCATCCTTCCAGGTGAAGGAGCATTTTATGGTCCAAAATTTGAATATACATTAAAGGATGCTATCGGTCGTGAATGGCAATGTGGAACAACACAAATAGACTTTAATCTCCCTGAACGTTTTGGTGCATTCTATATTGATAAAGATTCAGAAAAACGTCAACCTGTTATGATCCACCGTGCTATTTTTGGATCAATGGAGCGTTTTCTTGGTATATTAATTGAAAATTTTGCTGGACATATGCCACTTTGGCTTGCTCCTGAACAAATTGTTGTTGCAACAATTACATCCGAAGCAAATGAATATGCCCAAAAAATAACAGCAAAACTTAAAGCTGTTGGGCTTTCCGCAACAATAGATCTCCGCAATGAAAAAATTAACTATAAAATACGAGAACATTCTTTACAAAAAGTCCCCGTAATTTTGGTATGTGGCAAACGTGAAGCTGAAACAAACAGCGTAAATATGCGCCGCTTAGGAAGTACAAATCAAACCCTTTTATCTGTAGAAGATGTGATTAAACAACTCTCAAATGAAGCAACACCTCCAGATTTGCAACGTGTAATAAATGCATAATATCACGGAAGATGGTAATACGTTAATTTTTTACTATAAATTTTCAGTTTTTGTACAAAATGAAATAATTTGATATTGTAGTGTGTTTTTGTTTCATGCACAATGACCTGTCACCAGAAAGAATAACGTGCTCTTTCTCTACAAGGTGGATTGGTGAAAAAGTTGAATATAAGCTATGAGCTGTTTAAATGCAAAAATCATAGACAATTGAATATTAATAATAACATTAATCTTTTACCTTTATAATGAAAAAATTCTGCTATTATCATGGATAGATCATTACAATAATTATAGAAACATCAAGCAAGAAAACTGAAAACAAGATTATATTTATTAATAAAAAATATGTAAAATTAGCTGAACAATGATATTTCTTATTCGTAAGATAAGCCCTTATAAAAAGGACAAGATATTGATTTATAATGATAATATATCGTTATTCATATTAAATAAGGTTTCGAATATCATAGGCTTCTCTTATTTTTAATATGTTTATGTTGAATCTATCAAAATCATTTGCTTGCACGAAACAAGCGGAATGAGTGCGTGGATAAAAATTATTGAGAAAGGACTTTTAAAATGCCTACAATGAACCGCCTAAAGTGCTAAGAATTGTTGCAGTCATTGAGAACAGGCTATAATTATAATGATGATGCCGACTTGAACCTTCATAAGTATAAAAATAGCGGTACTCAACGAGTTTACCATTAATCATTCACGAGGCATTATGGTAAAATAAGATTAAGAAGCCTTAAGAAACATCTCTTTAAAACAAGCACATGAATTGGTAAGCTAATGGCATCCTACATCCCGCAATCTACACTGATGAGATATTGCCTTAATTTTTATAAAGCCAAATCAAAAAAAATGGCAAAACTCAGCGTTTATTCTTTCTCTTCTTCATGTTTTACCAAATGAAAAACTCTTATAAAAAACTCGTTAAATATACACATACGATATATGACTACTCGCTGAACGTATAAAATTCTGGGCACATCCATAAAACATCTAAATATCTACGAAACACATATAAAATAAAAAAATATTATTATCGTGCTCTATCAAGAACACGCTTACATTCAATGAGTTCAAACAGAATTTCTTGTAACAATGCTTTATCAGTTTTATCTTTGTAAAGATTCACAGAACCGACAGATGTTTCTCCCTCATTCCTCATGAAACTCAAAAGCCCAAAAGAAGATTTCTTAGGCTTATTGCTAGCATTTTCAGAAGTTTGTCCTGCATGTTTCTTCTCTATGACCACATTCATAGCATCAAGATCACCATTACCCAATGCAGTCACAAAAGCAACACCATTTTCTTTCAAAAGGCGTTGCACACCTTTTATCGTATAACCCTGATCATATAGTAACTGCTTAATACCATTGAGCAAATCAACATCGACCGGACGATAATAGCGCCTTCCTCCCCCACGTTTCATTGGTTTAATCTGCCTAAAACGTGTTTCCCAAAATCTTAAGACATGCTGCGGAAGCTCCAATAACTCCGCTACTTCGCTAATTGTGCGAAAAGCATCAGAGCTTTTATCCATTTTGTAACACCTTATTTAAAACAAAATAAATTACTTCACAATGACTCATTCTGTCTCAATTTCTCAACAAGATTAGTCAAAAATAAGACCATCATTGATACCTTACTCACCAGTCTTTTTCTAAAAAATAAAGACCCTTATTTTATACATTTCTTTAACAAATACCAAACATACCATGGCATTTATTTATGAGATATCATTTTTTCTGTTTTGCACGATGCGAATCTAAAATTCTCTGTTTAAGGACATTGGCAGCCTTAAACGTCACAACACGTCGCGGCGGAATCGGTGCTTCAACACCTGTTTTTGGATTGCGTCCAACACGTTCATTTTTACTGCGAACCTGAAAAGTTGCAAAAGAAGATAATTTAACCGCTTCACCTCTTACAAGTGAGTTGCAAATCTCATCCAAAACCAATTCGACTAAAGCTGCTGATTCAGTATGTGACAAGCCCACTCTTTTACAAACTACGCTCGCTAAATCTGCACGCGTTACTGTCTTACTTGTCATTATAACCACCTATTAAAATATTAAAAATTACAAAATGACTTATACGTTTTCTTGAAATATGGTCAAGTAGCCATAATTTACCAACGAATAAGAATTGCTCCCCATGTAAATCCACCTCCCATGGCTTCTAACATGATAAGATCTCCTTCTTTTATTTTTCCATCGCAAACAGCTGTTGTTAAAGCCAACGGAACTGATGCAGCAGACGTATTACCATGTTGATCAACGGTAATCACAACTTTATCTAGTGAAATTCCCAGCTTTTTAGCAGATGCTTCAATAATGCGCTTATTAGCCTGATGAGGTACAAACCAATCTAGTTGTGAAGAATCCATACCTGCAGCTGCAAAACAATCATCAACCACATCCGTTATCATACCAACAGCATATTTAAAAACTTCTCGTCCTTCCATACGCAAATAGCCTGTCGTTTGTGTTGTTGAAGGTCCACCATCAACATATAGCTTATCTATATAAGCACCATTAGAACGCAATTTCGCAGACAATATACCACGCTCAAAAGCAATACCCCCCTCAGTTTCTAGTGCTTCCAAAATAACAGCACCAGCACCATCACCAAACAATACACATGTCGTACGATCTTCCCAATCTAAAATTCGAGAAAATGTATCGGATCCAATAACTAAAATTCTTTTAGCTCCCCCACACCGTAAATAAGAATCTCCTGTTGTTAAAGCAAAAATAAAACCAGAGCAAACAGCTTGAATATCAAAAGCAAATCCATGGCTCATTCCCAAAGCATGCTGAATTTCAACAGCAGAAGCAGGAAAAGTACGATTCGGGGTGGACGTTGCTAAAATAATACAATCGATGTCTTTTATTGTTAAACCAGCATTTGTAAGTGCTGCTTGCGCAGCCTCAACTCCTAAAGAAACAGTTGTTTCATTTTCACTGGCAATATAACGTTGGCGTATTCCTGTACGCTGAACAATCCATGAATCTGACGTTTCAACAAACTTTGCAATCTCTTCATTTGATAAACTTCTTTTCGGCAAAGCACTTCCTACACCACGTATAATTGACCGAATCATTCAGCTCTTACCTTTTCTTCAAATTTTTCATTTCTATTATAAGAGCTTATCATAAGGACTCTCCATTCATCACTGCTTCATCTTCTTGGTCAAAAAGTGTTTCTTTATTTTCATGAAATCGCCGTAAATCAGCCGTTATTTTTTGTAAAAGTCCGTTGTTAACCATCTCATAACCAACGCGGATAGCAGAAGCAAAGCCATTAGCATTAGCACTGCCATGACTTTTTATAACAACACCATTCAAACCTAAAAGCACTCCTCCATTCACCCTATCAGGATCCATTTTATGTTTCAGTATACGAAAAGCACCCCGCGATAAAAAATAACCAAGAGATGTTAAAAAAGAACTGCGCATTGCAGAGTTTAAAATCTCTCCTATCTGTCGCGCGGTTCCTTCTGCGGTTTTTAAAGCAATATTACCAGAAAACCCCTCTGTTACAACAACATCGACTGTTCCTTTTCCAATGTCATTGCCCTCAACAAATCCTTTATATTCCAATCCTTCTAATTGCACTTCACGCAATATCATTCCTGCTTTTTTTATTTCATAAAGTCCTTTAACCTCTTCCACCCCCACATTTAAAAGCCCAACACTTGGTCTTTCAGTGTGATATAAAGCGCGAAACATACCTGCTCCCATAACCGCCAAATCAACCAACTGACTAGCAGAGGCACCAATTGTTGCTCCAATATCTAAAACAATACTCTCACTGCGCAGTGTTGGCCAGATACCCGCAATACCAGGACGTTCAGCCTCTGCAAGCATTTTCAAACAAAAATAAGACATGGCCATGAGTGCACCCGTATTACCAGCAGAAATGCAAGCATCAGCTTCACCATTTTTTACCGCTTCAATGGCGTACCACATTGATGATTTACCACGTCCATTACGAAGTGCTTGGCTTGGCTTTTCATCCATGCGTGTATAACTTTCTGTAGGGCAAAAGCGCGATACAGAATCCAAACAGGGATATTTTTTTAAAACCGGACGAACAGCCTCCTCTACTCCATAAAATAGAAAATAAATATTTGATAAATATTTTTGTACAATTGCTGCTCCTGCAATAGCTGCTTCTGGACCGTAATCACCGCCCATGACATCCACAGAAATTCTAATCACGCTTGCATATCCCACATCTTTTCATTTACATCTTTAAATACATATTATGATTTTTGGCTCCTGAATACTCACACAGCACATCTTGCGAAAATCGCTCCGCAGAAAATACCGTTTAGCATACAATAGATATTTTTTGTATGTTTCTACAATCACTTCCAATTTTTCAAAACAGAAAATGGAGAGAATTTTCGCTCTGCTTCTTCTAAATTTTCATCCATATTCATCTTTATCCCTTCTTTACGTGGATAATGATTAATAGACAACTCAAAAAACTCTTCCATGATTGCGCCAATATCAATTTTATCATCATAAAACACTTCAGGAGTATCAAGCCCCCCCACATCTAAAAACAATTCCCCTGTATCCTCTGATATTTGGGGCTTCATCAAATTTGAATCTTCAGGAACAAAAACAACCTCAATATTTTCACAAAGGATATTTTCTAATGGTTCCAATGTAACAACACATAACTGTAGTATACGCGCTTGCAACAGACCTTTTATACGCACTCCGCGTTTTTTCCACGGGAAAATATGGAATTTTCCCTCACAAGATTTTACTTCAATTAAATCATGGTTCTGGGCTAAATGTGTACATTCTTTTTTGTTTGCACAAAAATGAACCCTTATACCTTTAGCAGGTAGAGAACGTACAGATATTGGATAAGCCAAAGCAAATGTCATTTGAGGAACATTTTGAACATTCATTGACAACTCCCAAACATAAAAACGCGTAAAGCAATATGTTTTTATTTATCTCAAGTATTTATGCATTTTTTTCTTTTCTAAAGAAATTCTATATGGCATAATTTGCTTTATAACAGGGAAACTCAGTGTAAGCTACGGTAGATTAAGTTAAAATTAGAAAAAACTTGAGGTTGCCTTCTTGTCCTACATCTCAGTATAAAAAGGAGATACCATTGTTTCAAATGCCTCACATAATAGCCTTAATCAAACGTAAATTATTGATTGGTCTATCAACAGCAAGCATAGGAATGCTTGTTGGGTGTAGCCTTCTTGATTCTTCAGGTTCGAGCCAAATTTATAGAGAGGGCTATGTTCTTGATAAAAATGCTCTAAGTTCTATTTCTATTGGCTCAAGTCAAGAGCAAGTTCTTTTAACTTTAGGAACCCCTTCATTAAAAACAAAATATGATAATGAAGTTTTTTATTACATCTCACAGACACGTTATCGTGGGATGCAGTTTATGAAAACAAAGATTATTGATCGCAAAGTTTTAGCCATTTACTTCAGTAAAAATAATCAGGTTGCAAAAGTTGCAAATTACGGATTACAAGACGGTCAAGTGTTTGATTTTATTACACAAACAACGCCAACTGTAACGAAAGAACATCCTTTCTTAATTCAAATTATAAAAGGCCCTGTGAATTTGCCACCCCATAACTAAATTATATAGTCTGCATACCGTTTCAATATTATAGGTCTGATAATATCAGATCTATAATAGGGATTTGTACCTCTTAGAGGCGGACTTTTTTTGCCATACTGTCGAGAACTGCATTAACAAGTTTTGGCTCATCACCTTCAAAAAACGCCTTTGCTATGTCAACATATTCATTCATGACAACTGCAACGGGAACATCTTTACGGTTGATCAACTCCCATAAACCTGCTCGTAAAATTGCTCGCAATATAGAATCAAGACGTGAAAGAGACCACTCTGCAGAAAGCTGTTGATGAAGCAGCGGATCAAGCTGCTTTTGATCTTTTACAACACCCGTTATAATAGCCAAAAACCATTGAAAATCAGCTTCAAGATATTGGTCTCCATCAATATCTTTTCCCAAACGATAAGCCTCATACTCAGCTGCCGTTTCCATCACCCCCGAACCCACGATATCCATTTGATAGAGTGCTTGAACTGCAGCGAGTCTTGCTGCTCCACGTTTATTGGCTGAACGCGGAAAATGTCTGCTTTTTATATCAGCCATATTTAACGATTATCTCCAAATCTCTTTTTTAGAGCGATCATACATAAAGCAGCTTCAGCCGCAAAACCACCTTTATTTTTGTCATCTAGTTTTGCACGCACCCATGCTTGTTCTTCGTTTTCAACAGTCAAAATACCATTTCCAATAGCCAAGTGCTGATGAACAGTTAAATCCATCAATGCACGACAAGAATCATTAGCAACAATTTCAAAGTGATATGTTTCACCCCGAATAACACAACCAAGAGCAACATAACCATCATACGATATCTTGTTTTGTTCAGCAAAAGCTATTGCACTTGGTATTTCTAATGCTCCAGGAACCGTTACAACATCATAACTTGCTTCAGCTTTTTGCAAAGTATTCACTGCACCTCTCAAAAGTGCATCAGAAATCCCCTCATAAAAACGTGCCTCAACAATCAATACGTGAGGCTTTTTACCTATCTCTTTCATCATAATGGAATTCCACAAAAAACGAATCAAAAAAATCAAAGTTATAAAGCATAAAATTCTGAAAACGATCAATAGAGTGTTGGCTTATTCATCTTCTCTTTTTAAAGTAAAAAGTTTTGCAGCATAACGAGCAAGTTGATCAATTTCCAAATTGACCCGATCTCCAATTTTAGCTTGTCCCCACGTTGTCATTTCAAGTGTATGGCGAATAATAAGAACATCAAAAACACAATCCTCAACACCATTAACAGTCAAAGATGTCCCATTAAGTGCAATAGATCCCTTATTAACAATGAAAGGCATAAATTGTCTTGAAACTTTTAAATAAAAGCGAATTGCATCCCCTTCATTTTTTTGATCAATGATTTCAGCCAAACCATCAATATGACCAGAAACTAAATGTCCTCCCATTTCATCACCCAATCGAAGCGAACGTTCCAAATTAACAAAAGTTCCTTTTATCCATTGTGCAAGATTCGTTAAACGTAATGTTTCTTCCCACGCCTCGACAACAAACCAATTGGAATCTTCTTGCTTTAATCCTCGCTCTACAATTGTCAGACAAATTCCTGAACAAGCAATTGACGCCCCAATTGCTAAGCTTTCTATAGCATAGCGGGTAGAAATCTTTAAACGCATCCCCTGCTTTAAAGGTTGAACATCTTCAACACAACCAATATCCGTTATAATTCCTGTGAACATAATGTCTTACGTCTCCACTTATAAAAACGGTCATTTCCAAACATTCTTGTCTCAATCTCATGAAACTGCGAGAGATAATTTCCAAAATGAGGGGCTTCAATACGATTTTTGCCTAAAACAATGGGGGTATGAAAACATATCAAATGATCAACACAACCAGCATTCAAAAATTTTTCCCCTGTCTTGACACCCCCTTCCAATAAAACACTATTAATCCCATGTTTATAAAGCATCTGTAAAAGAGCAAAGGGTTCTACACAACCATTGTTCATCTCGACCGAATAAACAGACACACCATATTGCTCCAATGCATTTTTTTTGCTTTTCTTTGAAATATCCACATCACAAATAACCCATGTAGGAATTTTTATGGCTGTTTGGACAACTTTTGCATCAAGGGGGATAGATAAATCTGCATCCAAAATAATACGAATTGGTGAGCGCATCTCCATCCCTGGCAAGCGGCAATTGAGTTGTGGATCATCTGCTAATATAGTACCAATACCAACGAGGATAGCATTATTTTGAGCACGTAGAATATGCGTATGGGCATGAGAAAGTGTTCCACTAATTTTTACGCTGCCCTTCTCTCTTTTTCCAACACCATTATCGGCAGAAATTGCCATTTTAAAAGTGACCGCACAGCGTTGTATCTTCCTTATGCACCAATGCGTCCATAAGGATTCAAAAGCCTCTTCAGCTAAAATGCCCTCAACCACTTCAATACCCGCCGCTCGCAAAAGAGCAATACCATGACCATCAACACGCTTGTCACAATCAGTCAGCGCAATAACAACTCGAGAAACACCTGAATCAATAAGCGCATTCACACACGGCGAAGTTTTTCCATAATGCGCACAAGGTTCTAAAGTAACATAAGCAGTCGCTCCTTGAGCCAAAGAACCTGCCATGTGTAAAGCTTGCACTTCCGCATGAGGACTCCCATGAATAGCTGTTACGCCATAGCCAACAATAAAAGCCCCCACAGCACCATTATCGTTTCGCACAATTAACGTACCAACGGAAGGATTCTCACCTGTAAGACCGACATGACGTTCTGCTAAACGAATAGCTGCAGCCATAAACCGTTCATCTTGCACTTTTTTATTCATCAAAACGAGATTCTGTATCCGCGATACCCTTTGACAATTCATCTATAACATCGTGAAAATCGCTTGCATTACGAAAATCTCGATACACAGAAGCAAAACGAATATAAGCAATATCATCAATTCTTTTCAATGCTTCCATCACAAGATGCCCAATTTTTTCTGAAGAAATCTCTGGTTCTCCCAAACTTTCAAGCTGGCGTACAATGCCAGAAATTGCTCGTTCAATATGATCAGGATCAATATTGCGCTTACGTACAGCCACATCAACTGATCGCATTAACTTATCACGATCGAAGGGTTCACATCGTCCACTTTTTTTAGCAACCAAGAGCTCACGCAACTGAACACGTTCAAAAGTTGTAAAACGACCACCACAAACGGAACACACACGGCGGCGGCGAATCACTGCCCCCTCTTCTGCTGGACGAGAGTCTTTGACCTGTGTATCCTCATATTGGCAGTAAGGACAGCGCATCCTTTGTATCCTTAACGAGTGGTAAGATAAGAGTAAAGAGGAAATTGATTCGTTATATCTTTTACCTTTTTCTCAACAGCCATTTCAACGGCATGATTATCTTCATCACTTTTTGCACTCCGAAGACCATCAAGAACTTCTGAAATCAGATGACCAACTTGAATAAACTCTTTTTCTAAAAAACCACGCGTCGTGGCAGCAGGTGATCCCAAACGAATTCCCGATGTTATAGATGGCGTTTCAGAATCAAAAGGAATGCCATTTTTATTGCAGGTAATATGAGCGCGTCCCAAAGCCAATTCAGCACGTTTACCTGTTAGATTTTTAGAACGTAAATCAACCAACAACAAATGATTATCTGTACCACCAGAAACAATATTAAAACCATTACCCTGTAATGTTTTTGCTAAAGTTTTCGCATTAGCGACAACATTGGCACTGTAACTCTTGAAAGAGGGACGCAAAGCCTCCTCAAACGCAACAGCCTTTGCGGCAATCACATGCATTAAAGGACCACCTTGAAGACCAGGAAAAATTGCAGAATTAATTTTTCTGGATAAAGCCTCATCATTTGTCAATATTAAACCACCCCGAGGACCTCGAAGCGATTTATGTGTTGTTGTTGTTACAATATGCGCATGTGGAACAGGTGAAGGATGCACGCCACCAGCAACAAGACCAGCAATATGAGACATATCAACGAGTAAATGAGCACCGATTTCATCTGCAATTTCACGGAATCTTTCCCAATCCCATAGCCGTGGATAAGATGAGCCCCCTGCTATAATAAGTTTTGGCTTACGTTCTTTTGCAAGCTGCTCAACCTCATCCATATCAATAATCTGATCTTCTTGACGCACACCATAGGAAACAACATCAAACCATTTTCCTGACATATTAACAGATGAACCATGCGTAAGGTGACCACCAGCATTTAAATCTAATCCCATAAATATATCACCAGGCTGAAGTAAAGCTAAAAAGACAGCTTGATTCATTTGGCTACCAGAATTAGGCTGTACATTCGCAAACGCAGCACCGAAAAGCTGTTTTGCCCTTTCAATAGCTAAATCTTCAACGACATCAACAAATTGACACCCACCATAGTAGCGCTTTCTTGGATAACCTTCTGCATACTTATTGGTTAAAACAGACCCTTGCGCTTCAAGGACCGCTCTTGAAACAATATTCTCTGAAGCAATCAGCTCAATTTCATGTTGTTGACGCTCAAACTCCCCTCTAATTGCGTCAAAAATTGCACCATCAACAGTTTGTAAATTATCATTAAAAAAGCGCTTTTGTGCGTCATTTTCTTGCTGAGTCATAAAACACATTCCTAACATAAAAAAAATAAAGTCAAGGAACGATAACACAGCAAACCATGCAAACCAAACATTTTAAACTACTTACACTCAAAAATAATGAGGCAAATATTTATCTTATTCTTTGTTATAAAAACAGCGAAAAACTTTCCTCTCGAGAATAGTAAAAAATGAGATTACATTTCTTTTTTTACACTCTTATTTGTTTACACCTTTTACAAAAGGTATCTATAATCTAAAGAAATTCAATAATTTAATGATTTAAAATAATTTATAATGTGAAAAGCTGAATATAATAGGCAAAGTTAATACGAAGGCAAATAAGAATGCTAACCAAAGTTTTTATTGATGGTGAACATGGCACAACCGGACTACAAATACAAAAACGCTTAGAAAGACGTACAGATTTAAAACTACTCTCTCTTGCTCATAAAGATCGCCATAATGTTCATCTGCGACAAGACTATCTTAATCAAGCCGATATTGCTATTTTGTGTCTTCCAGATGATGCTGCACGCGAAACGGTTCATTGGCTTCAAAAAAATAAAAACATTAGGATTATTGATAGCTCGACAGCCCACCGTGTTGCACCAGACTGGGTTTACGGTTTTCCTGAAATGACAGCAGGACAAAGAAAGCGCATCCAAGCAGCACATTATATAACCAATCCCGGATGCTATCCTACCGGTGCCATTAGTTTGATTCGCCCACTCCGTGAAGCAGGACTGCTAGACGCCGATTATCCTATCTCGATTAATGCAATCTCCGGCTATACCGGTGGTGGAAAACAGTTGATTTTACAAATGGAAAATCAATCTCAACAAAATATTCAGGGCAATTATTTTATCTATGGTCTTAATCTTGAACACAAACATGTGCCAGAAATTAAAATCTATGGACAAATCAATCAAACCCCAGTTTTTATACCAAGTGTGGGTCGTTTTCCCCAAGGAATGATTGTGAATCTTCCTCTGCATCGCCATTTATTCACAAAATCAGCAAACTGTTCTGATTTGCGCGAAATTCTTGCAAACCATTACGATGGACAAAATACCATTTTAGTTGCATCACAAGAAGAAACTGTTTCACTTGAAAGACTTAATCCAGAGTGTTTAGCCAATAAAGATGGTATGAAACTGTTCGTATTTGGAAATGATCGTGAAGGTATTTTTAATCTCAGCGCCATATTCGATAATTTAGGAAAAGGCGCATCAGCTGCAGCTATCCAGAACCTCGATTTAATGCTTGCAAGCGACTAAACCTCCCTACCCACAAACTTTTATTCAACAACGCGATATGCCCCTTTCGTTGCTCGCCAGTGCGCAACCGCAAAACATAACACGGCTAGTGCCATACTTTGATGAATGAGCCCTAAACTTATCGGAACCTCATGTAACACTGTTAAGATACCCAAGACTGCTTGGATAATAATCATAACACAGATAAGAAATGCACGACGAGAGTGGGTTGAACGGGGAACATTTTTTTGTACATAGAAAGCATGAATAGCCGAGGCAATCAATAAAAAATAAGCAAAAAACCGATGAATAAATTGAACCATTAAGGAATTTTCGAATAAATTGAGCCAAACAGGACGATGCTGCAACAATCCATCAGGAATAATCTGCCCATCCATAAGCGGCCATGTATTATAGACTTTTCCAGCATGAAGCCCTGCAACCAAAGCTCCGAAATAAATCTCTATCAAGACGAGAATAACAAGCCATGCCGCAAAATATTGCACCTTTTTATTTGCTGGCTTTTCTGAATATTCTGCAAGCCCTCGAGATAAATAAGTAACAAAAACAATAACAAAACATGCCGTTATAAGATGAAATGCCAAACGATATTGGCTCACACTTGTTAAATTACTTTGCCCAATCCCTGAAGCAACCATCCACCAACCAATAAAGCCTTGAAAGGCGATAAGAATAGGTACAACAATAAGCGGGAGTAAGATATTTTTTTCAACACGCTTAGTTGCCCAAAACCAAATGAGCCCTAATAAAGCGACAAGACCAACAAGACGCCCAAGAACACGATGCGCCCACTCCCACCAAAAAATGACCTTAAAAGCACTTAAAGTCATATCAGGATTAAGCAGCTTATACTGTGCTATCTGTTGATATTTTAAAAATTCCTCTTGCCATTGATCCACACCAATCGGTGGAATAACGCCATGTATTGGCTTCCATTCCGTTATCGATAATCCTGATCCCGTCAAACGAGTAGCGCCTCCCACTAAGACAATTGCTAAACAAAGCAATAAAATAGAGTAAAGCCACATCTGTATTTGTTTTCTATTTTTCTTTTGCACAGGCGTTAAAATGCTATTGTTTAATTCCTTTACTGCCATCTCTGATTGCCCCACGCTTCTCTCCAACTAAAATGCATTTTAAAATTTAAACATTAACTCTGTTATCTATTTTAGTATGTACTACAACTTTAGCAAAAAACAAGCGTACCACTATAACATGCGATACATATTTCTTTTTTACGAAGCTTATGATGCAACAACGCGATAAACAGTCTTTGGAAAGCATCTTACCATCCGCATCATCCAATCCTGTTCATTAAGAACAGTATTACAAATATAATAATCTGTTAGCTCTGCAAATTGCTCAAATCCATATTTGGGTTCACTTGCCATCTCTAGGATGATAAAATCATATTCTTTTTTAAATTCTTGTAATATATGAGAAATATCATTTGAAAAATCTTGTGCAGAAACAGCGCTTGTTAACCCCTGAGGGAGAATATCAACCCCCGTATCATAATCACGGTAAATAACATCATGCAACTGGGCATTGCCCGTTAAAACATCACTCAGCCCACGATGTGGACCAATGACTTTCTCTATTTGTTGACCAGAAATATCGACCAACAAAATTGTTTTGTTCTCTTTTGTGAGATGAAGTGAAAGTTTTGCCGCTGTCCGTGCTGCCTCTGGTCCAATGATTGAAATAATGGTTGAAGCACGCCATTTCAAAACATCAGATAATCCCTCTATCGTAATAAAAGCTTCAAAATTTTTCATTTCTTGAGAGACTAAAATACTCTCATTCTTCTTAAGATCATTTTCTTTTGATCTCAAATCCTCTTCTGAGATTTGGTCTTTTTTCTTTTTAAAGCACGGATAGAATAACAATATTCCTAGCAAAAGAGTAAGGAAACTGGCCAATGCACTCACAAGAATATTTTTTCCATAAAGAGCCATAAAAGAAATTGGTGCTAACGTTGTTGGCATAACCACGTGGATATTTGTATTTTGTAAGAGAAAAGGATCATCACTCAATCTCCGATATGAATCAATAATTTTTTCTCTTCGTTGAGCAGACTTGCTCATCGCTTCATTTTGGGCATCGACTGCTGCTTTTATTTTATTTTCAAACTCATTAAATATTTCATTCAAAGATTGGGATTGATCTTTTACAAAAAAACTCACCCTTTTTTGAAGCTGTTTTTCTAATTCCGTTGCAATAACCTCATCTGAATGAACTTGATAAACGATTTGTAAAATTTTATTTTTTAATTGATGAGAAACTGTCTCTAATTCTGCAGTCATCGCTTTAATTTGAGGATGTGTCCACCCTAATTGTGCAGCCATATGTGCTCTTTGTGTTTCCAAGAGATCACGTTTAGATTCCAGAGCAGCAATTGCTGAATTGCCTGCAATAAACGATAAAGACAGTAAAGACTGCCCATTTTCACGCATCATGTTAATCGTTGAATTCAAACTTGTTAAATGAATACGTTTTAAAGTTGCTTGCGTTAATTGCATCGAAAGATCATAAAGCTCTGTTTGTTTTACACCACGCTGAATAAAAGAATCAATAGATTTACGAAATTCCTGCACGATATTAAGGATTGCAATATTATCATATTGTTTGTCTTCTAATTTATCATTTAACAAGAATTGTTTCTGTTTTATGATTGCTTGTGAAAATGCGGAAAACCAAGTTTCCAACCCACGTTGAGCTGCTTCAAGTGTCTCGGCTTCAAAAGTAAGATCGATAAAATCACCATGACGCGATAAACGGATATTTTCATGATTTTTTTTCTTATAAGAAGCACTTAAAGAAAAATTCGAATCATTGAAGAACATAGGCTGTGAAAACAAAAAGGCGATAACATTGTCTTGCTTTTTAATTGGTAATGGCTTTCCTACAGAATCAGATAATGAAAATGTTAAAGTTGCTTGGTAACCACGGGGCTGGACAAAATAATACAACCAAATCAAAGATACACATAGCATTTGTAATAGCAAAACAATCAAAATGCTTCGCCATACGGTACGTACGAATAGTCTTTTATTACATGTAAGACTCATCTTTATTTTAACCAGCAAAATACTTCTTCATATTGTTTTATTAAGAGAAAGTAGTAACTATCCTCTTAACTTGCTGTCATATTATTTTGAGATAATAAAAATATAAAATTTAAGCACAAATGTTCAACAATAGCTTTAAAGAACTTAATTCATATTTTTTTTGAGGCTCTCTAGTTGTTTTTTTGCTTCAGAAGTAACAACCGCTCTAATGGTAATAGACCCATCATCATGCCCTTCTTGCACTATTTCCGCAGAGTTTTCATAAAACCAATCAATAAGCGACATTTCATGAGGTTGTAAAAGATATTCAATGCTTTGCACCTCTCCAAAAATTCGCTTTTCAATGGCTCTTAATAATTGATCGAGTCCATCCCCCTTAAGTGCTGATACCATGAGAGCAGGATTTAATCGCGTCTTTGCGCTTGTTTGTAAAACATTCAATGCTTGCTCATCTAACATATCAATCTTATTCCAAACTTCTATGATATGCTCCATATCATCAATATCGATATCAAGACTTGAAAGCACTTCTAAAACATCTTGGGCATGTGCTCGATGATCAAGATCTGACATATCTCTTACATGAAGAATGAGATCTGCTTCAACCACTTCTTCAAGGGTTGCTCTAAAAGCTGCAATCAAATTCGTTGGCAAGTTAGAAATAAACCCTACAGTATCAGACAAAAGAACAGTTTTTCCATGGGGAAGCACAACTTTGCGCAAAGTCGGATCAAGCGTTGCAAATAACATATTCTTTGCTAAAACATCTGCACCGCTTAAACGGTTAAAAAGAGTTGACTTTCCTGTATTCGTATATCCTACCATTGCTACAACAGGATAAGATGTTTTTTTCCTTTTTGCTCTATGAAGTGCACGTGTTTTAATAACCGTTTGCAATTCGCGGCGAATACGAATAATTTTCTCTTGTAAAAGACGCCTATCTGCTTCAATTTGCGTCTCACCAGGTCCACCTAGGAAGCCACGCCCCCCGCGTTGCCTTTCCAAGTGCGTCCAACTCCGCACAAGCCTCCCTTTTTGATAGGACAAACGCGCTAACTCTACTTGCAAAACTCCTTCTTTTGTTCGTGCACGATCCCCAAAAATTTCAAGAATCAAAGCCGTTCTATCGATAACTTTGCAATTCCATAATTTTTCTAAATTACGCTGCTGTACTGGCGTTAAAAAGTGATCTACAATCGCAAGCTCAATAGAATATTCATCTATATAACAGGTTAACGCATCTACTTTACCTTTTCCAAAGAGAGTCGCAGAGCGAGGCGTTGCAATATTAATCGTTTCATAATTAACAACTTCTAACCTTATAGCACGCGCTAACCCCAATGATTCTTTAACACGAGAAGATATAGAACACTCTCTCAAAGAGCTTTCACTTCTATTTTCTTGAAAAATCGGTATCAGAACAAGTGCGCGCACCTGTTCTGTATTCTGCGAAAATACCCCTCCTAATCTCTCATTTTCATTTATCATAGCAATCTAAGTACTTTTAAATGGGATAAGAGGTCTATCTTAAAATGATATGTTTACTCAGGACTTTCACCCTCAAACATCTGTACAGGCTGTCCAGGCATAATCGTAGAAATAGCATGCTTATAAACCAATTGCGCGTGTCCATCTCGGCGCAAAAGAACACAAAAATTATCAAATGAAGTTACAATACCCGTGAGTTTAACGCCATTGACAAGAAAAATTGTAAGGGAAATTTTTTGCTTACGCACCGTATTTAAAAACACATCTTGCAGGTGTTGTGATCGCTCTGCCATTATTCTTACACCTTTATCTAGATTGCATAAAAATATTCGTGCATGCATATCGACTGAAAAATATCCAATTGTCAACGTAGAAGCTTAAAAATTCAGCAACAAACAACTGAAATTAGAGAAAAAACGGCTCTTTAAGACAATAATAAAGTACAACTTACGAAAAGCTATATTAAATTAAAAATTTTTCCACGTTTACTTTTTTATGAGCTTACAATTCAAAGGCATACTTTTATACATCCTAAGCTATTACGGACTATATGTGATGATGAATCTGCTTCGTTTAGAATCAATAAAAGTAAGCGGACAACAACATTTATTAACGATTATCGATATTAAAGAAAGGCATTCGCACCTTACTGTATATATAACCGCTATTAAATTGTCCTTATTTCAAAGACTACCGGCTTATAAAGCTTTCTATAAACACAAGTTGTAAACAGTATTTTTGTTTTAGTTAGATTTAAATAATAAATTGTTTTTACTATATTTTATAACATTTTTAAACAGGGTACAAGAAACCGCGTTAACTTTATCTTGATAAGTTTTTAAAATTTTTCCCTAAGCATATTCCTTTCTAAATAATTAACAGCTAGTATGTAGAAATTATGTGGAAGAGGACGTATCCCTTTTCCGGCTGTAAGAGTACGAGGCGAGTATGGCACGCAGAACAAAATTGCAAACATTTGAAGTTGAAGTTGAAGAAGCCCTCACAAAAGCTATGAACTTTGATTTCGATGACACAGGATTTGAAACGATATCATCCAATAATTCTGAAAATGTTGTTAATGTCGATGATCTGATTCAAAAAATTGCAATGGCAGAAGAAGAATTTTTTGCTGAAAACGGTACGTCAACTTTTGTTTCTAATATTCATGATGAAGCTGTTATTGATAAATCCGTTGTTGAACAGCTTTTTGCTCCAAAACCTTCACCTGATATTTCAGGTGGAACTGTTCATAATACATTATTGCCTACAAAACTTCTTCCCGCAAATGATGATATAACAACCCCTGTAAATTTTGGACCATTCAAGCAGCGTTCTTCCTCTCGAGTCTACTGGTATACAACAGCGCTTAGTGCTTTATGGGCAACGGGAGGAGCTTTTATTGCGCATAAGCTCGCACCTACCGGACTCAGCTCCTTATCCAATATCAGCACTTTTGTTACCTCCCCAACAGGACTTGCTGTAGCAGCCGGAACAGCAATTCCTATCCTTATATCTTGGGGCGTTGCTCAATTAACAAAACGTTCAAACGACTTGCATAATATTGCGCTTCTTATGACCAATGCTGCACAGCGCCTTAGTGAACCACAACATCTATCTGAAAAACAAGCTATTGCTATAGGGCGAACCATTCGTGAAGAAGTAGCGGCAATGAACGAAGGTATTGAACGTACTCTCGGACGTGCTGTTGAACTTGAAGCAATCATACAAGGTGAAGTTCACAATCTAGAACAAGCCTATGCTGAGAATGAATCACGCATTCACACATTAATCAAAGAATTGAGTAACGAACGCATAGCCATTTTGAATCATGCAGATCGCGTACAATCAACAATTAAAGGAACCCAAGAACAACTGAGTGATGAATTTGGTTTGGTTACCTCTAACATTGTAACCAATGTTGAAAAGCTTGCACAAACCCTTTCTCAAACTTTACAAAAACAAGGCGAAGACCTCGTTGAAAAACTTTCCTATGCTGGTGATGGCGTAACAAATCAGCTTGTTGAAAAATTTAACAAAACAACAACACAAATTCAGCAGAAAAACACGGAATTTTTTCATGAATTAGGAAAAAACTTCGATGGCTTTGCAAAACGATTTGATCATAATGAAAAACAAATAGAAAAAACTTTTAATGAAACAGCTGAAAAAGCAGAAGTACATGTTGCTAAAATTGCAACACATATACAAGCAGTAACAGATCAAACTTTGCACGCTGTTGATGAAAAGTTTAAAGCCTTGGATAAAGCTCTTATTGATCGTAATAATCAATCTCTACAGAATTTTGATGAGAAGATCTTAAAGCTCGACGACCAAGCACATAAACTCTCTTCTAAATTTGATAACGTAACCTCGCAAGCAATTGGAGCCTTTGAACAACGTTTAGCAACTGTTGATCTTTCTCTTAAAGAACATAGTGATTCCATCATTGATTCCTTTATAGAACGCAGTCAGGCTTTAGAGGATAATGCTGAAAAACTTGGTAACTTCTTGGAAGCTCATGTCTTGAAAATAAATGAGAACCTCCAAGAAAAAACAGCAGACATTACCCATGCATTTACAAATGGACGTGAAGCTATTCTTTCTGCAATTGATAAAAGTAAGGAAAGTCTGAGAGAAGAAATTCAATATGTCGACAATGCCATTGTTGATATCATACAAGAACGTTCACAAGATTTTAAAGTACAACTTTCTGATCAACGAGCTCTTATGGCAGACATGCTCGATAACGAGAAAAATAAAATTGCGGATACATTAAGAAATCAAATTGATGTTTTGTCCCAAAATACTTCTCATATTGAAAAAGTTTTGGCTGATAATGTTCAAGTCGTTGATAAACAAGCTGAAAATCATATTACAAACATCATTCAATGCACTGAAAAGTTACAAGATGTCATTGTACAAAGTTGTAATACAACCCAAGATGCTTTAGAAGCACAAGCGAGAAATATTGATATCCGTGCCGATGCTCTGCGCGATTCTTTAGCGATTAATAGTTTTTCTCTCAATGAAGTTCTTGCCGATCAAGCACGCACACTTGAACAACGCATGGAAACAATCCATAATCTCATTGCAAAAAGTGATATACGTGTCGATGTTGCATTGAAACAACAAATAGATTTAGTTGAGAGTGCAATTGTCGCCAATAATAAAAACATTACTGAAACGGTTCAAGATCATATCAAAAACCTTGAAAGCCATGCCGAAATTTTAAAGAATACTCTCTCTCAATCGAGTGGTGTTTTCTTTGAAACCCTTGAAACACGTATGGAATCATTCGATACAGATCTAGAAGATCGTGCACACAAAATTTTTGAACGGACAACAACGCTAGAGGAAACATTATCTGAAAAATTTAGCCAAATCTGTGAAGCCATTGATATGCAAACATCTGTTATTGAGGAACGTTCTGACACATTAAAAACGTCTCTCATGATTAGTAATGAGCAAAGTCAGATAATTCAACAAGCGCTGGAAAGCAGTGTTGACAATATGCGTGTAACCTTAGAAGACTCTGTTAATACAGTGACAGATAACCTGCATAATAAGATTATAAAAGCTTCTGATATTCTTTCTTCTACGAGTGAACAAATTCTTTCATCTGTTACAAATGTTACTGCACAAGCAGAAAATATTCTCTCAGAATCAGGCAATCGCATTGTATCAAATGTCAAAAAAACTGTTTATGATACCAGTGAAAAAGTTCTGTCAGTTCTGTCTGAACAAACAGCGCATACTGTCGAAGCTTTCGCAACAGCCAGCCATAATGCACAAGCATTATTGAATGAAACTATTCACACATCAACAACAGCAATAGAACAAGTTCTTAATGAACGCTGTGATGTTCTTCATCACTCTATGCAAAATCTTAAAAATAATTTAGGATATCAGCTCTCTGATGTAACGAGCCGTCTGGAAGATGCTGGAAATCAAACAACAACACAAATTTCACAACATGTTGGAAAAATAACAGAGCTTACAAATCACTTAAATCAAGCAGCGCAAAATACGACAGAATCAATTGATTCTTTAACACAGCATATCGGTGAACAACTCTCTCTTTCCACACAAGATGCTGAACAAAGAATTTATGCACATAATGAATCTTTAGTGAATAGCTTAACCAAAGCTAACTCTGAAACACTTCAAACAATAACGATTATGAAGGAAGAGCTTGTTAATAATGTCTCATCCATCTTAACACAGTTGAATCAATCAATTTACAATTTTCACGAAAATAGTAATGTTTTATTATCGGCTGTTCAAAATATTGATGGGCAGTTTAATGAGAGTACGAATAATTTTTTCCGCAACACGGACCAAGTAGCAGAGCGTTTGTCAGCTTCAAATCAAGCGCTCAATACTAATGTTGAAATTCTGCAAGGACTTTCAAAGAGTACCTTTGAACAAATTAATCATATAACGAGCAGTTTTGGTGAACATGCAAAGACACTTTCCCAAACTATTCATGTTCTTGAACAGTCTGAAAATTCACTTAGTGCAACACTTGAAGAAAAACATAATACGCTTTCTGTATTAAGCGATGCTCTTGTTTCAAAGTCTCATGAAATTAATCAAATGATTGGGCATTATGAAAAAATCTTCAACTTAGCACTTGAACGCTCTGATAAGAATGCGCGTAACTCCACAAATTCATTCCAACAATCACTTAATAAGCTTGTTAGTGAAGCATCAACGCGTTTTTCAGAAGCAGCAGAAGATATACGTCGCTCCGCTGATGAAGTTCGTTTAGAGCTTTCAAAGATTAATAATGATATCAATGAAAATGTAAAAAAACTTCCAGAAAAAACAAAAGAAACAACGCAAACAATTCGCACAGCTTTGAATGAACAGATTACAGCGTTACAAGATTTAGTCAGTGTTATACAAAATGATCAAAAGAGCGCGCAAAAACAGCTAATGTCAGCATTTCCTACATCATCAATGTTTAATCAAAAAAGTGACAGTTCCACTGAGTCTGTTAAAAAGATTGTGCCACCTAAGCCTATTTTGCAACAAGATCAAAGCAAAAAAAGACCAAATAAATGGGTATCAAATCTCTTAGAAAGAGCTTCACGTGAAGAAACATTTTATGATGCTCCCCCTAGTGATGATGTTTTAACATCAGTGCAAACAAAACCATCTCCTGCAAACTGCTCTCTTAATTCATTAGCTTCTGGTATAGTGCAAGCTATTAATCACAATGCCATTGTTGAGCTATGGGATCATTATCAACGTGGACAAAAAAACATCGTAACAGAACGCCTTTATACCTTAAATGGACAAAAAATATTTGAAATGATTAAGAAAAAATATATGAGCGATTTTGGGTTTAAACGTTCAGTGAATCAATATGTTACAGATTTCGAAAAGCTCTTACGTGATATATCGCGCAGTTCTGGCTCTTCCAACTCAGTTCGCAAGTACTTGATATCAGATACCGGAAAAGTTTATACTATGCTTGCTCATGCAAGTGGTCGAATCCAATAACAAATAAGAAAGTGGAAAAAGATATTTTTTCCACTTTCTCTCTCCAGTTGTTTTAATGGCTCATCATAGAATGCTTTTTTTTCAACTGTAGCTTTGTACTTCAAAGGTTGGGATAATTGGCATGCGGTTTTCTTTGATATCCTAAGCAATAACCCTAAAGAAGCGTAATGGCTTATCAAACAACGTATCATTCTAAGAATGATAAAGCATGTTTTCTATTTCCTTATCTTTTTCTTAACTCCTTTATTTTTCATAGTTTCATAAAGGTACAAAATCGGTAATAATTATTTTTATTAATTGTGAAAAAAATTCATGCTTTTGTATTAAAATAGCTCATAGAAACACTTCTATTTATTTTTTTTTAATGTTTTTTATCCACATATTACTCTCGTTTGAATTATGTAAGTAAATATTTTTTATTATATTAGATGAGTTTGAGCTAAAAGAATCTTATTGTATTCAAATTTCTCATTCAACATACGAGATGATTCATTATAAATTATAAAGTTTGCATTATTAAGAGTTCAATTGAATAATAAACAAAACAACTCCCATTTTTAAAGTTCCAATTTCCTTTTAAATAGCTGCAAAAATAATTTATAAATTGCAAATTGTTATTTAAAATTTCTTCTACCTCCCTATAGAAATTTAAATAAAGAAGATGAAGTTAATAGAAAACACTCTTCTTTTCTTTCCTTAAGTTGTAAGCATTGCAAAAAAAATAATGGCTTGGTAATGTAATTATTAGTAATATTTTATTCGTTTGTAGACTAATCAATTTTTACGCGTTTTATTAAGGAAAGAAAAAACTAATCGTGCTTCTATCAATGAAATTATTCATGCACACAAACAAAAAGAATCATCAAACTGGTTTTACGATCCAGAAGAGTTTTCTCATACTCATGCATTTTGATATTCAGAGAAATGAGGATCTATTAGTGGACAAAACCTTATCGTAGATGGAACATCTCATATACACATACGCTAACTTGGATATCATAAAAATGTCTAGAGAACGAAATAGTGATTTCAGTTCACCAAAAGCTGAACTTGACAGTGCCGCACTTTTTTATCACCAGTACCCTAAACCTGGAAAATTGGAAATACAAGCAACAAAACCTCTTGATAATCAACGTGATTTAGCTCTTGCTTATTCTCCAGGTGTTGCTGCACCATGTCTTGCAATTCATGAAGATCCTAATCTTGCTGCTCAATATACCTCCCGTTCTAATTTAGTCGCTGTTATATCCAATGGAACTGCTGTTCTTGGTTTAGGAAATATTGGTCCTCTTGCTTCAAAGCCAGTTATGGAAGGTAAAGCCGTTTTATTCAAAAAATTTGCGAATATTGATGTCTTTGATATTGAAATTGATGCATCCGATATAGAACAAATGGTACAAACGGTATCGACTTTAGAACCTACATTTGGTGGTATTAATCTTGAAGACATTAAGGCTCCTGAATGTTTTGACATCGAAGAAAAGCTTCGTGCTAAAATGAAAATTCCAGTTTTTCATGATGACCAACATGGAACTGCCATTATTGTTTCTGCGGCTGTATTAAATGCCTTAAATCTTTCAGGAAAAAAAATTGAAAATGCAAAAATAGTTACCTCAGGTGCAGGTGCTGCTGCCCTCGCTTGCCTTAATCTTTTGGTTCGTCTTGGGGCAAAAGTTGAAAATATTTGGCTTAGTGACTTAGAGGGAGTTGTTTATGAAGGTCGCAAGACCCTTATGGATCGTTGGAAAATCAATTACGCACAAAAAACGGACGCACGAACTTTATCTGATATTATTGATGATGCGGATATTTTTCTAGGCCTATCTGCAGGTGGTGTTTTAAAGCCTGAATATCTTAAAAGAATGGCTCAAAATCCACTCATTTTAGCACTGGCTAATCCAGTACCAGAAATTATGCCTGAAGAAGCACGCTCTATACGACCAGATGCAATGATCTGCACAGGACGCTCTGATTATCCCAATCAAGTTAATAATGTCCTTTGTTTTCCCTATATCTTCCGTGGTGCATTAGACGTAGGTGCTAGTGCAATTAATGAAGAAATGAAAATGGCCGCTGTTCATGCGATTGCTGCCCTTGCACGTGAAGAAACTTCAGATGTTGTAGCACGTGCATACTCAAAAGAACCACCCAATTTTGGACCAGACTATCTAATCCCCTCTCCTTTTGATCCGCGTTTAATACTGCGTATTGCCCCCGCTGTTGCTAAAGCAGCAATGACAACTGGTGTCGCCATTCGTCCCATTGAAGATATGGAGGCCTACTATGATATCCTCAATCGATTTGTCTTTCTTTCTGGTTTAACAATGAAACCTGTTTTTGCTGCAGCAAAAACAGCAAAACGTAAACGCGTCATCTATGCCAATGGTGAAGATGAACGCGTCCTTCGTGCAGCACAAGTTGTCATTGAAGAACAAACAGCAACGCCCCTCCTTATCGGCCGTCCACATGTCGTAGAAGCAAGATTGAAACGCTTTGGTTTAAGAATTCGTCCTGGTATAGATTTTGAATTAACAAACCCTGAAGATGATCCACGTTTTCGTGATTATGTTAATTTATTTTTTCATTATACAGGAAGGCGTGGTGTTACGCCTGAAATGGCAAAAACAGTAGTGAGAACATCAACAACGGCTATTGCTGCCCTTGCCGTTATGCGTGAAGAAGCAGATGCAATGATTTGCGGCTTAGAAGGACGCTTTGAACGTCAACTTGAATTGATTGAACAAATTATCGGTCTTGATCCTCATGTTCACCGTTTTTCTGCTATGAGTTTGCTTATCTCTCAACAACGTACTCTTTTCCTCACAGATACTTACGTCAATGAAAATCCTTCTGCAGAAGAAATCGCTGAAATGACTGTGTTGGCAGCTCAAGAAGTTGAAGCATTTGGAATAACACCAAAAGCAGCCTTATTATCACACTCAAACTTTGGTTCTAAAAACACAGAAAGTGCGCGTAAAATGCGACGTGCAACAGAAATTCTTGCCAAATTACACCCTGATTTAGAAGCAGATGGTGAAATGCATGCTGATGCTGCCCTTTCCAAAGTTTTTCGTGATCGTGTTTTTCCTAATTCTCGTCTTAAAAGTGAAGCTAATTTGCTTGTCTTTCCAACACTTGATTCAGCCAATATCACGCTCAACACTGTTAAAAGCCTCACAAATGCACTCCATGTTGGTCCTATTCTAATCGGGGCAGCACGTCCCGCCCATATCTTAACGCCTTCAGTAACTTCTCGGGGAGTTGTTAATATAACAGCCCTTGCTGTCCTTGCTGCCAATAGAAAAAATAGTCTTGTAAAATAAATGCGCAATAAAATTTCAAAGTTTTTTAAATATTGAGATATAGTATTTCATGTACTGTAAACCTCTTTTCTCTATAGATAAAGACAGCTATATTCTGGATTAAGTCTTTTTTTTAAAGAGAAAAAAGGCTAGAAGAACAATATTAAATGTATTTTGAATTTACTAACTCTATAATAAGGAATCCGTACATTGCCTTCCACGTTTGATAAAGTTGCTGATATCATTGCAGAAATCAGTGAAATTGATCGCAATACAATTACACCTGAGAGTCATACAATTGACGATTTAGGAATCGACAGTCTTGATTTTCTTGATATTGTTTTCGCTATTGATAAAGCTTTCGGAATAAAAGTCCCTCTAGAACAATGGACACAAGAAGTCAACGAAGGTACCGTTGCAACAGAAGAATACTTTGTTCTTAAAAACCTTTGTGCAAAAATTGATGATCTCGTTGCCTTGAAACAAGCAGAGTAGTTTTTTCGCCATGCATGATCAATCTGTATTCATCACTGGTATAGGTCTCATAAGCTCTCTGGGGGCAGGAACTGATCAACATTGGAATCTCTTAAATGATCCAATCCGTACACCAAACCTAGATTATACAACTTTTTCACCTTACACGGTTCATAAATTGCCCGAAATTGATTGGAGTTTACAAATTCCTAAAAAAAGTGATCAACGGCAAATGGGAACATGGCAGCGTCTTGGTACCTATGCGGCTGGTCTTGCTCTTGATGATGCCGGCATGAAAAATAATGAACAACTCACTTCAACAATGGATATGATCGTAGCGGCAAGTGGGGGAGAACGTGATATTACTGTTGATACACAGATTCTTTCTAAAGCTCGCGCAGTTGCCGATCATACTTCTATGTTAAATGTTGCTCTTTCAACTGAACTTCGTCCAACATTATTTTTGGCACAACTTTCAAACCTTTTGGCAGGAAACATTTCAATTGTTCATAAAGTCACTGGATCATCTCGTACATTTATGGGAGAAGAAGGCAGTGGTCTTTCTGCACTTCAAATTGCTGTAGCTCGTATTAAATCAGGTCAAAGCACCCATGCTCTTGTAGGAAGTTCCTATAATGCACAAAGTTATGATATGTTGTTGGCGCATGAGCTTGGTGGTCTTTTAACCCATAATGGATGGAGCCCAGTGTGGGATCGTGGAATCTATCCAGGCGGCGGTGTCATAGCAGGTTCTGGTGGGATCTTCCTAGTTATTGAAAGTGGAGAACATGCCAAAAAACGCAATGCACGTGCTTATGCTGAAATTAGCCAAATTATTACAGACCAAACAGATAGAACCAAAATTCCACTTAGAGATTCAATTGCAACAATGTTAAAAACTGCGGGCGCTAAATCTGCCTTAGCCATTTCAGCAGCCTCAGGAGCTCACGAAGCAACAAAAGCAGAACAAAATGCTCTTGATAATGCTGATCTATCTTACCGTGGCATTACAACATTATTTGGTTATATGCGGGAAGCACAATTTCCTCTAGCTCTAGCTCTTGCAGCACTTTCAATTGAAAAAAAACATTGTTTTCCAGCGTTAAGTCCTCATGAAAAACCTTTTTCTAAAGAAGTACGTGAAATATTTGTTACAACTATTGGTATAAAAAGAGCTGAAGGTATTGTGCGTCTTACAGCTGTTTGAAGGGGAATTTCTATAGTGAAATATCATGATCATTTTGGGCGTCCACTTGTAGCAATAACTGGTGCAGGCATTGTCACATCACTGGGACAAGGGAAACATGAAAATTGGCAAAAATTAACAAGTGGTGTAAGTGGTATCCACAAAATAACACGTTTTCCCGTTGAGGGATTAAATACATATATTGCTGGAACAATTGATTTTCTTAAAGAAAGTACACTTGGTGCTTCAGCTCTCTCTGAGAAGCTTGCATATCTTTCTGCTGAAGAAGCTTTAGAACAAGCTGCTATTGATAAAAAAAAATTTAATGGACCACTCTTTCTAGCTGCTCCTCCTGTTGAACTTGAATGGAAAGCACGTTTTAGTCTTGATCAAGAGGAGGAATTCAATAATGAGCCTTCTTATGCACATCTTCTTAAAGTCTGTAAGGATAAACTCCATGAGACGCTTTTTGAAGCCACACAATTTGGTGCAATTGCAGAAAAACTTCAAAAAACATTTGGCACAAAAGGACTTCCTGTTACACTTTCCACTGCCTGTGCATCTGGTGCAACAGCAATTCAATTAGGTGTTGAGTCTATTAGACGGGGAGAAACAAATCGAGCTCTCATAATTGCGACAGATGGATCAGTTTCAGCAGAATCTCTCATCCGTTTTTCGTTACTATCTGCTCTTTCAACTCAGAATGAGCCTCCAGAAAAAGCAGCAAAACCCTTTAGCCGTGATCGAGATGGTTTTGTTATGGCAGAAGGCTCAGGCGCTCTTGTTCTTGAATCTCTTCAAAGCGCATTAAACCGTAATGCTACAGTTTTAGGAATTTTAGCTGGCTGTGGAGAAACCGCCGATGACTTTCACCGTACACGTTCAAAACCCGATGCATCACCAGCAATTGAATCCGTTCGCAAAGCTTTAAACGATGCAAAAATAACCATCAATGAAATTGACTATATTAATGCCCACGGAACTTCAACACCTGAAAATGAGAAAATGGAATATCTTGCATTATCAACAGTATTCGGTGATCTTTTAGAGCATATTCCTGTCTCTTCTAATAAATCAATGATTGGGCATACATTAACTGCTGCTGGTGCAATAGAAGCGGTTTTTTCGCTTTTAACCATTCAATCGGGAATACTCCCACCAACAATAAATTATGATAATCCTGACCCTACTATCCCCTTAGATGTTGTTCCTCATCATAGCCGTAAGTCCTGTGTCAATGCGGTTTTGTCAAACTCATTTGGATTTGGTGGTCAAAATATGAGTCTTGTTATCACTGCATATAAAGGATAATCCTGTAATAATAAAATTTTATAACGCTAACCAATAATATATTTAAGGGGGATGATAATGCGTGCACTGCAACTCTTCGATGATCGTCGGCTTGAAATCACCAATATTTCCCCGCCATCTTCACCTAGTACAGGTGAAGTAACTGTGCGGATAAAAGCCGTTGCTCTTAATCATATTGATGTATGGGGATGGCGCGGCATGGCTTTTGCGAAAAGAAAAATGCCACTCATCATTGGTGCAGAAGCCTCTGGTGAGGTTATACAAATAGGAGATGGCGTTGAACATCTCCAACTTGGACAGATTGTCTCAATTTATGGTGCACAAACCTGCGGAGTATGCCAAGCTTGTCATGAAGGACGGGATAATCTTTGCAGTAATGTAAAGGGAGTCTATGGTTTTCACCTTGATGGATTTGCGTGTGAGCTTGTCAATTTGCCAGCACGTTTATTAGTTCCATCACCTCCCCAATGTGATGAATTGCAAGCAGCAGTTGCTCCAATTACTTTTGGTACCGTAGAACATATGCTTTTCGATAACGCAAAACTACAAGCAGGAGAAACAATCCTAGTACAGGCTGGTGGCTCAGGTATTGGTTCTGCAGCCATTCAACTTGCAAAACACATGGGCTGTACAGTTATCACAACTGTAGGTTCAGATGAAAAAATTGCAAAAGCGCACTCTCTTGGGGCAGATCATGTGATTAATTATCGTAAAGATCGTTTTGAAGGTGTAGTGCGTAAATTAACCCAAAAAAAAGGTGTTGACGTTGTTTTTGAGCATGTTGGTGTCGATACATGGAACGGTTCTCTGTTATGTATGAAAAAAGGAGCACGCTTAGTGATTTGCGGTTCTACCTCTGGTGTTTCAGCACCAATAAATCTCATGCAATTATTCCAGCAACAGCTTAAGATATTCGGTTCATTTGGCTGCCGTATGGAAAATATGAAAAATGCCATGCAAAAAATGGCACAAAAAGCCGTACACCCTGTCATTGATACAATTGTTGGGCTGGATGAAATTGATACAGCTCTAAAACGAATGGAGAGCCGAGATGTTTTTGGTAAAATTATCCTTAAAATCGATTAAATCATGATGAAGCTTTCTCTTAAAAATCTCATATATCGTATTAAAATTATAGCTAAAAAAATATCCTACTTGTTATGGGCATATCTACTCTTTGGTTCTTTATTTATTCTAAAATGTTTTCCAGCCAAAATGGGAATTTCTTTTTTTGCTTGGTTAGCAAAAAAAATTGGTCCCCTTGTACATCGTCATCAAATCACACTCGCAAACCTTAGGAGTGCATATCCAGAAAAAACAGAGCAAGAACTCCGTGCGATTGCAATAGAAATGTGGGAAAATATAGGACGTTTCCTAGCCGAATATATTTTTCTTGATAAAATTTTTGATTTTGATCCTCATGCAGACGAGCTAGGTTTCATTGAGGTTAAAGGCACTGAAATATTTGAGCGATTAAAAAATGAAAAAAAACCACATATTTTTTTCACCGCACATACTGGAAATTTTGAACTTCTGCCTATTTGTGCACAAAGTTTTGATCTTAATGTTACAGTATTATTTAGACCACCCAATAATCCCTATGTTGCCAAACGAATCCTTAAAGCACGACAAACTTCTATGGGACACCTTGTTCCCTCCAAGGCCGGAGCAGCATGGGCATTAGCAGCCAAATTAGAAGAAGGTGAAAATGTTGGTATGCTCGTTGATCAAAAATTTCGCCGCGGTATCATGGGAACATTTTTTAACAGACCTCTTAAAACAAACCCCTTAATTATAAAACTTGCTCGACAATATGACTGTGATATTTATCCAGCACGTTGTATTCGTTTGCCTAGTGGACGTCATCGTTTAGAGTTATATGAACATGTAGAACTTCCACGTGATGAAAAAAATGATATCGATATAGCTGCTTCTACGCAAAAATTAAATGATATTGTTGAATCTTGGGTCCGTGAATATCCTGGACAATGGATGTGGTTACATAGACGTTGGGACATCTAACATAAGCTCTATTGCTTACAAAGGAAGTGCAAAATGTTAGCCTCAAAAGATATCAAAGATCTCACTGCAATTATCACTGCATTACGAAACTCTGATAATGGTTGTATCTGGCATAAAAAACAAACTTTTGAATCCCTCATACCCTATATGCTCGAAGAAGTTTACGAAGTCATCGATGCCATTGAACGAAAGAATCGAAAGGATCTCTGTGAAGAACTTGGGGATCTTCTTTTACAAGTTGTCTATCATGCTACCATAGCACAAGAAGAAGGCAGCTTTACTTTTGAAGATGTTGTTTATGCAATCACAGAAAAAATGATTCGACGCCATCCTCATGTTTTTGGAAATACCGAGCAAAAAAAACGAGGATTTATAAAAGAGGAGTGGGAATATATAAAAAAAAGAGAACAGGTTGAACAAAAAAGAATGTGCGAAGAAAAAAACAACAATTCCTCCACAAGCATACTCGCAAAAGTAAAACAAATCCAGCCAGCAAACCAAGAGGCACTTGCTTTACAAGAAGCAGCAGCTAAAGTAGGTTTTGATTGGCAAAAAAGTGATAAAGTTTTTGAAAAAATAGAAGAAGAACTCGAAGAGCTCAAAGAAGCCATCAAAAATAAACAAAACTCAGAGATAGAAGCAGAGTTTGGAGATCTCTACTTTATACTCCTTAACCTCGCGCGCCACTTAGCGATTGATTCACAAAAAGCATTAAAAAAAACGAATATAAAATTTCGAAATCGTTTCGCCTATATTGAAGAAAAGCTATCCACTCAATCTAAAACACTCACTGACGCATCCTTGAATGAAATGGAAGCACTTTGGAAGCAAGCTAAAAATGAACAATAAAAAATAGTAGATTTCTTCTACCTAAAAGAATAAGCCCCTCTAAAATTACTAAATTATAATTTAGCTCAGCTCAATTTGTTTTATATTGATCCTGCGTAGCAGGACGAAGTTCCACCGATTCTCCACACCCGCATGCTGAAACTTGATTAGGATTTTTAAAGATAAAACCAGACCGCAGCGTTGTCACTTCATAATCCATCTGCGTCCCTAATAAAAATAATACCGCATCATGTGCTACAAAAACACGGGCACCATTCACTTCAACAACATCCGCATCTATCCCCTTTTCTTTGACAAGAGTAATTGTATACTCCATCCCTGCACAACCACCTTTTTTGATACCAACAAGAATACCCTGTGCATCTTTTGCATCCATAATCGCTTTAACACGATCCACTGCTGCTTGCGTCAAATTTATTACCGAAAAACGGCTCATAGTTTACTCTTTTCTTAGTTCAATAGACACTTTGAAAGTTTTTCCTCTATAATATTTTATCTGATATTTTAGAAAAAAAACAACAAAACATAAATTAAAGCATTCTGATCTTGTTTATTTGGATAAAAATACATACCCGTAAAATGAGATTTGTGATTATACAATCCAGAACTTACAATTTTTTATCCATATAAAATGAAAATACCTCGTCTATAAAACTCTAAAAAACGAAAACTTTTCAAAACCATATATTCACTCCTCTTCTTTTGAAAATCTTTATCTTTTTAGAAAAGTAACGATTAGGTAAGAAAAAAATATACCTTCAGCACTCATTTGCTCCAATTCATACCTTCTACACCAATCTTACCCCCCTCCTCACAATCTCAAAAGTAATTAAATGCATACATCTATTAACTATAGAGCTAAAAATTTAATGATCACAAAGAATTTTACAAATTCGTTATTTATCTTGAATTAACAACAAAATATTGATGTCCAAAATTTTTACTTTCAAAAGCTCTAAGTGCAAGAGCATTTTAGATTTTATTCTGTTTATTTTTTCTCTTGCCTTTAAAGAAACAGTCATTTAATCGTTTTACACGAACTCGGAGCGTAGCGCAGCTTGGTAGCGCACTTGACTGGGGGTCAAGGGGTCGTGGGTTCAAATCCCGCCGCTCCGACCATTTTAAAATGCTATAAATAAGCTTACTTAAAAAGTGAATCATTATGCATTTCAATTGCACACACATGAACTTTTTCTTCAACGTAGAATAATGTGCAATGATATTTTATCATAAATTCGAGATAAGCTTTTTTATTAAAATGCGCTTCGTTCTTAGGAAAACACATACGAAACGCGAGACCTTTTGCCTCGCGTTTTTTATTTTTCAGAAAAATTTATAATTATCCGATCTCATATTTTCTAAATTTTCTTTACACGATAACGTCGCTGTTATCATTTTTTGTAATGGATGGTGACATCTGTACGGTTATCTTTTTGGGTTTTAATTCAGCTGGCATTTCCCTTTTAAGCTGAATATGAAGAAGCCCATCTCCAAGTTCTGCCCCAATAACCTTAACATGATCAGCCAAATGAAAACGCCGTTCAAAAGCACGCGAAGCAATACCTCGATAAAGGAATTCTCGCTCTTCATCATCATTTTTAGACTTTCTGTCTCCCTTAACGATCAGCTGGTTACAATGCGTTTCAATATCAATTTCATCTTGAGAAAAACCAGCAACAGCCATAGAAATTCTATAAGAATCTTCAGTTAAACGCTCGATATTATAAGGGGGATAAGAAGAAACTTCGTCTGGTTGTGTTCTAGAATCAAACCAGTTAAAAAGATGATCAAAACCTACTGTGGAACGATAAAATGGTGAAAAATCTACTTGACGCATAATATTGCCCTCCTCTAGAGCGACTATAATTTATAACTAATTCACAAAGTTCCCACATGGCAAACTTACTTGTGAACCTGCGGCCCCATCATGGCAACCGCACTATATTATCTAGTAATCGTTTTTCTTTATTTCAACTCTTTGGGACCTAAATTGATAAAAACTATCTAAAAAGCAATATACCCCTTTTTTAATCCTCTTTCTTCATTACATAAATGTCAAAGCACTAAGCAGCAAATACACTGTAAAGGATTTCAATTGGAAACACCTCTTTATCCCATAGACTGGGGGGCCACTCCTCTTAATGTCCATCATGGTACTCTTAAAATAGCAATAGATCATGAAATTCGTTTTGCTATAACATATCCTGAGGTGGAAAAATCTAAGGGAACAATTGTTATTCTCAAAAGCTACGCAAATGCTTTAGAAAAATATTTTTTATTAATAAATGAAATTTCTAAACGCGGTTTTCATACAGCAATATTTGACTGGTTTGATCAAGAAAAAACATCCCTCAAGATAAGAAAACAAAACAGACATCATTATTTTGATATAAATAACGATATTAATGACTTATATAAATTTCTTAAAAATATTGTTTATCCTAATTGTCCGCCACCTTACTCTATGCTTGCCTACGGCATAGGTGGATTGATAGCACTTAGCGGATTAGATCTCATTAATCATCAGTTTAATAGATTGCTCTGTGTTTCTCCCCTTTTTGCTCCATTCGGCAATAAAACAAATGGTTTTCAACATAAATTAACACAATTTCTTTCTGATATAGGTCTTGGCTTTATACCAGCGAAAGATGGTAAAAAATTAAACAAAACAAAACAAAAAAATATACAATTGGGACACATACATAAAGTGCCGCTCTCTTCCATTAAGCCCCCAACATCCCAATGGATAGCATCAGTATTTAATGCGATTGATTCTGTGAAGAGAAATGTACTTCATGGAGATTTACGAATCCCAACACTCTTTATTCTTGCCAATCAAAATAATATTGCAAACAACATTGAAGTGCAGCAATTATGCCAACACACACGTCTGACAGAAAGTATTACTATTACAGGCGCTGAACTGGATACAATTATGATTAACGAAGATTATAAAAAACAATTTTGGGCTGCATTTGATGCATTTATTCCCGATAATGTATCTGTAAAATAACACTAAACCTTAATTTCCGCTCCGCCCTATCAAAAAAGAAATTTTCTACGAGCATTGGATCTACAAACACTTTTTAATATAATGGATTTTACTTTCCAACCACTCATATGATTCGTTTTCTAGCCTCTACAGACAAGCCATGACCTAAATATTCACCACGCATTCTAATAAAAAAACTAATATACAAAGTATATCATTACATTAAACAATATTATTTTATATCATAAAAAATAACTTAATAAAAAACTATTTATATAAATAAAAATAATAAATCTATCTTAATATAACATGATACATATTTATAAATAAAGCATCAAAATACTATTTTTGATCTGTTATTAAGTGATAATTTAATATTATATCTAGGAAAACAATATTTTTCATCTATTTAAGGAAAAAAACTGGAAATAAAGCGCATTTATAATATTTATTACAAATCTCTATAAAAACAAATAACTATAAAATTTCTATTTCTTAGGAGAACTTTTTAAAAACAATAAATTAACATAATATTCTTTTAATTTCTCGATATAGGAAGTCCCTACAATAATGGTTTTCATAAGTTTTTTAATGGAATTCTGATAATAATCAGCAAATTTAAAAGAAAAGATAGCAATGAATCATCTTAGAAGTTTTAGAGCCCCCCTTCTTTTTTCAAAATCACATATATTTCGAATTTAACCAACTCACAACGAATATGCTGTATTCTGAATAAGAATGTAAGAATTAACCATTTTGCCATTCATTTCAATTATGAGCATTTTACCATCTTTTTTCTAAATACTCTATATTGTATAATTGATGCGGCAAAACTCTGACAAATGGAGCCATTGGAACATAATCATGAAACGAATCCTGCTCGCAGAAGATGATAACGATATGCGTCGCTTTCTCGTAAAGGCCTTAGAACGTGCAGGCTACGAAGTCGCCGATTTCGATAATGGTATTAGCGCATATGAACGTTTACAAGAAGAGCCATTTTCCCTTCTCCTGACTGATATTGTGATGCCAGAGATGGACGGAATCGAACTTGCACGACGTGCTACTGAGATTGACCCTGATTTACGAGTAATGTTCATTACAGGTTTTGCAGCAGTAGCACTCAATTCAAATAGTGATGCCCCTCCTGATGCAAAGGTTCTCTCTAAGCCATTTCACTTACGTGAACTCGTCAATGAAGTTGAAAAGATCCTTATCGCTGCTTAAAAAGTATTTTTAAAGTTATTTGCATCTGTTGAAAGAGAAAATGAAATTAGGCATTGACGTTTGGCATTCTATATGGTGTATGCAACATCAATGAATGGGCGTGTAGCTCAGCGGGAGAGCACTACGTTGACATCGTAGGGGTCACAGGTTCAATCCCTGTCACGCCCACCATTCAACTTTATAGTATAAATAAATTATCGAATTATCGTATTCTTCCAAGGTACGGGATGCGTAAATAAAGATTCGGAAATAAGATTTTGCAATATGCCTCTACAAAGGGCATACTTTACGGAGTGTTTCTAATATTTTTTACGTTCTGATAGTGCCTCTTAGGGGAAGCCATCTAAAAGTATCACAAACGTAATAACAGCCTCATTTTGCAACAGATTAGAAGTTTGATTTTAAAATTCTTTCCACAAGCATAGGCTTCCGTTCTAAAAAATATTGTTTGTTTCCTGATCTATCCCCTGTTTTTCTTAATTCTTTCATGTCTATTGGTATACAACTTGTTGTCCAAACAGTTAGATATAACCACAGTCACTTCGATAGATATAAAACACTTAACCTTAGAGCTGTATTTTGAGTTTACCAATTACAGATTATAATAAAATATTAAAAAGAGTAAAAAACACGATAAAAGCAATTTTTTTCATTCTAAAAATACATTTGATTTATAATCATGTTTTATTGTTTGCCATGTTGAATGAGAAATCCGAATATCGTAATGTTTTCTCATTTCAAACCTATTTATATTGAATTAAACAAAACCGTCTCTCTTACACGTCATAAGAGGAATTAATATTAAGTAAAAATTGTATAAAAAAGCACAAAAATGCCGATAAATGCCTCAAGTGCTGAGATCTATTGCAACATCGGAGGCTGACAAATAGGCAAAGTGTATGATAATGTCAGCTTATTTCTTCATAAGTGTAAAGATGATGGAGCTCAATGGATTTATCATTGTACCATTCACGAGCGCCAGCGCGAAGTGAGCTTTAAGAGATATCTCTTAAAACAAAGCCTGTAAAATGGCATTCTCTTCACACTGTATTCCTATTGATATAATGATCACCTTGAACCGTGTGAGTTTAGATCTTCAGAGCTCATCTGCATAACATTTTAATGTGATTGTTATCCAAAATATTAAAATACTTCTCACATGATGTACAAGCTATAAAGAAATAAGAAAAAACATTTGAAAATGTAAATATGAAATCTAAAAATTTAACTCTAAGATACAACCTATCTTCATTCATATAAATATACAGTGTATATTCTTAAACCTATAAGACTAAGAAAACCTAAACATTGATGAAACCTACAACCCTACCTGAGAAACAGTGACAATCATGTTAAATCAAATTGTCCGCAAGTGTCTCTCACTGAAAAAAAACAATATCTTATCTGGACGGCAGATATAACATCTTTTTATACGAAAAAACTATAAAGAAGTAATTTGTTATGAATCACAGCTTCCAAGACAAGAAGATATTTTCCACCTCTTGTGCCATCTATAAATTCTCATCATAAACAGATATCGTTTTTATTCTTCAATGTTTCATAAACTGTTCTAAATCGAATCCATCATGCCTTGTATCTAATCAAAATCAATCTTACCAAAGATCATGCTAAAAAACGTAATAATATTATTCATAAAAAATAAAAAAAATCACAATAGATGTTTTTTGGCAATTTCACCAGCATTAGCAGCAATGCTTAAATCTAATCTAAGAAATAAAATATTCATTTTCAGAAAGATGAAAAGAAGCTCTTAAAAAATAATTTTTACAATCTGTTTCCTAAAGCATGTAATGTAGTAGCAACACGCGGCACGAAAATGCAATGTGCTATAAGTTTCAATAATCAAAAACAATTATTACTGAAAAAAGATAAAACAGCATTATTTTATACTAAAACAGTCAACAGAAAACGTGTAGCAACAAAATAAACCAAAAAACATCAAAAAGATTCAGGATTATACAGAAAAATAAGCTAATAGAATAAAAGGAAAACCCTCTAACTTTTTATAGCCTATAAATATCATTTAAACATGGTGATCCCGACAGGATTCGAACCTGTGACCCACGGCTTAGAAGGCCGTTGCTCTATCCAGCTGAGCTACGGGACCCAACTGATTATTTTCTCAATTCAAAATAGCATCTTTAATTCAATGTGTCCAAGAATGCTGCCGATCACTGCGAAAATTATCAGAATAAGAAATAGCACGTCGAATCGACGTATGTTTCTTTTCTACACGGTAAGAGATAGCATTCTTACGCGCAAAAGCAATCGCTTCTTCCTTCCTATTAAATCGGATTCTTACCTGATTATTCATATCAGACGTTGCCGTGTACCCCATAAGAGGTTCAAGCATTTTCGCTTTCACCGGCTCATACTCTAGAATCCAAAAACCTGTATTCGCCTTACCTGACTGCATAGCTGTCTTAGCAGGACTATAAATACGTGCGATCATGCCTTTTTCCTTCAGATTACACAACGCTTGAATGATAGTTTCTCACCACACGTACCCAATTGGGTCATTCTCACATACTCAATCAAATATGGTCGGAGCGATAGGATTCGAACCTACGACCCCCTGATCCCAAATCAGGTGCGCTACCAGGCTGCGCTACGCTCCGCCATTTACATTTACTTGATGCACATTTCCTAAAATTTTCACAACAGAAGTGCAAGAGAAAAACACACTTTTTTTTAATTTTGTTGCATTTCTTTACAAAAAAGCACATTTTTAAATTTTTTTCCCTACTCAATAACAGATTTATTAACAAGTAGTAGAAAATAACCTCCGTAGAAAATCCAATCTATATTAAAAAAGAATGAATTTCTCTATAAGGACTTCATAATTTTTGTCCTTTTTTAAGCAAGCTCTCACTGTATCAAAATGCATTCCACAGATACAATTTTAGAAAAAAACGACTTAAATATCATAGAAAAACTTTTCCAAAGAGCACATAAGCCAAAAAATTCAGCTGTATTAAGCTTTTTCCTCTCTTTTTCTATCTTCCCAAGGACTCTTTTATTAAAAATTCTAGAATCTTCTACAATCCAAATCCATAAACAACAAACATTTTTTCAAAGCACAAAGATTTCATTATAAATAAAATAAAGCGCTCTTTTTAGAAAAATTTTCAAATGCGAAGATGGAAAGAATTCAACATCATACAATAAAATCTCAAAGCTATTTAAAATAAACACATGACAAAAGTAAAAAATATTATTTTTTACTCTTATATAGATATCCAAAAAGGAGAAAATTTAAATGACTTGTCTTTCCACGTATTGAAACGATAGTAGAAGGACAGAATAAGTAAGCCATGATAAGGAGTATTTACGAATTTCTTCTATTCAAAACTTCAGCAATAACAGAACGTGTTATTTTTCTTTTTCTTTGTAATGCCAACTGATCAACAGAATCAATAACACGCTTCAATGAAAATAAAGAACGTTCACAACGACTTACAAGATAATAAACCGTATCTGGATGTACAATAAGTTGCCTATCGGAAAAAAGCTTAAATGCAACAGCTGTTAACAATGCATCATCAGGCTGATTAATTTCAACGAACATTACCGAATTAAGACGACTTTTTAGATCATTTAACATTAAATTCCAAGCGGAAGGAAGTGTTCGTGCCGTCATCAATAAAGTAGCTTGTCGTGCATCAAGATTTGCTTGCTTAATACTGTTAATTAAATGAAAAAGTTCTGTCTCATTGATTTCACCTGCATCAATATCCTCTATTAAAAATGATCTGCCTAAAGAAGCCATAGTAATAGCCTGATCAATTTCATTGTGCTGAATCCTGAAAGCATCTGCTTTTTGGAGCCATATATTAGAAAAGTGCGTTTTTCCAGAGCCTTCTTTACCAACCAAAACTGCAATAGGTAAGCTCCAATTGGGCCAGTGATCAATAAGCTGAAAAGCCATACGATTGCTTTCCGTTACCACTAAATCCTCAAATTGAAAAATCGGATCATAAGGAAAATTTAAAGATAATTGCGTTTCACGCCCATTCATTTTAGCGGCTCCGAATTTCCGCTTCTCGAATACATCTGAGAACTCAGATAAGTATGAAGAGCAAAACGAACTAAAACGCCAACAGCCGCTGCCGCAGGAATAGCAACAAGCATACCAGTAAAACCAAAGAGTGAAGAAAAAGCAAAAAGTGAAAACATCAACCATACGGGATGTAATCCCACTGATGAACCTACAAGCTTGGGTTGAAGGATATAACCTTCAATAAACTGACCAATTAAAAAAAGTGCCATCACAACGATGATTCCCCCCCAATTATTGGGATAAAACTGGACCCATGCAATACCAACAGAAAGGACCAAGCCACTCATTGTGCCGATATAAGGAACAAAGCTAATAAGACCAATAAACATACCAATCAAAAGACTAAAATTGAGTCCTGCAATCGTTAAACCAATAGCATAATAGCCTCCCAATATGAGACAAACTGTTCCTTGTCCACGAACAAAGCCTGCAATAGCTCTATCCATTTCATGAAAAATACTACGAACAGTTTCAAGATGATCACGCGGTATTAACGAATCGATTGCTGTTACCATACGTGGCCAATCTAATAACATATAAAATGCCACCACAGGTGCCACAACAAATAGGCTAACGATATTAACGATTGATTTTCCTGACTTTAAAAGTGAATTCAAAAGAGACGTAATAAAATCCGAACCTTCTCCCAAAAATCCTTTAATATTATTCCGTAATTCATTTGGATCACTTCCAAAATAGCGCCTTAACCAATCAAAATCATGCTCAACAAAAAAGGTTTGAATACGATTAATGTAAACAGGTAAACCATCACTCATAAATTGCTGTATTTGCCAACTAATAACAGGAATCAAAATAATTAAAGCAGCAACAAAGGTAATAACAATAAATAGGGTGATAAGGACAGTCCCAAACACACGACGAATACCAAATTTTTCAAGTAATTGAACAATGGGATTGAGAAAATAAGCCAACACAATCCCTGCCACAAAAGGAAGCAAAATTGATCCAAAAACAAACATAAAAAGAATGAAAAAAATCAGCGTACCAAGCCAAAAAAAGATTTGTCTTTTCATATTATTCGGCAAAGGTAATTGAGTATACGCTGGCACATAAGTCTTATAACGATCACGAGATGTATTCTCACTCACTTTCTTTCTCATAAGCTGCCAAGAGGACTGTCCGTGATTATCTGATATCTTGCTCATAAAATATCCTAAAAAATTCTTCACAAAAAATTATAAACAACTTCAAAATAAGGTACAAGAAAAGTTGCTTATTTTCTTATCAATATCTCTTGCAGAGAGAACTCTATCATGGCATTGCATAATATCAAAACCTGATTTTCCATTAAAGGAAGGCTCCAATGAGCAATCAAGATCTTACAAATAATAAATCCAAGGCTGGGGATAAATCCAAAGCTGGTCTTACCTACGCAAAAGCCGGTGTAAACATCGATATGGGTAATGCCATGGTAGAAAAAATTAAACCCTTTATACGCGCAACAAAACGAGCCGGAACAGATGCAGAAATTGGCGGTTTTGGTGGACTTTTTGATTTAAAAGCAGCAGGCTTTACGGATCCTATCCTAGTAGCAGCCAATGATGGTGTGGGAACAAAATTAAAAATTGCCATTGAAGTAGGTCACCATAACACTGTAGGTATTGATCTTGTAGCTATGTGTGTCAATGATTTACTCGTACAAGGGGCTGAACCTCTCTTTTTTCTGGATTATTTTGCAACTGGAAAGCTTGACCCTGAACAAGGAACTGCGATTGTTTCCGGTATTGCAGAAGGATGTAAACAAGCCGGTGCTGCCCTTATTGGAGGAGAAACTGCAGAAATGCCAGGAATGTATGCAGAGGGAGATTATGATCTAGCTGGTTTTGCTGTTGGAGCATGCGAACGTAGCAAGCTACTCCCTTCAAAAGATTTGACAGAAGGTGATATTATATTAGGTCTAAGCGCCTCTGGAATTCATTCCAATGGCTTTTCGCTTGTTCGACGAATCATCCAGCAAAATTATCTCAAATGGAATGACCCTGCCCCTTTTTCCCCCGAAAGCAGCCTTGGTATAGCACTTCTTACACCAACACGCATTTATGTAAAATCGCTTCTTCCCATCATGCGAAAATATGAAGGGATTAAAGCTCTTGCTCATATTACGGGTGGAGGTTTTCCTGAAAATATTCCACGTGTCCTTCCATCCTCTCTCTGCGCTGAAATTAATCTTTCTACCATCAATGTTCCAGCAGTATTTTCATGGATTGCCAAACAAGGTAAAATAGAAGAAACAGAAATGTTAAGAACATTTAATTGTGGTATTGGCATGATCATTATCGTAGCACAGCATGCAGCTGAAACAATTACACAAGCTCTTGAAAGAAAAGGAGAGACTGTAACTCCCCTTGGCATTTTAACAAAATGCCAAGATCAAAATAAAGGAATACTTTATAAAGGGGTACTGCATTTATGAAAAAACAAATCGTCGTTTTCATTTCTGGTAATGGATCCAATATGGTCGCCCTTGCTCAAGCTAGCCAACAAACGGCATATCCTGCTGAAATCGTCGCGGTTATTTGCGATAATCCGCGTGCCAACGGTATTGAAAAAGCGCAAAACCATAACTTACCTATTCATATTGTTGATCGTAAAATTTACAAAACAAAAGAAGAGCATGAAGAAAATATTTTTACAATTTTAAATCAATATAAACCGGATTTTCTCTGCTTTGCAGGGTATATGCGCCTTATCTCACCACGTTTTGTAAAACTTTATGAAGGACGAATTCTAAATATTCATCCTTCTCTTTTGCCTTCATTTAAAGGCTTAAACACACATGAAAAAGCTTTACAAGCAGGTGTAAAAATCACGGGTTGCACTGTTCACCTTGTTACAGAAGACATGGATGCAGGAAAAATCCTTGCCCAAGCAGCCGTTCCAGTCTATCCCCATGATACTGCTGAGTGCTTAGCACAAAGAGTTCTTAAAGCAGAGCATAAACTCTATCCCGAAGCCTTAAAAGCATTTATTGAAGGGAAGAGCAAAATGGTCGATACGCAACAACAGCTTTTATCTTTTTGAGTGTATCAACAATCTATTAATCAGCATATTTCAATGCTTTACACATAGTTTTTGCTCAGTATCTACAATTGAAAATCTCTATGAAATATTGACATAATAGAGTCCATCTCTTCATAAATTTTTGCACAAAATATGTAATTTTTTGAATTTTAGTTCATTTTTAAAATTTTTCTTCTTTATTCAATTCTATGACATTATCATAAGCTCTATTTATCAAAATACTCTCGTATTTCGCCTAAAAAATCTTAAAATACGCAATTTTCTATTGCATAAATTTTTGTTTATGACGAAAGTGTTTCTTTAACTGTTACAGCTAACTGTTTGAGTGTAAAAGGCTTAGATAAAAAACCAAAAACAGCATCTTGTGGAAGATTTTTAGCAAAGGCATCTTTTGCATATCCAGAAACGAAAAGAAATTTGATATCAGGATAGTTTTTACGGACTTCCTTCAATAAAGTGGGCCCATCCATTTCTGGCATCACCACATCGGAAACAATAATATCAACTTCTCCTTTTTGTTCCTCAAGAATAGAGAGTGCTTCCACCCCACTTGCTGCCTCTAAAACCGTATATCCTCTCATTTGAAGAGCTCTTACCCCCCCCATTCTGACCGCATCTTCATCTTCAACTAATAAAACAGTCGCAGATCCTGTTAAGTCTATATTTTTATCTTTCTCTTCATCTTTTTCAATCTTTTGAGAAATTTCTCCTTTTATATTGGGGATATAACGGGGAAGAAAAATATGAAATGTTGCTCCTTCACCTTCTTTACTTTCACAATAAATATACCCACCGCTCTGCTTGATAATTCCATAAACCATTGATAAACCAAGTCCTGTTCCTTTTCCAACTTCTTTTGTTGTAAAAAATGGCTCAAACATTTTTTCTTGTATAGCAGCAGATATACCAGCCCCTGTATCTGAAATAGTCAATTGCACATACTCGCCAATTGCTAATCCAAGATGATTAAATTCAGCACTTTGTTGCTTTGTAATATTATTTGTCGCAATCGTAACAATACCTCCATCTAACATGGCATCACGCGCATTAATAACCAAATTCATAATAACACGCTGAAAAGATGCTTGATCAACTTCAACGCTCCACAAATCTCTTCCATGGATAATTTTTAACTGAATATTATTCCCCAAAAGTGGTAAAATAAGATTGCGGATATCTGATAAAAATTCAGTAAAATCGACTTCTTCAGGTCGAAGTGTTTGCTTTCTAGAAAAAGCTAATAATTGTTGGACAAGAGCAGCTGCACGATTAGCATTGTTTTTAATATTGATCAGATCAGCATGAGCAGGATCAGAACTACGATGCGTATTTAAAAGAAGATCACACGACATTAAAATTGCTGTTAAAACATTATTAAAATCATGAGCAATGCCGCCAGCCAATTGTCCTACAGCTTGCATCTTCTGACTTTGCATCATTTTATCTTCAAGAGTTTTTTGTTCGGTTGTTTCAATGACAGAGATAATAAGCAAATTTTGCAATGCATCACCGTGATAGGGCGGTACAGACATAATATGGAGCCGTAAATGGCATTCTTCATTTTTTTCTAAAACAGTTTCTAGAGAAACAAAATAATTTTTATTTGTCGCAATTCTCTGAAAAGAACGCTCTAACTGCACACAATCACGACGAGAAATAACATCATAAAAATTGACAGCTTTGTCCATACATCCCGTGAGTGATGAAAAAGCTTTATTCATATGAACCAATTGCCCTGCATGATCCACCACGGCTATTGCAAAAGGACTCGCATCAAAATATTCTCCTAATATACTGGGTAATTTTAATTGATCATCTTCTTCTTTTTGTATTTGTTGTGGAATGATCACAACACGATAAATGGCTTCCTCTTCTAAGAGAGAAGAAACAGATATAAGACAATGGAATATTTTCTCACAAGTCGTGTGTGAATTTAAACATAACGAAAACCTATAAGGTAAAGAGTAACCTGAACTTTGATATCTGTTGGTTTGTAAACAGATATCACTCCATGAGCTCTTAGCGCCAACGCTATCAAATAACGAATCAAAATTATATTGACCAATTGAGAAATTCGCTAAATCAATTGAAAACCATTCGGCAAAAGTCGCATTGGCATAAAGAATAGTTCCTTGTCTATTAACGGATACAAAACCAATAGAAGCTTGATCCAAGTGATTGATAGCCTCTTGAAGGTTCGAGAAAAAAACTTCTCGCGTTTGTTGTAAGTGCGAAATATCAGTAATACGCCAAAATAAAAGCTTTTTTTTCTGTTTTGTGATAGGTTGAACGGAAATATTATACCAAACAGATTTTTTTGGTGTAGAATCGGTAAAAATTGGTTGTTCTACTCTCAATTCCTCTTGCGCTGCAAGATTATTACAGGCTGCAACCTTTAAGCGGTACGAGAGTGCACCAGCTCCTGGCAGATCTGCAATAACCCTATAACAAGACACTTCAGGCTTATAGGTCAGAATTTTTCGATAGTTTTGATTAGAATAATAAACAAAACCAGAAAGATCAGAGATTACAATTGCATCATCGCTCCTATTAAAGATGCTAAAATCAAAATCTTCATGCGACCACACATGATATCTTAAAATTCCCATTCCACACAAAACGAGTGTTGCAACACCGATCATTGCTAGAATCAAAAAAGATATTGATATCGCCTGTTGCAAATAGTTTTGTGGATAAAAAAAACCTAAAATACCCACAATGAAAAGAAAACCTAATACAAAAACAACACCAAAAATCACAACTCTCCGATGAAACGAAGACGCTGATCTTTCATTATTCTCAAAATCTTTATCCATCTCTCTTTGCCTTAGCTTATAGCTATTTCTTATGTCACAAAACTTCCTTTATATTCGTTGTTATGTTGTTATAAAGTATATACTATGATATTATCTAAGATAAGCTCGCTTAATATTCAAAAGTTTATTTCTTACATTATAAGTGAACCTTTTGAGGGTATGTTTATAAATTTATCTCAATAAAAAATAATATTTCCATCCAAAATGGGAGAAAATCTATGTATATCTGGTTATCAGAGCAGATAGGTGTATCTGCTGCAAACATAACGATAAGCTTTTTGCTTTTTATAATAACAATCGCAGCTATTACCGTAATTATCGTGTTTTTACGTCGCTTAAGTACAGGAAGATACAGCATTAATAGAAAAAAAAGTCTATCACGATTAGCATTATGTGAAGTAATTTCTATAGATCGAGCACGCCGCCTTGTTTTAGTCCGTTGCGATAATAAAGAACATTTGCTCCTTATTGGCGGATTAACAGATGTGGTTGTAGAATCCGATATTACTGGTACATCAAAAATACAAAAAAGAGAAACAGACACACATCTAAATTCCGCCCCTCCAGAAAGAAACGATGTATCGGATAAAAGTCCCTCTCCTTTTACGAATCAAGGAGTAAAAGATTCAGCCATCACCGCCGAAATTGAGGGGCGGCAAGAACCATCTTTATTCATTCCTATCCCTCAAAAATAAAAATATACAATTTCATCACCACGAATTTCATTTGTTTATCATCTCAATAACCTTAATCATCGCGATAAACTCTTTCACGTCGTTCGTGACGTTCTTGCGCTTCCAATGACAAAACGGCTATCGGCCGAGCCTCAAGACGCTTGATACTAATGGGTTCGCCGGTTTCTTCACAAAAACCGTATGTCCCATTATCAATGCGCTCTAAAGCAGCATCTATTTTTGAAATAAGTTTCCTCTGACGATCACGAGCACGTAATTCGATTGTACGATCAGTTTCACAAGAAGCCCGATCAGTCAAATCGGGCTGACCAACATTCTCTTCCTGCAAATTTTCCAAAGTCTCACGAGCTTCTTTTAATATATCATTCTTCCAAGAAACCAATTTAGCACGAAAATACGCCTTTTGCCGCTCATTCATAAAAGGCTCATCTTCACTAGGGCGATATTGACCATCAATCTCTTCGCTCATGCAATAAAAAACCTCCACATATGCTATGTGCGGTCTATATATTGTGCAATACCCATCAACACAAGAGTAAAATGTTTTTTCATAACAATCGACGAATATATCTAAATGCACTGTTTAGGTTTGATCGCTTTTTTATGTAGATTGAATTCTTGATCAAATCTCATCCAGAATCATTTTTCTCGCTTATTGAAAAACTTTAAAAAGAAGGAAATCAGAGCCATCCCTCCCCTACTCTCTACATTGTTTAAAATCTAAATGAAGCAACAATAAATCATTTCATCAATGCAAAAAATAAAATCTTTATAAAGGCAAAGTGTGATATTCACGTTTCAAATACATCAAAGCATCTTTTTCTTTATTACAGTTGATTGCAACAACCTCACCAATCAAAACACAATGGGTTGCGTGTTCGTGCCAACAAATCAAACGACAATCAAACGACGCTAGAGCATCTGAAAGACTAGGCGCCCCCGTTTGCAAAGCTCCCCATTGAGCAACATCAAAACGCTCATTTTGTGTAGAATTGCAACGCCTCGAAAAAACATCCGCTAATGAGCGATGTTTTCCTGCCAAGCTATTAACACAAAAATTTCCATTCTCCATAAACACCTGATTCTTTAAATTATGACGCATGAGACAAACAAGAAGGGTTGGAGGATCATCAGATAAAGAACAACACGCCGAAACAGTCACCCCACGTCTTCCCTTAATACCATTTGTTGTCACAATATGCACAGCTCCTGCAAAAAGACTCATGGCATCTCGATATTCTTGGGAAGAAACCGCAATAGTATGTTTATGTTGAAGTTCAGGCATCAAATATGTTTTATGATTCGACATATCTTTCACTTATAAAGCTTTAAAATTTCAAGCAATCTTTCCATAAAAAGACCTATAATACATATTTTTTCTTTTCCGTCATAACACAAAAAATATTTGTGTATACACAGCGATATGATAAAAACTGCCAATCTAAGGAGATTTTAATGCCCCATTCTCATCTCATTTCGCCTTCTCTCTTGGCTTCTGATTTTTCTAAACTTGGACAAGAAATGTTAGATGTTGTTGATGCTGGTGCAGATTGGCTTCATCTTGATATTATGGATGGGCACTTTGTTCCTAACATCACCTTTGGTCCTGAAATCGTCAAAGCTCTGCGCCCATTAACAAAAGCAATATTTGATGTCCACCTGATGATCGTACCAGTAGACCCTTATTTAGAAGCTTTTGCAAAAGCAGGTTCAGATATTATAACTATTCATGCTGAAGCAGGTCCACATCTTCATCGTTCATTACAAACAATCAAAAAAATGGGGAAAAAAGCAGGAATCGCACTCAATCCAAGCACCCCTGAACATGTACTGGAATATTTGCTTGATCAATTAGATCTCATTCTCATCATGACGGTCAATCCCGGTTTTGGTGGACAAAGTTTTATTCCAGAAATAAAAAATAAAATTAAGCGCGTTAAAAACATGATTGCAAACCGCCCTATTGATCTTGAAGTTGATGGTGGTATCACCGTTGATACAATTGGGATAGCTGCAAAAGCTGGTGCAAATGTATTTGTCGCAGGCTCTGCAATTTATAAAGATGGCAATAAAGAGCTTTACAAAACACGTATTAGTGCATTGCGCCAAGCCGCAATCCTCTCACAACAAGGAAAAAAATGATGATCGCACGTTATTCCCGCCCTGCAATGGTAACAATTTGGTCTCCCGAAACAAAATATCGTATTTGGTTTGAAATTGAAGCCCATGCCTGTGATGCCCTTGCTCACTTAGGGATTATTCCGAAAGAAGCCACCAAAGTCATTTGGGAAAAAGGGGCAGCAGCTAAATTTGATGTCAATCGCATTGATGAAATTGAAGCAATTACCAAACATGATGTTATCGCATTTCTAACCCACCTAGCTGAATTCATTGGACCAGAGGCACGTTTTATCCACCAAGGCATGACATCATCTGATGTTCTCGATACAACGCTGAACATTCAATTGATGCGTGCGAGTGATATTTTGCTAGAGGATATAGATCAACTTCTTGAAGCATTAAAAAGACGTGCTTTTGAGCATAAAGAGACAATCACCATTGGGCGGAGTCATGGCATTCATGCTGAACCGACAACATTTGGAATCAAGTTTGCTCTTGCATACGCTGAATTTTCCCGTTGTCGCAAACGTCTTCTTGCTGCACGAGAAGAAGTTTCTACTTGCGCGATTTCAGGAGCTGTAGGAACTTTTGCTAATATCGATCCACGCGTTGAAGAACATGTAGCAAAAGCCTTGAAGATGCGTACTGAACCGGTTTCCACCCAAGTAATACCAAGAGATCGTCATGCTATGTTTTTTGCAACACTTGGTGTTATTGCTTCCTCTATTGAAAGGCTAGCAATAGAAATACGCCACTTACAACGAACAGAAGTTCTTGAAGCAGAGGAACATTTCTCACCTGGGCAAAAAGGTTCATCGGCAATGCCTCACAAACGTAATCCAGTTTTAACAGAAAATTTAACTGGATTAGCCCGTATGGTACGTGCATTTGCACTCCCAGCCATGGAAAATGTAGCTCTTTGGCATGAACGTGATATTTCCCATTCATCTGTTGAGCGTTATATTGCTCCAGATGCGACTATTACACTTGATTTTGCTCTTTCTCGCCTCACATCTGTCATTGAAAATCTCATTGTCTATCCAGAAAATATGCAAAAAAATCTCAATAAATTCCGCGGTCTTGTTCACTCACAACGGGTTCTTTTAGCACTCACACAAGCAGGGATTAGTCGTGAAGATTCTTATAGGATTGTACAACGAAATGCGATGAAAGTTTGGGAACAAGGAAAAGATTTTTTAGAAGAACTCCTCAACGACAAAGATGTTACCAAAGCTTTAAGTGAAGAAGAACTTCGCGAAAAATTTGATCTTTCTTACCACACCAAACATATCAATACGATTTTTAAACGTGTTTTTGAAGAACAATAAAGCGACATAGAAAACCAAAATCCATTCAACCTATGATCAAAAATCTGTTGTAACAAAGAAAACAATTCATGAAAGCAAATCAACTCGATATTCTTATTGTTCCTGGCTACAAAGGATCTGGTCCAGATCATTGGCAAACGCGCTGGGAAAAAAAATTGTCGACAGCCAGCCGCATTGAACAACTCCATTGGTCAAAGCCTGTTTGTGAAGAGTGGGTTAACAAAGTTAAAACCGCCATCGCAAAAGCTCAAAGGCCTGTTATGCTTATTGCTCATTCATTAGGAGTTCCCAGTGTTATTCATGCAACTGTACAAAATACAGAAAAAATTTGTGGCGCTTTCTTTGTTGCACCTCCAGATGTCGCCAATGAAAAAATACGTCCCAAACATTTAATGACATTTGGCCCCTATCATCGCCAAAAGCTTCCTTTTCCTTCTATTGTCATAGCCAGTCGCAACGATGAGTTTTGTCAATTTTCAGTAGCAGAAAAAATTGCCAATGATTGGGGATCACTCTTTGTTGATGCTGGGTATTCTGGCCATATTAACGCAGAATCCGGACACGGACCTTGGCCTGAAGGGCTTATGGTCCTCTCTCACTTTCTTGCAAAAATTTGATCCAAAAGAGGTGATCTTCTTTCTCATCGCTTATGTATCTTCACCTTTGGGTAAACGTGTAATGATAAAAATTATAAAAGTATCATAGCAATATCATTGAGAAATTCTATCAATTAGGATAGTATCATTTATTAATGTTATTAAAAACCTCTCAAGATAAATAGAGAATCATGATGAATCGTCGCCACCGTATTTATGAAGGCAAGGCTAAAATTTTATATGAAGGACCTGAACCAGGAACTTATATTCAATTTTTTAAAGATGATGCAACTGCCTTTAATGCAAAAAAACATGAAATTATCGACGGAAAGGGCGTTTTAAACAACCGAATTTCGGAACATATTTTTAGCCATCTTGGACGTTTGGGCATCCCAACACATTTTATCAAACGTATAAACATGCGCGAACAGCTTATTAAAGCAGTGGAAATCATTCCGTTGGAAGTTGTTGTTCGCAATGTTGCTGCCGGCTCTCTTGCTAAGCGTTTAGGACTGGAAGAAGGAACCCCGCTTCCGCAATCCATCATTGAATTCTACTATAAAAATGATTCTCTCGATGATCCTATGGTAACGGAAGAACATATCACAGCTTTTGGGTGGGCTGTCCCACAAGAGATAGAAGATATCATGCAACTTTCAATTCGTATTAATGATTTTCTTTCTGGGCTTTTTGCCGGTGTTAACATCCAATTAATTGATTTTAAAATGGAATTTGGTCGCCTGTGGGAAGATGAAACAATGCGCATTGTTCTTGCTGATGAAATCTCTCCTGATTCTGCACGACTATGGGATATGCACACACAAGAAAAAATGGATAAAGACCGTTTTCGTCGTGATATGGGAGGGCTTATTAATGCCTATCAAGAAGTTGCTAAACGTCTTGGTATTATGAATGAAAACGAACCAACACGACCAAGTGGTCCCGTTCTCGTAAAGTAAAAACAAGGTAAAAAACATCACCTTATACAAACACCCCTCTTCAAAGGAGAGGTTCTTTTAAAAAGCAGGAAGCAAAAAATGAAAGCACGCATTACAGTTACTTTAAGAGAAAGCGTTCTTGATCCACAAGGAGAAGCAATTGTCGGTGCTTTAAAAAGTTTGGCTTTCGAAGGCATTCAATCTATTCGTCAAGGAAAGGTTTTTGATATTGTTCTTGATGATTTACCTTCTGAAACTGCAAAGAAAAAACTTGAACAAATGTGTGAAGAGTTACTCGCAAATACTGTCATTGAAAATTATACAATCGAACTTCTGTAAGTGAAACGCTCATGAAAACTGCCATCATTCAACTTCCTGGATTAAATCGTGATCGAGATATGGTTGCAGCATTACATCATATAACGGGAGTTGAGCCACTAAAAATTTGGCAAACAGAAACAACAATTCCAGATGTAGATGTTATTATTATTCCTGGTGGTTTTTCTTATGGCGACTACTTAAGATGTGGTGCGATTGGAGCGCGAACTCCCATCTTAAAAGCCATTCGTGAAAAAGCACAAGAAGGTACGACAATTATAGGTATCTGTAATGGATTTCAAATTTTGTTGGAAGCAGGATTATTACCCGGTACTTTAATGCGTAACGCTTCTTTAAAATTTGTTTGTCGTGAAATCAAGCTTGAAGTCGTCAACGCCAAGACAAAATTTTCTCGATATTATTCTAAAGGACAAATTATTCGTTGTCCTGTTGCCCATCATGACGGAAATTATTTTGTTGATAGTGAAACATTGAAACAAATGGAAGACAATGAACAAATTGTTTTTCGCTATGCAGAAAATACAAACCCGAACGGCTCAATGAAAGATATTGCTGGTATTGTTAATAAAGCTGGTAATATTCTTGGTATGATGCCCCATCCTGAAAACTTTATTGAACCCGCCCACGGAGGTACTGACGGTCGTTTACTTTTTCAAAGTGCTTTAGAGTTAGTAAATGGATAATGCTGCAAAAATACTCGCGCTCCATAATTTAAAAAAATAAGGATTTATACCATTTCTTGCTTCATAAAGCTATAAACAAAGCTCTTCACAAACAACAATGGATATTATTTTCTAAACACATAATTATTTAAGACCATTTTTAGTCTTAAATCCCACCAAACAAACGGACAAAATCTTCAGCTTACTGTCTATAAATATTTTTATTATTAAACAACATTATTGTTTATAATATAAGCTGCTAGGTTTAAAAAATAAAAATACTAAATTTCGATTAATTTGACGGATAAATACTCATGAAGCCTTGCAATAACATCACTATTACATCAGAACTCATTGCACAACACGGGCTAAAAGAAGATGAATATCAACGTATCCTAACGTTAATTGGTAGAGAACCAACATTTACTGAACTAGGAATTTTTTCTGCAATGTGGAACGAACATTGTTCCTATAAATCATCTAAAAAATGGCTAAAAACTCTTCCGACAGAAGGAAAATGTGTCATCCAAGGACCTGGTGAAAATGCTGGTGTTGTCGATATTGGCGAAGGACAATGTGTTGTTTTCAAAATGGAAAGCCATAACCACCCTTCTTATATTGAACCTTATCAAGGTGCAGCGACAGGTGTTGGTGGTATTTTACGTGATGTCTTTACAATGGGAGCCCGTCCTGTTGCTGCTATGAATGCATTGCGATTTGGTGCTCCTGACCACCCACGAACACGCCATCTTGTTTCTGGTGTTGTTTCTGGAATAGGTGGTTACAGCAATTCTTTTGGTGTTCCAACGGTTGGTGGAGAAGTAAATTTTGATGAGCGTTATAATGGCAATATCCTTGTTAACGCTTTTGTCGCCGGTATTGCAAAGACAGACGCCCTTTTTTATTCTAAAGCACAAGGTATTGGACTCCCTGTTGTTTATCTGGGTGCAAAAACAGGACGTGATGGTGTCGGTGGAGCAACAATGGCTTCTGCTGAATTTGATTCTTCAATCAGTGAAAAACGCCCAACTGTTCAAGTCGGTGATCCTTTTACAGAAAAATGTCTCCTTGAAGCATGTTTAGAGCTCATGGAACTTGGAGCCGTGGTTGCTATTCAAGATATGGGGGCAGCAGGACTCACCTCTTCTGCCGTTGAAATGGGAGCAAAAGGAAATCTGGGGATACAGCTTAATCTTGATACAGTTCCTGTTCGAGAAGAAAACATGACAGCCTATGAAATGATGCTTTCTGAAAGTCAAGAGCGTATGCTCATGGTCCTTAAACCAGAACTAGAAAAGCAAGCAGAAGCAATTTTTCATAAGTGGGGACTACATTTTTCTATCATTGGAAAAACAACCGATGATTTACGTTTTCGTGTATTTCATCAAGGGGAAGAAGTTGTCAATCTTCCCATCAAAGAGCTTGGTGATGAAGCGCCTGTTTATGATCGTCCTTGGAGTGAGCCGGCAAAAAAAACACCCTTGAAAGCAGAAGACGTCAAAAAAGTTGAAAATCTTGGTGATGCGCTTCTGAGCTTATTGAATTCTGCTGATCAAAGTTCTCGGCGATGGGTTTATGAACAATATGATACCCTTATCCAAGGAAATAGCCTTGTTTGTCCAGGAGGTGATGCAGGCGTTATCCGTGTAGGAAACAACAGCAAACGTGCTCTTGCTTTTTCTTCTGATGTAACACCTCGCTATTGTGAAGCAGACCCTTATGAAGGGGGGAAACAAGCTGTCGCAGAATGCTGGCGAAACATTAGTACGACAGGTGCAACACCACTGGCTGCTACAGATAATCTCAATTTTGGTAACCCTGAAAAACCTGAAATTATGGGACAGCTGGTTTTTGCTATTAAAGGTATAGGAGAAGCTTGTAGAATCCTTGATTTTCCTATCGTTTCAGGCAATGTTTCTCTTTACAACGAAACAAATGGGGAAGCCATTCTTCCAACCCCCACAATTGCTGGGGTAGGCCTTCTTAATGATTGGTCTAAAATGGTAACAATAAGTGGTATGCAAAATGGAGATATTCTTGTTTTAGTAGGAAATTGCGGCTCCCATTTAGGACAATCAATCTATGCACGTAACATTTTAAATATTGATGCAGGCCCCCCCCCCCCTGTAGATTTACAACTTGAAAAAAAGCATGGTCAATTTGTTCGAGATGTCATACATCGTGGTTTTATTCACGCCGCCCATGACCTTTCTGACGGAGGATTAGCGATAGCACTTGCTGAAATGGTCATTAAAGCAGGTAAAGGAATCAAAGTAAAATTAAGCAATAAATCACCCCATCATGCAGAACTTTTTGGAGAAGACCAAGGACGTTATCTTTTAGCCGTCAAACCTCACTCTCTTAATAGTCTTAAAGAGCGTGCACAAATCAATACAGTTTCTTTAACAGAGCTAGGTCAAGTCGAGGGTACTTCTCTTAATATAGATGGGATATTAACACTTTCAGTAGACAAACTCACAAAAGCCTATGAAAACTGGTTTCCACAATTTATGGGTGAAGAATAAAAATTGTTTTTTCTCTTAAACAGCCTTTATAAAAAATGAACAACATAGGAGAATAATGATGGCAATGAGTGCCCATGCAATTGAAACGCTTATTCGTGAAGGCATTCCTGATGCTACTGTAAGAATTCGTGATCTTGCTGGAGATGGGGAACATTATGCTGCAGAAGTTATTTCTGAAAGTTTTCGTGGTAAAACCCGTGTTCAACAACATAAAATGGTCTATGATGCCCTTAAAGGCAATATGGGAAATGACCTTCACGCCTTAATATTGCAAACAAATGTCCCAAAATAATCTAAAATTTCTTCTTGCATTCACACATTTAATACGATTAAAAGCAGTATGAATATAAATTACACACTGATAAAAATCTGAAATATCGAGGGATAAAAATGACCACTGTTCATGATTTTATTGACAACGAAATTAAAACAAACGACGTCATTTTATTCATGAAAGGAACACCTGACGCTCCGCAATGCGGGTTTTCAGGACAAGTTGTTCAAATTCTTGATTATTTAGGATTGAATTATAAAGGGATTAATATCTTAACTTCTAACGAATTGCGTCAAGGGATTAAAGATTACTCAAATTGGCCAACAATTCCACAGCTTTATATCAAAGGTGAATTTATCGGAGGCTGTGATATTGTTAAAGAGATGTTTCAAAACAATGAGTTACAGGAACTTTTGAAAGAAAACAATATTCCATGTAATCAATCATAGGTATCTTTCATTTTATTCAGACTCTTAAAAAGAGCTGTTTTCAGACGAAATTTTTATTTCAAGGATGCCATATGTCATATTCAGTCGATGAACAAACGCATAGAGATGCGATTAGAAACAAAATTGGCTATAAAGAATTTGTTATTCTTATTGCTTCGCTCATGGCTATTAACGCTATAGCTGTTGATATTATGCTGCCAGCTATGCCCGATATTTTAGACGGCTTAAATGTTCTCAATGAAAATGATCAACATTATATCATTTCGAGTTATCTTATTAGCTATGGTATTGCTCAAATATTTTTCGGTCCAATAAGCGATAGGTATGGACGACGTAAACTTATTCTTCTCGGACTCGCTTTTTATTCATTTACGGCGATTGGCTGTGCCTTTGTAACTGATTTTTCTCTCTTACTTATTTTACGTATCTTGCAAGGAATTGGAGGGGCTGCTATGCGAGTTCTTACAGTTTCCGTCGTACGTGATCTTTACAGTGGTCGAAAAATGGCAGAAGTTATGTCTATTGTTATGATGGTTTTTCTTGTTGCACCAATGGTTGGTCCCGCAACAGGACAGATCATTTTACTTCTTGGACATTGGCAATATATTTTTATTTTCATGGCAATGATTGGTTTAGGACTGATGATTTGGATTCAACTGCGCTTGCCTGAAACTCTTTATGCGCAACGCTCTCTTTCCTTTTCTTCAGTTAAACACAACTTATGGATTGTAATAACCAATCGCACAACACTTTGCTATACACTTGCAACTTCCATTATTTTAGGCTGTATCTTTACCGCCGTTAATACATCACAACAAACATATGAAGGGATCTATAATCTAGGACTTTGGTTCCCTATTGCTTTTGCAGTTGGTGCTGCATTTCAAGCTCTATCATCATTCTTTAACTCTCAACTCGTTGGACGCCTTGGAATGCGGCGTATTGCTCATACTATGCTTTTGCTCTTTTGTGCCACTTCATGCATTTGGTTTATTGGGTCCATCTTAGCAGGTGGTGTTATCCCTTTTCCTTTTTATATGACGTTATATTGTATATTAATGTTTACCTGCGGTGGTATTATGGCCAATTTCAATACACTCGCTCTTGAACCTGTAGGAGAAATAGCTGGAACAGCTTCTTCTGTATCCGGCTTTCTTCAAACATCTATCGGTGCAGGACTTAGCTTTTTTATTGCCCAACAATTTGATGAAACAACCATCCCAAACTCAGCAGGATTTTTCTTTCTGAGTCTCACTGCCATACTTCTCGTCTTATGGGCTGAACGTGGTCATCTTTTTAGACAATATCATAGTAATCCTAACGAATAAATATTACTACGAAAGATTAATAACATCTCTCTTGAACAATAAGAAAATAAACCTATCAGACAAAATAAAACATCTCCAAATAGAACATTCTTGTGTTAAACATTCACATTGTTTGTTTAAAGGTACAGCTCTCGAAATATCAAATCATATCACGACAGCACCCATAAATGGTATAATGTAAAAAAACAAACATACCTATTGTTGCAACAACTCTTGTCTGTGAAACGGTTTATTAAAAAATATTTTGATTCTTTTCTTCAATAGTTTTTATGAAGACGGGCTAGTCTCTCATCTCATGACAGGCAAACAAACAGTTTTGATTGATTTAACCTAAACAAGATCGAAATAAGAGAAAAACTTACGCTTTAGGTCTTTCGTTCAATATAAAAAATAATAAATTATCTTTATAAATTAATATCTTACACAATCATAAAACCATAGGGAACTTTCCTATTTATAAAATACATTTAATTGATAAATTTTCCTGATTTTGGAAATCCTCTTGGAACCAAACGCCCGACGCACGCACGCATTCCCATCCATTCAATGAGATCATCAGCTTGACGGTTAAAGATTCGTTCAGCTGTATCTTGCCAACTTAAGCCTTCTGATAAATTAAAAGTCTTGGCATCAACAACACCACCTTCTTTATAACGCTGTAAACGAACACCTTTACCGCGATTCATTTCTGGTATTTGTTCAATAGAAAAAATAAGCATTTTACGGTTTTCACCGACTACAGCAACATGATCACCATTTACCGGAACACAAAGCTTTACCTTATCAGGAGCTTTCACATTCATCACTTGCTTTCCTTTTCGTGTATTGGCGATCACTTCTGCAGAAGAAACAATAAAACCATTACCGTGAGATGAAACCAAGAGCAATTTTTCCTCGGCGTGATGCACAAACGCTGTGAGAACATCGTGCTCATCATCCATATCAACTAAGAGACGAATAGGTTCACCATGTCCCCGCCCTCCAGGTAAATTATTTGCACCAATAGCAAAAAACTTCCCCCCCGTACTGATCAGCACAATCTTGTCGGTCGTAAATGCTGGAAAGGCTAACTTTAAACTGTCTCCTTCTTTAAAAGAAAGTGCTTTATAATCGTTCAAGTGTCCCTTCAAAGCACGCATCCACCCCTTTTCAGAAATAACAATAGTAATCGGTTCTTTTTCGATCATTGCTTGTTGAATATCATCAAGATCATGTCTTGGTGCCTCTTCAAACGTCGTACGTCTTTTCCCCAAAAGTGTTTCAGGACCAAAAGTGTTTCGAACTTTTTTGATTTCTTCTGAAATTATTTTCCACTGTTTTATAGGAGAAGCTAATAAATTCTGTAGTTTTTCTTTTTCAGCTTTCAAACTTTCAAATTCTTTACGAATTTCAAATTCCTCAAGTTTACGCAAAGAACGCAAGCGCATATTAAGAATAGCTTCAGCTTGATTTTCTGTTAATTCAAACCGATTAATCAGCTTCTTTTTCGGTTCATCCTCTTCACGAATAATCTGAATGACCTCATCGAGATTTAAATAGGCAATAAGATATCCATGAAGAATTTCCAATCGGCTATCAATTTGATCAAGCCGATAATAAGAGCGACGAATAAGCACTTCTTGACGATGTTCAAGCCATTGCTGCAAACTTTCTCGCAAAGAAAGAACATTGGGTATTTTTCCCAAAGACAAAACATTCAGATTAAGGGGAAATCTTACTTCAAAGTCAGTCAATTTAAAAAGAGACTCCATAAGGAGCTCCGGATCAACCGACCGATTTTTAGGAACAAGCACGATTCTGATATCTTCTGCTGATTCATCTTGGATATCCTCAAGCATTGGCAATCGGCGTGCAAGCAATAACTCTGCTGTTTTTTCAATAAGACGTGACTTTTGAATCTGATAGGGAATTTCAGTCACAACAATCACATAAGAACCACGGCTACCAGGTTCCTGATGCCAACGTGAACGCAAGCGAAAGAATCCACGCCCAACACGATAGGATTCCTCAATACTTTTTTTAGGTTCAACTAAAATTCCCCCCGTCGGAAAATCAGGACCAAGAACGAATTGATTTAATTCCTCATCATTTACATCGGGATGCGCAATCAAATGGAGCGCTGCATCACAAAGCTCAGCAACATTATGGGGTGGAATAGATGTTGCCATACCAACAGCAATACCAGAAGAACCATTTGCTAAAAGATTAGGGAAAGCTCCTGGTAAAACAACCGGCTCTTCATCTTCCTCATTATAGGTTAAACGAAAATCAATAGCATTCTCATTAATTCCTTCAAGTAACAATGCAGCCACTTCAGTCATACGTGCTTCCGTATAACGCATGGCAGCAGCATTATCACCATCAATATTACCAAAATTGCCTTGCCCATCAACCAACGGATAACGAACAGCAAAACTTTGAGCCAAGCGCACCAAGGCATCATAAATAGACGCATCCCCATGAGGATGAAATTTTCCCATGACATCACCAACAATCCGCGCACATTTCGCATAAGACTGTCCAGGATTTAGTTTGAGAAGACGCATCGCATGAACAATCCGCCGGTGGACCGGCTTCAATCCATCACGTACATCAGGCAATGCACGGTGTGTAATCGTAGAAAGTGCATAAGCCAAATAACGTTCCTGTAAAGCAGAACGTAATTCTATTGGTTCAATATGTTCTTTATCAAAAGGTAAATTCATTTTATCAGACATAGATTAAAACAACAATTCCCACAATAATAAGAAATTATTTTATAGGATTTATTTAATTAAATCTTCTATGAGTCGACTTTTTTATTAAAAGTCAATTACATAAAAACAAACGCTGCAATTAGAACATGAACAGAAAATTATATCAATTTGAAAAATTTATACATGTCCTTCCCCCCTTGTCCTAAGTAATTTATTGAAAGCTTTGTCAAATTCGACGATAATTTAACTGCCCACAAAGAGTTATTTCATCTTTTCTGAAATGACAAAAGCACCTTTCAAACATCATCTTTTATTATAAAGATAAATTGTATAACAACCCCATTCAGTTTTTCTACGAAAAACCAAAAAAATGTTCAAAGCTTATGAAATATAAACTTTTCAGAGTAAGTCCATAGAATGGAAAACCACATTATTCTCATAAAAACGAAGAGACACAATTCTCTGCTACAACGTTGTAAAAACTTCAATAAAAAATAAATAATATATTGACACATAAAGATAATTCATTTTTTTCAACTAAAATGAGACTCCCAAATATTATAGAGTTCTTTCATTTCTAATTTATTCATGATCAAGCAGTCATAATCATTTTCTCACCTATCACAAGTGGAAGAGCCACTATAGAAACAAGGAATAAAAATGCCTCGTAAAGAATCAACACAATAGCGTTTTGCCTATCTAAATTTCACAAACAGTACACGCACACATCGTTGACTCTTGAAAGGCATCAAAACTTCACTCTACGTAGAAAAGATGAAAACAATCCATTATCAACTTTATGAGCTATTTTTGTGAGTAGGAGCCATACGGATTCCTAAATCACGTAATTGTGTAGGAGAAACATCAGACGGAGCGCTCATTAAAAGATCAAGCGCCTGTTGGTTCATAGGGAATAAAGCAACTTCACGCAAATTTTTAACACCTTGCAACAGCATAATGATGCGGTCAATTCCTGCAGCCATACCACCATGTGGTGGAGCCCCATAATGGAATGCACGATAAAGACCACCGAAACGATCTTTCACAACTTCCTTAGAAAGTCCTACAAGTTCAAAAACTTTAAGCATCATTTCTGGTAAGTGATTACGAATTCCACCTGATGCAATTTCATAACCATTGCAAACAAGATCATATTGAAAAGCTTTAATAGTAAGAGGATCTTGACAGGCAAGGGCATTTTCTCCCCCTTGAGGCATGGAAAAAGGATTATGTCCAAAATCAATCTTTTTTTCATCTTCATTCCATTCAAAAAATGGAAAATCAACAATCCACGCCAAAGAGAAACTATCTCTATCGAGAAGATCTAATTCTTCCCCTACCCTTATGCGTGCTGCTCCGGCAAAAGATGAAAACTTTTTTGGATCGCCAGCTACAAAAAAACAGGCATCTCCACTTTCAAGCCCAAGCTGTATACGGATTGCTTCAGTCCTCTGTTCACCAATATTTTTGGCGATAGGCCCTGCTCCTTCAAATTTTCCTTCTTCTTCACGCCAGAAAATATAGCCGAGCCCTGGTTGCCCCTCGCCTTGTGCCCATACATTCATACGATCACAAAAAGCACGACTTCCACCCGTTTTAGCTGGAATAGCCCACACTTGTGCATTCTCATCATTCGCTAAAATTTGAGCAAAGACTTTGAAACCAGAATTATAAAAATGCTGAGAAACATCTTCCATAATGATCGGATTACGCAAGTCAGGCTTATCAGAACCATATTTTCGCATTGCTTCATCATAAGAAATGCGAGGAAAGCTTTGTGTCACAGTTTTTCCATCCGCAAATTCTTCAAAAATAGAACGCATAATAGGTTCCATAGTTGCTAAAACATCTTCTTGCTCAACAAAACTCATTTCAACATCTAATTGATAAAATTCACCAGGAAGACGGTCGGCCCTTGGATCTTCATCTCTAAAACATGGAGCAATCTGAAAATAACGATCAAAACCTGACATCATCAACAATTGTTTATATTGCTGTGGCGCTTGCGGTAACGCATAAAATTTTCCCTGATGAACACGACTTGGAACTAAAAAATCACGCGCCCCTTCCGGCGATGAAGACGTCAAAAGTGGCGTCGTAAATTCCGTAAAACCATTATTTTGCATAGCCCGTCTCATAGCCGCAATAATTTCAGTCCGACGCATGATATTTTTGTGCATAGTCTCCCGACGCAAATCAAGAAAACGATATTTTAATCGAATATCTTCTGGATAATCAGGCTCACCAAAAACCGGTAAAGGAAGCTCATCAGATTTTGAAAGAATTTCTACCTCTTGTGCAAAAATTTCAATCTCACCTGTTGGAAGCGTTGCATTAATAACCTCATCAGCACGTGCACATACCTCCCCATCCACACGAATAACCCATTCAGAACGCACTTTTTCAATCACTTTAAAAGCTGGTGAAGCAGGATCAACAACAATTTGTGTGATTCCAAAATGATCACGTAAATCCACAAAAAGAATCCCTCCATGATCACGAACACGATGAACCCACCCCGAAAGACGAACTTGTGTTCCTACATCACATCTACGGAGAGCCGCACAATGATGACTGCGATAACGATGCATGTTTTTTGCCTTTGATTATAATATTCACATGCGCTACAAACGCTTTTTAATAACCATTTGTCAAGATATGAGAATAAAAACTCAAAAATAAAGTCAACAAAGAACAAATTTAATTTATCGAATTATAATAAAATGATGAATCTTATTACACAAACAACAGATCTTGAAATTGCACTTAACGCTCTACGTACCTCTGATTTTGTAACTGTCGATACTGAGTTTATCCGCGAAACAACTTTTTGGCCTCAACTGTGTTTAATACAGCTTGCATCACCAGATGTTACAGTTTTGATTGATCCCATAGCACCAGATATTGATTTACAACCATTTTTTGATCTTATGGTCGATAAAAAAGTTGTAAAAGTTTTTCATGCTGCGCGCCAAGATATTGAAACAATTTATCACCTTGGAGGTGTTATTCCTTCCCCTCTCTTTGATACGCAAATAGCAGGATCCATTTGTGGATTTGGTGATTCTATCTCCTATGATCAAATTGTACAACGCTGTACAGGGCATCATCTTGATAAATCCTCCCGCTTTACAGACTGGAGTTACCGCCCTTTGTCTGAAAAACAACTGCTCTATGCACTTTCCGATGTAACTTACTTAAGAGATGTTTACTTGTTATTGAAAAAAAGGTTAGAGAAAAATCAACGAGCTCACTGGATGGATGATGAAATAACAATCCTTTTAAATCCTAAAACCTATGATATGCCAGAAGATGAAGCATGGAAAAAAGTGAAAGGAAAAATTAAAAAGCCACGTGAACTTGCTGTATTACAAAAGATAGCAGCTTGGCGGGAACGTGAAGCACGAAAATACAATATGCCACGTCGTCATATCATAAAAGATGAATGTCTTATAGAAATAGCAACCCAACAACCAAAAGATGAATCTGCATTAAAACGGTTGCGCAGTCTTAATAAGAACTGGGATAAACTCTCAATTGCTCAATCATTAATCAAAGCTGTCCACGAAGGATTAGAGGTGGATCTTTCTACTTTACCCCCCATTCCTAAACATAATCCACTCAATGATACGACAGCCGCTGTTATCGATCTGCTCAAAGTGTTATTAAAAATTGTTGCAAATGAAAACAGCATTGCCCCTAAAATTATTGCAACATCTAATGATTTAGAAAAAATTGCCAATGGAGGAATAAAGAAAAATATTCCCGCTATGAATGGCTGGCGCTATGAAATATTTGGTAAAAAAGCCGAACAACTGCTAAAGGGCCAGATAGGGTTTTACTTTAACGATGGAAAAATAAGCACAAAACAGCTTTAATTTACATTTTCATTTTGAAAAATCCATTACGCTACTCATTATCTACATCAATTGGTATGCCCTATAGGCCAACGCAAACAGGATAAATAAAGCCTACTTCTGACAAAGTTAAAAAATTAAATAGTAAACTCTTATTAAAATGATAGCTAAATCTTTATCAGGTCAATTAAATAGAAATCCCATTAAAAATAATCTAAAAAAACAGACAGTTCCTTATTTAAAAGTTTTGAAAAAAAAAGTTCTGATAATAAAAGCGCATTCATTACAAAAATAGCAGCCTAGAAATAGGAACAAACAAAGATATAATGCCTCACGTCACCATATCGTATTAAAAACTACCAAGATTGCAATCTAACAATCAAAAACGAGCCAGCATAACAACTAAAATACCTAACAAAAGCAATATATTGATTTCTAACGATAATCTAGCGTTATTTATATTGAATTAGACCTCCGAATATCGTAAGATTCTCTCATTCCATCTCAATAAGACTCATAAAGTTTCACATAAGAAATTATATGATAAAGCGCTGTTTTTTATAAATTAAACACCTTTCAAAGGATTCGAAAATCATGGTTAATAAATAGTTGTGATTTATTTCTATTTTTTATAGTGAAAGGATTTTATAATGACTGAAATGATATTCTTTTGACAGACCGTGAAAGTGCAAAACTGTTTCATATGAGTATTTCAACATTCCAGCGTCATGTAACCAATGGATCTCTCCCAAAATCTTTAAAACTTGTTTTTTATCGCGTTGGTTACAATCGTAATCTTATCAAGATAATCGAGCAAGCTAAACAGAAACGTTATAACGACGCAGCATAAAAAGAAAACCTTTTCACGTAAAAATGGACAAAACTTTTCATTTTCACATGAAGCTTATGAAGTGAAAAATCCATCCTGTGATGCAAGTAACAGAATAAAAAATTATGTTTTCTTTTATGAATGCTCAGGCATTACAAATGCTTTGCGTGGTGTCTAGCATGGGCGTTATGGAACAAGTCCTATTGTCCAGCTCATGATGATAGGCTACCTAGTTTATCCCTCGTCAATGGCCCTATTATTAAGACATAAAACACGAATAAATTAGGAAAAAAATCAAAAAATTTCAAAAGCGAGAGGTTGTTTTATTATTTTTGATAACTTCTGTAATCGTCCAAGAGGACGTTCTCCTAATAACCCAGCGTAATTCTTTGGGATCTGCAGGATAATATGATCTGCTTTTTTATGCCACAATAAATGAGGTAAAATTCCTGCAACAGAAGCACTAAAAAGATGAGCAATACGCATAGTTTCGCCAAGAATACGTGCTTTTTCAATTATATTTTGAGTTGCTAATTGAAAAATGGGAAGAGATTCTTTATCAACCAATAAACTCGTATTGCGAAAAAAAACAGCAAGTGCCGCATAAAGGCGCCCTTCATGAGAAATTCCTGGATAAGATCCTAAAGCTATTTGATTTGCTGCTTCATTGCCTCGATAATCTGGATGTATACGCCAACCAATATCCGCAAGAAGACAAGCGGCTTGACGATAACGGCATTCATTTTCGGTTTCTGAAATTCCAAAAACTTTAAAAGCATTCGTCGTAAAATCAATGAGTTCTTCTGCTTGTTTTGGTGAACGTGCCCGTAAAATAGCCATTTCTGTGCATGCTGCAATGAGAGGATCTGAAAGCCGAATCGCCTGCGGCAAACGTGAATAAAGAAAACCTTCACGAACGCCAGCACCAGAAAAGATTATCTTTTCAAACTCCATACACTGAATGAGTTCAATAAGAACTATTGCCCCATAAGATAAAAGTTTTCGACGATTCTGAGAAACCGCTGCAATCCCTCTCATATTATCAATATTGCCACGTGCTACAAGACGTAAAAAGTTCTCCATTTCAACGGCATCAACTTCATAGCCATGCATAACAGGGAGCCGATAGTGTTTCATTGCCATATGGAGTTTTGCCAAATTACGCCATGTCCCCCCTACTGCATAAAAATAACGTGCTATACCTTTACGAGTACGAACAACAGACGATTTATAAAATTGCTCATGTACAATTTTTGTAGCTACAGCACTATCATTATTTGACATATACTGTAGCCTTAAACCACCCAATGGGAGCGTTATCCCTTCACCAACATCAGAATGATCAATATCAATCAGCTCAAGACTTCCACCACCAAGATCCCCAGAAATACCTTTTGGTTGATAAAAAGTAGACACAACTCCATATGCTGAATACATAGCTTCTTCACTTCCTGAAAGAAGATATATTTTATTTTGCAAAATATCTTCAGCATGCTGAATAAATGCTACGCCATTCTGTGCATCTCGTGCTGCTGCTGTTGCTAAAGTATAGACCTCATCTGCCCCAATCTGTCGACAAAGCGTACGAAACCGTTTCAGTGTTTGCAACGCCATTTTCATCGATTTTTCTTCTAAAAATCCTGTTTTCGCCACACCATGACCGAGACCACAAAGAATCTTTTCATTAAATAAAACTGTTGGTGATCGAACAAGCCCCTCATAAATAACCAACCGAACAGAATTTGAGCCAATGTCAATAACAGCAACAGGCTTACGCCCTTTTAACCGACCTTGAGCATCTCTATATGTCATTGGATTTTAGTCTTTATGTATTTCGGCTTGTTGCCGATGCAACGCAACCAAGCGCGAAACAGAAGACTCAAAAGACTCATTTTCCCCCGCAAAACTTGTATTGGCCATAAAATACTCCTGCGCATTAAATAGACTTTCACCTATCTGCGGTGTAATACGTTTTGATGTTCCATCCTTAAGTATATCAAAGCTTTGTTGATTATCAATGATATTAGCTAACATAATCTGTAAAAGAATTTTTTGACGCACTATTTTATTAAAAACCGGAACCAATATTTCAATACGATAGTCCAAATTACGAGGCATCATATCAGCAGAGCCTAAGTAAACGAGTGCATTTTCATTAGGCAAATCTTGACCATTCCCAAAACAAAAAATGCGACTATGTTCAAGAAAACGCCCGACAATTGATTTTACACGAATATTATCCGAAATTCCTAGAATACCAGGACGTAAACAACATATCCCCCGCACAACCAAATCAATTTGCACCCCTGCTTGACTGGCACGATATAAAGCATCAATAATTTCAGGATCAACCAATGCATTAACTTTCATCCAAATAGCAGCAAACCTTCCCTGTTGTGCATGAACAATTTCTCCCTCAATATGCTCTAAGATACGACCACGCAGTGTTAAGGGTGAAAAAGCAATCTTCATTGTTTCATTTGGACGCTCATATTGCGCAATATAATTGAATAATAACGCAACATCATGAGCGATATCATCATCCGTGGAAAAAAAAGAAAGATCGGTATAAGTTTTAGCATTAATGGGATGATAATTTCCTGTTCCAAGATGAACATAAGAGCGAAGACGTTTTCCCTCACGTCTCACAACTAATGACATCTTAGCATGCGTTTTTAATGCAATAAAACCAAAAATAACTTGAACCCCAGCACATTCAAGATCCCGGGCCCAACGAATATTTGCTTCCTCATCAAAACGTGCTTTAAGTTCTACCAAAGCAGTCACAGACTTTCCCTGTTCAGCTGCTTCAATCAAAGCGCCAACAATTGGACTATCATTTGATGTACGATAAAGTGTTTGTTTTATTTCTACAACATCAGGATCGCAAGCAGCTTGACGTAAAAATTGGACAACAACATCAAATGTCTCATAAGGGTGATGAATCACAATATCATTTTCACGAATAGCCGCAAAACAATCCCCATGATGTTCACGAATACATTCTGGAACACGAGAAATATAAGGAATAAATTTAAGATCATCGCGGGGAATAGAAACAATTTCTGATACCGTATTAAGCGCTAAAAATCCGTCAAGGACATTAATACAATTATCAGGAACAGCGAGACTATTCGCTATAAATTGGCGTAAACTCTCTGGCATTTTTGCGTCAAACTCAACTCGAATAACCTGCCCACGGCGCCGCCTTTTTAGAGCAGTTTCAAAAAAATGAACAAGATCCTCAGCTTCTTCTTCTACTTCAATATCGCTATCTCGGATTATTCTAAATGTACCAATTCCTTTAACCTCATAGTTAGGAAATACATGTTTAATAAAAAGGCAAATAACATCTTCAGATGCGATAAAACGAAAATGATTACCTTCTTGAGGAAGAAGAACGAAACGCCTTAAAAGCATTGAAATAGACAACAATACTGTGTGTGAATTCTGATCAGTTTCTCCAGACAATTGAAGCCCAATAGAAAGCCCTAAATTAGGAATAAACGGAAAAGGATGAGTAGAATCAACAGGTAAAGGTTTTAAAACAGGAAAAATTGTCTCAAGAAAATATTTTTCAAGCCATGATTTTTCAATTTCTGAAAGATCATCAGAACAAATAATTTCAATATCATTCTTTTTTAATTCATCACGTAAAACATTCAATTCTCGTAGTTGGTGAGCCTGCAGCTTTGAAATCTCAGCTAATACAATATCAAGTTGTTCCTGTGGAGTGTGCCCATCTGCACTGCACGCTGTAACGCGAGCACGAATTTGAGCTGCTAGTCCTGCAACACGAACCATAAAAAACTCATCAAGATTTGCAGCTGAAATAGAAAGAAATTGTAGACGTTCTAATAAAGGATGTTTCGAATTAGCCGCTTCCATCAAAACACGATTATTAAATTGTAGCCATGAAAACTCTCGATTAATAAACCGTACCGGATTTTTCATTGTTATATTCGATATAGAAATTTTATTTACCACCCTCTGTTCCATATATCCTAAATAATTTTCTTTTATATTTTCTAAAATCCTTGACGAAATATCTCACATAACATTTGATTATGTTATCATCATAATAATATATCAATGCCTAACTTCCCTCATCATTTTTCCATTTAATATTTAAAAATACTTGGAATTATTGCTATGCGCAAAGCACTAAAAGTAAGACAACTATTCTAATATAGCATAAAAGAGTAAAAATTTGTCTTAAAAAGCAGCTTGCATTATTATACGCTTTATTACAAACTCACGCCTATAAAATAGAAGAGCCCAATCATAGCTGATGAGAAAATTTATTCTGGAGTTTGTATGCCATGGCTGATCACAATATTCCTCATTTCCAAAATGACCTTGGATATAAAACAATCGAAATTGGTGTGAAAGAATTTATGTGTGTAGGCGCTACACACCCATTCGATCATCCTCATATCTTTATCGATATGGGAGCAGCAGATGAGAAAATTTGCCCTTACTGCTCAACCCTTTATCGTTATGTTCCCTCGCTATCATACGATCAAACAAACCCAACAGGATGCTTATATCATCCAGAAAAGCTATTATAATTGCGTTTTTTGGCTTTCTTAATAACCCCTCTTTTAATTCTGCTTGTTTAATATGAAATCATTTGTGGAACAATCACCCATCATCGTTGGAGGAGGAATTGCTGGTTTAAGCACTGCTTTAGCACTCGCTCATAAAGGAATTGCAAGCACCATTATCGAAAAGTGTAAGCAACTTGAAACGATTGGCGCTGGTATTCAACTGACACCAAATGCAACATCTATTCTTGCTCGCTGGAAACTTCTTAACAAACTCACTGAAGTCGCGACAATCCCATATTTTCTTGAGTTAAAAGATGGATTATCTTTAAAAATACATCTACGGGCTCATCTTATTAATCTAACAGAAAAATATTGGAAAGCCCCTTATATGACGATTCACCGCGCGGCTTTACAAAAAATTTTATATAATGCAGTGATTGAAAATCCTTTGATCAAATACAAAGCAGGCGAAACGATTGTATCTTCTACCCAATCGGCAACCAACATTAAAATCACGACAATAAAAACAGATACGGCAACAGAACAGCTTTATTCAACGCCCCTCTTGATCGGATGTGATGGCATTTGGTCAACATTACGGCAACAATCTCCTTTTCATGAAAAAGCAAATTTTAGTGGCTTTATTGCTTGGCGTGCAACAACAACATCTGATAATCTTCCTCAAAACTTTCGTTCTTCATTGCAAAATATGAAGACAATTACGGCTTGGATGGGACCAAAAAATCATCTTGTTGTCTACCCCATTCAATCGTCAGAAAAAATTTTTAATTTTGTCGCCATTACGCATGGAGAAAGTTCAAAAGAAGGATGGGCCCATAAAGGAGATAAAGAAAAACTCAAATCTCTTTTTAAAGATTGGAATTCAAAAATCTTACAAATCTTCGATCATATTGATGAATGGAGTTATTGGCCACTTTTTCAAATGAAACAAAATCGTTTTATCGGTTTAGAGAGACAAGTATTTGTTGGCGATTGCGCACATGCTGCCTTACCTTTTGCAGCACAAGGTGCCGCTATGGCAATCGAAGATGCCACCACATTAGCAAAAGCACTTTCATTGAAAGATTTTTCATTAACGAAAGCACTTTCGCTTTACGAAACAACACGCACCCCGCGTATTGCAGCAGTAAAAAAACGCGGAGATTTCAATAGATTAGCCTATCACGCAACCGGTCCCATAGCAATTGCACGCAATCTCATGATGAAAATTCGTACACCAGAGAGCATTATGTCAGATCTCAATTGGCTTTACATGTATGATGCGATGAATTCTATAAAAAATAATGATAAAAACTTATAAAATTCTTCACTTTGAATATTACGAAAGAACGAGATTTTTTTAATTTTATGACACTAAAAAATATCATAATTTACTCTAATAAAAGCAATATTTTTCGAAACCTACAATCCGATTTTAAAAGCTCCATTTTTAGCTCTCCTAAAAGCAAAAACACCACTCAAAATCAGCTCCCATCTTTAATTGTAGCTTGCCAGCGGGTTTTGTATATTTTGCCACTAGGTTTTGTACCAATTTATTTTTTCTCAAAGAGTTTTTAAGGGGTTCTCAAAGGGTCTTCAAATGCTTTTCAAAGGGTATTTAAAGCTCTCTTTAACGCATTTTTCTGCTCCTATTTTTCCAAATCACTAAAGCATGTAAAGTCGGATTGAAAAGCAAGGGGAACGATTCCTGTCGGACCATGGCGTTGTTTTGCTATAATAACCTCAGCTTTACCCTTGGCTTGCTCCATTGCCTCTTGCCATTTGCTATACTCAGCAGTGCCTTCTTTGGGTTCTTCATTTTTGAGATAATATTCTTCACGATAAACAAACAGCACAATGTCGGCATCTTGCTCAATTGAACCAGATTCACGTAAATCAGAGAGTTGCGGACGTTTATCGGTTCGGTTTTCAACTTGGCGCGAAAGTTGTGACAGAGCAATGATGGGAATATTGAGTTCTTTTGCAAGTGCTTTTAATCCGGTGGTAATGGCTGTAAT